>NZ_JBFAUH010000034.1:0-84970 GCF_040679095.1 Streptomyces sp. NPDC052496
AAAACAAATCCGGTGCGGGGGCGGGGGGGGCGCGGGGCCCCGCCGCGTCCCCCGCCCGCCGCGTTGTGGTCACCGTGGGTGCCGCGGCCCTGCCGCCCGGTCGGTTCCGGGAGTTCGGCGGGTAGCGGGGCACACCCCCGCGAGAGGATTGTCAGCGGTTCCCGGTAGCGTTTCGGTAGAAACGACGAATGGGCGGGCAACGGTGGCAAAGGGACCAGGACGAGGTCACCTGCGGCGCGGCACGGCCCATGAGGCGCCGTGTGCCCGGCCGTTCCGCGGGCGCACCGCGACGGGTTTGGCGATTGAGACAAGGAAGGCGGCGAACTGCCGTGTACCGCTGGGAGATCACCCGGGCCGCTCTGGCGCAGCGTGTTTTCGCCGTCGTCCGCAGCGAGACCTACGACGAGGCCAGCGCCACCGCTGACACCCTGCTGTCCGCCGGGATCACCAGCCTGGAGATATCGCTGACCACGCCGTTCGCGCTGGAGGCGGTCACCACCCTCAGCCGCGAGCTGGGCAACGACGCCGTCATCGGCGCCGGCACGGTCCTGGACGCCGTCTCGGCCCGGATGGCCGTGGACGCCGGCGCCCGCTTCCTGGTCTCCCCCAGCCTGGACGCCGAGGTCATCCGCACCGGCCACCGCTACGGCGTCCCCGTCTTCCCGGGCGTCGCCACCCCCACCGAGATGGTGCGCGCCCTGGAGCTGGGCGCCGACGCGCTCAAGCTCTTCCCGGCCTCCGCGCACCGCCCGGGCTGGCTCCGGGACGTCCGCGCGGCCCTGCCGCAGGCACCGGTGCTGCCCACCGGCGGTGTGACGGTCGAGACCGCTCCCGAGTGGATAGCCGCCGGCGCGGTCGCGGTGGGCATGGGCTCGGCGCTCTCGGAAGGCGACCGCGAGACGGTCGCCAAGCGCGCAGCCGACCTGCTCGCCCGCCTCGCCGACGCCGCCCCGCAGCCGCCTGCCGGCCCGGAGGTACCGGGCCTGTACGACGTCTGAGACCGGCCCCGCTCCCGGCAGTACCGCGAGTGAAGCACTCCCCACGGAGGAGGTACGGCCGGCCGCCTCCTCCGCGGGGCCGATGCCGCCCGCCCCTCGTGTACGTACGGTGACGAAAAAGCCTACGAGGGGCGGACTCCACCATGCCGGAAATCATCGACCTGGGCGCATACGGCCCGGATTTCGTCGCCGATCCCCACCCGTACTACGCCAAGCTGCGCGGCCAGGGGCCGGTCCACCGGGTCCGACTCCCCGAGGCCGAAGGCCTGGTCGCCTGGCTCGTCGTCGGGTACGAGGAAGCCCGGGCCGCACTGGCCGACCCCCGGCTCGCCAAGGACTGGACCCGCTCCGGCGCCCCCGTCCTGGGTCCTGAAGAGGACACCGAGTGGCAGCTGATGAACATGCTCGACGCGGACCCGCCGCAGCACACCCGGCTGCGCAAGCTGGTGGCCCGGGAGTTCACCTCGCGCCGCGTCGAGGCGCTGCGCCCGCGCGTCCAGCAGATCACCGACGAGCTGCTGGACGCCATGCTGGCCGCCCCCGACGGCCGGGCCGACCTCGTCGAGGCGCTCGCCTTCCCGCTCCCGATGACCGTCATCTGCGAACTGCTCGGCGTGCCCGACATCGAGCGGGAGACCTTCCGTGTCTGGTCCAACGAACTGGTCTCACCGACCAGCCACGACGCGTCGATGGCCGCCGCCCGGGACATGGCCGCCTACCTGGACGACCTGATCGAGGCCAAGCGGAAGGCGCCCGGCGAGGACCTGCTGAGCGCCCTGGTGCGCACCAGCGACGAGGGCGGCGACCAGCTCTCCCGGCAGGAACTCCTCGGCATGGCCTTCCTGCTCCTCGTCGCCGGCCACGAGACCACCGTCAACCTGATCGCCAACGGGACGCGCGCACTGCTCCGCCACCCCGCGCAACTGGCCGCCCTGCGCGCCGACTTCTCCCTGCTGGACAACGCCGTGGAGGAGATGCTGCGCTACGACGGACCCGTGGAGAACGCCACCTGGCGGTTCGCCATCGAGCCCGTCGAGATCGGCGGCACGGTCATCCCGGCCGGCGAGGCCGTCATCGTCGGCCTGGCGGCGGCGGGCCGCGACGCCGAACGCTTCCCGGCCCCCGACACCTTCGACATCACCCGCGAAACACGCGGCCACGTCGCCTTCGGCCACGGCATCCACTTCTGCCTCGGCGCCCCACTGGCCCGCATGGAGGGCCGCATCGCGGTCCGCACCCTCCTGGAACGCTGCCCCGGCCTGGCACTGGACGCCGACCACGACACCCTGACCTGGCGCACCGGCATGACGATCCGCGGCCCCGAGCGACTGCCGGTGCGCTGGCGCTAGCGCGGTACGGCATCGTGCGGGCCCGCCGTGAGCCGGCGGGCCCCTGGGCGTGACCGGTCCACCGGCGCCACCCAAGCCCTACCCTGGGCCCATGGCGACCCGCACGGGGCGGAGGCGCGGATGGACGAGCACGACCCGCACATCCATGTGGAGAAGGACGTGGTGCGAGCCGGCGCCGCTTTCCGTGACGTGACCGCGCGGCTGCTGGGCCGGGCGCCCGACGCGCCGAGTGTCGTCACCACCGGGTGCGGATGCCGGCGGCCCTACGCGATGACCTCGCCCCGCCCGGAGAAGGTCACCTGCGCGCCCTGCCGGGAACACGCGCACCGCGCGTACCTGCGTTTCGCCGAGCGGATCGAGGAGCTGGCCCGGATGCCCGGCCTCCCCTTCACCGGCGCGCAGGCAGCCGAGGCGGCGGAACGGCTGCGGGAACTCGCGCGGAGGTACGGCGGTTAGCGCGTTTCCGGTGGCTGCCGGCCCCCGCCCGTGCACCCCCGCCCCCGGGCCGTGAGCCGTCCCACCAGCCGGTCGCGCCCTTCACTCCGGTATCGCGCTCTGCCACGCTGACGGCCCGATCCGCCACGTCCCGCCGCGTACAGGAGCCGCACCATGCGCCGCGCCGCCGTTCTCCCCGCCCTGACCTGCGCCCTCGCCCTCACCGCCGCCGCACCGACGACCGCTCCGGCGGACCCGGCCGCCCGCCCGGACCGGCCGCCCACCACCGCGTACACCGCGACGCGCCCCGCGTCCCTCCTCGACACCGTTCCCCGGCGCGGTGTCCTCCGCGTCTGCACCACCGGTGACTACCGCCCCTTCACGCACCGCGACCCCACGTCCGGGACGTACCGCGGCGTGGACATCTCGATGGCCCGCGACCTCGCCGAGAGCCTGGACGCCAGACCGAAGTACGTGGCCACGACCTGGGCGAGACTGGTCGACGACCTGGTGGCGGGGCGCTGCGACATCGCCATGGGCGGCGTCTCGATCACCCTTCCGCGCGCCCGCAAGGCGGCCTTCAGCGAGCCGACCCGCACCGACGGGAAGACCCCCATCGTCCGCTGTGCGGACCGGGACACGTACCGGACGCTGGAGGAGATCGACCGTCCGGGCACCACGGTCGTCGTCAACCCCGGCGGCACCAACGAACAGTTCGCCCGTTCCGTCATCAAGCGCGCGACCATCAAGCCGCACGCCGACAACACCACCATCTTCGACGAGATCATCGCGGGCCGCGCGGACGTGATGATGACCGACGCGAGCGAGACCCGCTACCAGGCCAAGATCCACCCCGAACTGTGCGCGGTCCACCCGGACCGGCCCTTCACCTTCTCCGAGAAGGCGTACGCCGTGCCCCGCGCCGACGTCCAGTTCAAGGAGTACGTCGACCAGTGGGTGCACCTGGCCAAGCACGACGGGACGTACCGGAAGTACGAGGACGCCTGGATGGCGAAGTGAGGGCCGGAGTGATGGCCTGCACGTGCGGAGCGTGGGCTGAGGCGATTGGTACGTACCATCCCCGTCTGTGATTGTCCGGACAATGTGACCTCCGGACTTCCCGTCATCAGCGCGGCCGGATACGCTCCAAGCCGTGGGGAAACGCGCAACAGACTCCAAGGTCGCCGAGCGGCCCGTCCAGTTCAGCGTGGACCGGAGCAGTCCGGTCCCGCTGTACTTCCAGCTGTCCCAGCAGCTGGAGGCGGCGATCGAGACCGGCGGGCTGGCCCCGGGCAGCCTGCTCGGCAACGAGATCGAGCTGGCCGGGCGCCTCGGGCTGTCCCGGCCGACCGTCCGCCAGGCGATCCAGTCGCTGGTGGACAAGGGGCTGCTGGTGCGGCGCCGCGGCATCGGTACGCAGGTCGTGCACAGCCAGGTCAAGCGCCCGCTGGAGCTGAGCAGCCTCTACGACGACCTGGAGGCCGCCGGGCAGAAGCCCGCCACCCGCGTGCTCCTCAACACCACCACCGAAGCCACCGCCGAGGTCGCCGCCGCGCTCGGGATCGCCGAGGGCGCCGACGTCGTACGGGTCGAGCGGCTGCGTCTCACGCACGGTGAACCGGTCGCCCACCTGTGCAACCACCTGCCCGCCGGGCTGCTCGACCTCAGGACCGAGCGCCTGGAGGAGACCGGTCTGTACCGCCTGATGCGGGCGGCCGGCATCACCCTGCACAGCGCCCGCCAGGCCGTCGGCGCGCGCGCCGCGACGGCCGAGGAGGGCGAGCGGCTCGGCGAGCCCGAGGGTGCTCCGCTGCTGACGATGCAGCGCACGACCTTCGACGACACCGGCCGCGCGGTCGAATTCGGCTCGCACGTCTACCGGGCGTCGCGGTACGCCTTCGAGTTTCAGCTGCTCGTGCGGCCCTGAGTGCGCACTGCCCTGCGCGCGTACTGCCCTGAGCTCGTACGGCTCTGAGTGTGTACGGCCCTGAGCTCGTACGATCCTGAACTCGTACGGCCCGGAGGGAGCGCCCCCACCCGTACGGCCCCGCGACCGCCGCGCGGCGGATCCGTCCGTACGGGTAAGAATGTTCGGACAAAGCATTGACGGGACTCGGCGGCCGCCGCTAGAACTCCTCCATCCGCCATCGGGCGGTGCCGGAGAGAAGGCGGTTCCATGAGACGTACCGTGCGCACCTTCACCGAGCGGGCCGGCCGGCAGGCCGGTGCGCTTCTTCGTCACCCCCGCCGGGCCCCGGGCCGTCGCCCGTACGGCCATCCTCCTGAGCCGCCGGGACACCCGGGGCACCGGACCCGCTGATCCCACGCGGAACAGGCGTAACGGATACTTGGGCGGCCGGGACCGATCATTTTCGGCCCAAACCCGGCACAGCGCCCCCGGGCGCACAGTGACAGCAGCGACAGCAACGAGAAGGGCTCGACCTCGTGGCAAGGGTTCGGACAGGGGTACGCGCGGTGACCGCGGTGCTGGCAGCGGTGCTCGCCGCGTCCCTGGCGGGGTGCAGCAGCACCGGCGGCAAGCGAGCCGAGGAAGCGCGCGCCGCCCAGACCGCCGGCGGCAAGGCGGCCGTCAACACCCCGAGGTGGACCTTCGCCATGGTCACCCACTCGGGCGACGGCGACACCTTCTGGGACATCGTGCAGAACGGCGCCCGGCAGGCCGCCGCCAAGGACAACATCAAGTTCGTCTACGGGCACGACAAGGAGGCACAGCGGCAGAGCCAGCTCGTGCAGTCCTACATCGACCAGAAGGTGGACGGGCTGATCGTCACGCTGGCCAAGCCCGACGCCATGAAGGACGTGGTCGCCCGGGCCGAGAAGGCCGGCATCCCGGTGATCACCGTGAACTCCGGCGCCGAGGCGTCCAAGGCGTTCGGCGCCCTGACCCACATCGGCCAGGACGAGACCGTGGCCGGCGAGGCCGTCGGCGAGGAGCTGAACCGGCGGGGCCGCAAGAAGGCCCTGTGCGTCCTGCACGAACAGGGCAACGTCGGCCACGAGCAGCGCTGCGACGGCGCGAAGAAGACCTTCAAGGGCGACCTGCAGAAGCTGTACGTCGAGGGCACCAACATGCCCGACGTGCAGTCCACCATCGAGGCCAAGCTCCAGTCGGACCGGGACATCGACTCCGTCGTCACCCTCGGCGCGCCGTTCGCCCCGACCGCCGTCAAGGCCAAGGAGCAGTCCGGCAGCGACGCCGAGGTCGACACCTTCGACCTGAACGCGAAGGTCGCCGACGGCCTCAAGGACGGCTCGCTCGGCTTCGCCGTCGACCAGCAGCCCTACCTCCAGGGCTACCAGGCCGTCGACCTGCTGTGGCTCTACAAGTACAACGCCGACGTCCTCGGCGGCGGCAAGCCGGTCTTCACCGGCCCCCAGGTGATCACCAAACAGGACGCCGAGGCCCTGCAGGAGTACACGAAGCGGGGAACCCGATGAGCACCGCGGAGACACCCGTGAAGGACAGCGGACCGCAGGGCGGCCAGGAGCCGGACGAGCGCCTGGTGCCCAGATCGCCGGCGCGCCGCCTGATGAGCCGCCCCGAGCTGGGCGCGGTGGTCGGCGCCGTGGCGGTCTTCCTCTTCTTCTCCTTCGCCGCCGACACGTTCCTGCAGGCCTCCAGCCTCTCGACCGTGCTGTACACGTCGTCGACGATCGGCATCATGGCCGTGCCGGTGGCGCTGCTGATGATCGGCGGCGAGTTCGACCTGTCGGCCGGTGTCATGGTCGTCAGCTCGGCGCTCGTCTCGTCGATGTTCAGCTACCAGATGACGGCGAACGTCTGGGTGGGCGTCGGGGTGTCCTTGCTGGTCACCCTGGCCATCGGGGTCTTCAACGGCTTCCTGCTGACCCGTACGAAGCTGCCCAGCTTCATCATCACCCTCGGTACGTTCTTCATGCTGACCGGCCTGAACCTCGGCTTCACCAAGCTGATCAGCGGCACCGTCTCGACGAAGTCCATCGCCGACATGGAGGGCTTCGACTCGGCCAGGGCGCTGTTCGCGTCCCACCTGAGCATCGGCGGCGTGGACATCCAGGTCACCATCCTGTGGTGGATCGGCCTGGTCGCGCTCGCCACCTGGATCCTGCTGCGCACCCGCGCCGGCAACTGGATCTTCGCGGTGGGCGGCGGCGCGGACGCCGCGCGGGCGGTCGGCGTCCCGGTCACCAGGACGAAGATCGGCCTGTACATGGGCGTGGCGCTGGCCGCCTGGATCTCCGGGCAGCACCTGCTGTTCTCGTTCGACGCGGTCCAGTCCGGCGAGGGCGTCGGCAACGAGTTCCTCTACATCATCGCCGCCGCGGTCGGTGGCTGCCTGATGACCGGCGGCTACGGTTCGGCGATCGGCGCCGCCGTCGGCGCCTTCATCTTCGGCATGGCCAGCAAGGGCATCGTGTACGCCCAGTGGAACCCGGACTGGTACAAGTTCTTCCTCGGAGCGATGCTGCTGCTGGCCACGCTCCTGAACGCATGGGTCCGCAAGCGCGCGGAGGCGACGAAATGAGCACCCCGGAGAAGCCGGACAGGGCGGAGCGCACGCCGGAGCGTACGGAGGACACGGACGCGGTGCCGGACGTGGTGCCGGGCGCGGACGCCGCGGAGGACGTACGGGCCCCGGAGGCCGCGCCGCCCCTCGTGGAGCTGACGGACGTCAGCAAGTTCTACGGCAACGTCAAGGCCCTGGAAGGCGTCTCGCTGGAGGTGCACGCGGGCGAGATCACCTGTGTGCTCGGTGACAACGGCGCGGGCAAGTCCACCCTCATCAAGATCATCGCCGGGCTGCACCAGCACGACACGGGCCGCTTCGCGATCGAGGGCGAACCGGCCCGGCTGTCCTCCCCGCGCGAGGCACTGGACCGCGGTATCGCCACCGTCTACCAGGACCTGGCCGTCGTCCCCCTGATGCCGGTCTGGCGCAACTTCTTCCTCGGCTCCGAGCCCACCAAGGGCGTCGGCCCCTTCAAGCGGCTCGACGTCCAGCTGATGCGCGAGACCACCCGCGCCGAGCTGCTGCGCATGGGCATCGACCTGCGCGACGTGGACCAGCCCATCGGCACCCTCTCCGGCGGCGAGCGGCAGTGCGTGGCCATCGCCCGCGCCGTGTACTTCGGCGCGAAGGTGCTGGTACTGGACGAGCCGACGGCGGCGCTCGGCGTCAAGCAGTCCGGCGTCGTCCTGAAGTACGTCGCGGCCGCGCGGGACGCCGGCCTCGGCGTGGTGTTGATCACCCACAACCCGCACCACGCCTACCTCGTGGGCAACCGTTTCGTCCTCCTCAAGCGGGGCACGATGGCCGGCAGCCACACCCGGTCCGAGATCGCCCTGGACGAGCTGACGCGCCAGATGGCAGGCGGCAGCGAGCTGGAACAGCTCAGCCACGAGCTGGCCCGCGCGCCCGAGCCCAGCCACCTCGGCGGCCACCCCACGCACTGAGCGGGGCGGCCCACGGGCGGTGGCGCGGGTTCCGCGGGGCCCGCGCCGCCATGCGCCGTGTACCGCTGTTAGGGCACAATCGCACCGGACCGTGCACGTCAACGCCGCCGGGCACGGCCCCGCGCCCCCGGGGCCCGCTCCGGGAACGCGCCCGTACGCGTACGGCACCGTACGCATACGGCCCGTACGCGCATGCCACGTACGCGTACGGCACGTACACGTACGCCCCGTACGCGTACCGCACCGAACGAGCACGACACCGGACCATGCACGCCGAGGCCCCGGCCTCCCGACACCCGCAGGGACGAGACGACTCTTGCGAGCACGCAGCCGCCGCCACCGCAACGGCGAAGAGGTGGGTCGATGAGCACGTACCGGGACCGTGTGCACCGAGGGTCGGCCAGAGCGACCGTGCTGCGCACGGTGGGCACCCGCGAGCGGCGCTCCCACCTGAGCGCGCCCCGCGTGCCGACCGTCGGCATCGACATCGGCGGGACCAAGGTGATGGCCGGCGTCGTCG
Organism: Streptomyces sp. NPDC052496; assembly: GCF_040679095.1. Lineage (NCBI taxonomy): Bacteria > Bacillati > Actinomycetota > Actinomycetes > Kitasatosporales > Streptomycetaceae > Streptomyces > Streptomyces sp. NPDC052496. The sequence continues at coordinate 8,758 of NZ_JBFAUH010000034.1, forward strand.
ACGCGGACGGCACGATCCTGGAGAAGGTCCGTACCGAGACGCCCGACAAGTCCAAGAGCCCCAAGGTCGTCGAGGACGTCATCACCGAGCTGGTGCTGGACCTCTCCGACCGGCACGACGTGCACGCGGTGGGCATCGGCGCGGCCGGCTGGGTCGACGCCGAACGCAGCACCGTCCTGTTCGCCCCCCACCTGAACTGGCGCAACGAACCGCTGCGGGACCGCCTCGCGGGCCGCCTGGCGGTGCCCGTCATGGTCGACAACGACGCCAACACGGCCGCCTGGGCCGAATGGCGCTTCGGCGCCGGGCGCGGCGAGGACCACCTCGTCATGATCACGCTCGGTACCGGCATCGGCGGCGCGATCCTGGAGGACGGCGCGGTCAAGCGCGGCAAGTACGGGGTGGCCGGCGAGTTCGGCCATATGCAGGTGGTGCCGGCCGGGCACCGCTGCCCGTGCGGCAACCGCGGCTGCTGGGAGCAGTACAGCTCCGGCAACGCCCTGGTCCGCGAGGCCCGCGAGCTGGCCGCCGCGGACTCCCCGGTCGCGTACAACATCATCGACCGGGTCGGCGGCCGCGTCACCGACATCACCGGCCCGCTCATCACCGAGCTGGCCCGCGAGGGCGACGCCATGTGCGTCGAACTGCTCCAGGACATCGGCCAGTGGCTGGGCGTCGGCATCGCCAACCTGGCCGCCGCGCTGGACCCCTCCTGCTTCGTGATCGGCGGCGGCGTCAGCGCCGCCGACGACCTGCTCATCGGCCCGGCCCGGGACGCCTTCCGGCGCACCCTGACCGGCCGCGGCTACCGCCCCGAGGCCCGTATCGCCAAGGCCCAGCTGGGCCCCGAGGCCGGCATGGTCGGCGCCGCCGACCTGGCGCGCCTGGTGGCCCGCCGCTTCCGCCGCGCCAACCGGCGCCGGGTGGAACGTTACGAGCGGTACGAACGATCGGGCCGGCGATGACGGAGCCGGCCAACCCGCACATGACCGAGGAACGTGACCAGGTCCGGCCCGAACCGGGTCACCCCACGAGCGAAGCCGTCGAACGCCCCGAGCCGCCGGCGGCCGGGCCCCCGTCCGGCGCGTCCGCGGCACCCCGGCCGAGCCGGGGCCGCCGCTGGCTCACCGCGCTGATCATCTTCCTCCTCGTCGCCATCCCGGCGGGCTACATCGTCATCTCCGCGGAACAGAGCCGCGACAGCGGCCAGAGCAAGGAGGAGGAGGCCGCCTCCACCGGCCTCTACAACGATTACCCGTCCAAGGTGCAGCAGCGCATCTACAACGTCCCGATCCCGGCCGGCGCCACACCCGTCTACTACTACGAGTCCAACGCCTGGCATCACAGCGCACTGTACGTCCAGTTCCGAACCAACGACTGGGGCCTCGACCACTACCTCAAATGGGCCGGCACCAGCCGCGAAGCCCTCAAGGACGGCGAGATCACCATCACCAACGCCCAGGCCGCCAAGGTCGGCTGGGACCTGGCCGACGGCGGCCAATGGGCCGGCACCTCCATCAGGGCCGAGGACCCCCACCCGAGCCAGAACATCGCGGTCAATTTCGACGAGCCGGGGCATCCGGTGGTCTATGTGGTGTCGACGGTGGCGTTCGAGCGCTGAGTTCACGGATCTTTCCGCCCCCGCGCCGCACCGGGCTGCCGCATGACGCATGATGGCAGCTCACCTGATCAAGGGGGCTGTATGGCAGGGGCGGGTACGGGCGCGCAGGGTTACGCTGCCGATCCGGAGGCGATCGAAAAGGCCGGCGGCAGAGCGCTCGACATCAGACAGGACCTGTTGGACGCGGCTGTACCCACCTGCGCCGCGACGCGCCGCGCGGCGTCCGGAGTGGACGGTTGGCGGATCGAGGACCAGCTGAAGAAGACGGCCGACCTCTGGGAGCGGCAGAACTTCGCCCTGGCCGAGCGGATGGGGCGTACGGGCGCGAACCTCCAGCACAACGCCACCCATTACCAGTCGGCGGAGGCGGTCAACGCCGCGGGGATGAAGGCGGGGGACAATCCGTGGGGCTGACAGTCGGACAGCTGGAGCAGGCCGATCCGGACCTGGTCCTGAAGGCCGCGGAGGCGTGGGAGGAACAGGTCAGGAAACTGAAGGCCCTCGTCGACCGTTACCGGACCGAGGTGAAGGACCCCGTCGAGAAGAGCGGCTGGCAAGGTCCCGCGTACGAAGCGGCCCGCAGCAACTGGGTCGAGGAGCTGACGCAGCTGGAGAACGCGCAAGCGGAGGCCGACGGCATCAGACTGGCCTTGGAGATGGCCACGGCCGACATCCGGGCCGCCCAGGACATGCTGCGTGGCGGCTTGCGGAAGGCCCGGGAGAACGGGGCGAAGGTCGCCCCGGACGGAAGCTTCGAACTGCCGCCCGCAGTCGCCCACGACCCTGATGTCCAGAACGGGCCGGTGGGGGAGAACCTGCGCCGGGCGCACACGCAGATACAGGACGCCCTCCAGATGGCCGACCAGGCGGACGAACGGATCGCCTGGGACCTGCTGGACGACGGTGGCACACGGAAGGACGCCTTCAACGACCGGGTGCACATGGGGCGCCGGCTGAGCCCAGAGGAAATCCTGCGCAGGTTCCAAGTCACCGACGACCCGCGCGGAGTGACAGACTTCTACGGGGAGAAAGTCACCCAGGGAGAGGCGAACATGCTCTCCGATCTCAGCATCTTCGAGAAGAGCGACTTCAAAGAGATACGGGACCGGGCCTGGGACGAGAGCAGAGCGCGGTTCCCCGAGGACGACAACGACGGCCACATGGACGCCTTCAGGCATGCCTACTGGAATGCCCTGATGGCTCAGCGCTTCGGTGTGGACTGGGCGGAGCGGTACGGAACGGCGCACGAGCGGCTGCCGGGAAACCCGTCGGACCGCGAAGCCATGGATCTCCACAACAACGAGATCGGACGCCGCATCGCCCAGAACAACCCGACGGCCACCCCCGCCGAGCTGGCGGCGAAAATCCAGGAGGCGGTGCAAGGCGGGAAAACCGTGGTACTGGACCGCGACGGAAAGCTCGTGCCCAGCGACAAGGTGGAAATCGGTGCGCACGGGCACACCAACAAGGTGCCCGGCGCCCCCGACCAGGGACAGGACCCGGGTGACCCCGGGCCGGGAAGCTGACCGGGGCCGGGGGAGGCAAAGGATGCGCACGGTGCATAAACGCGTCGCGGCCGTAGGGTGTGGTGCGGCGGTGGTTTCGGTGGTCGGCTGGTATGTGTTCGGTGGGGAAACCCCGTTGGCCAGTACGACGGACCAGTCTCTTCAGCGGAAGCTGGACGCCGCGGTGAAAGGCGCGCCGGTCTCGCTGGCCGCTCTCACCGGTTTCGCATGGGACCAGGTGCGGGTCTTCGGTTACGGCACCGATGACGACGCGATTTCCGACGCCGTGGGCGACCCGGTCCAGTGGAATGTCGCTTCCTCTTCGTATTCGGGTCCTTCCCTGTGGGTGTTCCTCAAGGACGGAGAAGCGGTGCGCGCCGTGCAGTTGGACGCCAACGCGCCGGCCCCCGGAAAGAGCTGGCCGAAGAACGTGAAGGTGTCCGGCGGGCCGCACCGCAACGTGGTGACGCTGGAGGAATAGTCCGCGCGAGGCGTGGAAGCGCGCATCGTCGGGGCGCACGTCGCCGTCAGGCGAAGACCCTTTTCGCCGTCTCCCGGATCGTGGCCGTCAGTGTCTCGGGCGCTGTCAGGTGGGCGGCGTGTCCTTGCCCGGTGAGTGTGACGACGCGCGCGTTCGGCAGGGCGGTGGCCAGGTCGGCCAGGCGCCTTCGCAGGTGGGCCGGGCTCTGGTCGCCCTCCACCAGCGTGGTGGGCACGGCGAGCCGCTCGAACCGGTCGACGCCGACCCCGAGCGCGTCGATCGAGGCGATGTCGGCGAACCCCGCGGCCGCCTTCGCGGTGAAAGCGGCCCGCGCCTTCGGGTCCGCGACCTGCGCCTCCACCACGTCCGCCGGCTCCTGGACGATGTCACGCAGGTGGGTCCGCATCGCCGCACGAGGATCACCCGCCTCGAAGGCCGCGCGAGCGCGCCGGGCCGCCTCCGCTCCGGGCAACGCGTAGGTGGGCACCGGCGGTTCGTACAGGACCAAGCCTGCCATCGCCTCGGGCGCCCGTACGGCGGTCTCCAACGCGGCGACCGCTCCCGAGGAGTGCCCGATCAGGAGCACGGGCCGGTCGAGGTGCCCGACGAGTGCCAGAATGTCCGCTGCCTCGACGGCCATCGAGTGCGTGGGCGGGACGCTCGCCCCGGACGCGTAGAGGCGGCGGGTGATCCGGACGACCCGGAAGTCGGCGGTCAGTGACGCTGTGAGGCCGTCCCAGGACGCGGCGCTCCCGCCACCTCCGTGGACGAAGAACAGCGTCGGCCCCGCGCCGTCGTCGAGAGCTGTGACGGGCACCCCGTCGGCGGACGTTGCGACAAGCTCAGCCATGCCCCCAAGTGTGCCCCGGACGGCGGCTTGTCGACACTGGTGCTGGCATGGACACCCGGTGCTGACGTGGACACCGGTGCTGACACGGGCGCGCACGCGGGCCAGGATGCCGTCGCCGGCGGCCACGTTGCCGGTCCGACTGCCGCCGCTTGCGTATCCGTATCGGCCTAGATATCTGCATAGGTGTCCGCATACGTGTCCGCATACGTGTCCGTGGCCGCACCCTTGATATCGCGCCCAGTCGTCGTCCTGCCGGCCGGTCGGAAAGTGACCCGGTGTCCCATTCGGTGCCGGCCGGCCCGGCCGCGCCGGTTCTTCGAACCGCGTCCCGCAGGCGAGCGGGTGCAGTCGGCCTGCCGCTCGGCCACCGACCCGCGAAAAGGTTGCCGGGTTCCTCGGGCTTGGCGGAATCCGGCGGACGCCTCATGGCGGTGCGCTCGAATGCCTCTCACCGATACCGTCGACCAGAAGAAGGCTTTACCGTGCGACCACATCTGCCGGCTCTCGCCGCGACTGTGAGCATCTTCCTCCTGGCCCCGTCCCAGCCCATGTCCGCCGCGGACACCCAGTCCGACGCGCGCGCCGCGGCCGGCCTGCACGTGAGCAACGGCCGGCTCGTCGAGAAGAACGGTGCCGCATTCGTCTTCCGCGGTGTCAATCACTCCCACGCATGGCACCCCGACCGCACCACCCGCGCCCTGTCCGACATCAAGCGGCTGGGAGCCAACAGCGCCCGTATCGTGCTGAGCAGCGGCGACCGCTGGACGAAGAACGACACGGCCGACGTCCGCGCGGTGATGTCCCGCTGCAAGGCGAACCGGCTGATCTGCGTACTGGAAGTCCACGACACCACCGGTTACGGCGAACAGGCGGGGTCCGTCTCCCTCGCCCGCGCCGCTGATTACTGGATCAGTGTCCGCGCCGCCCTGCGCGGCCAGGAGAACCATGTTGTGGTCAATCTCGGCAATGAGCCGTACGGCAACAACGACACCGGCCGGTGGGCCGCGGACACCAAAGCCGCCATCGCCCGGCTGCGCGCGGCCGGGCTGCGGCACGCTCTGATGGCCGACGGTCCCAACTGGGGCCAGGACTGGTCGGGAACCATGCAGCGCCAGGCGCGGTCCGTGCTCGATGCCGACCCCGACCGCAACACCGTCTTTTCGGTGCACATGTACGGGGTCTACAACACCGCGGACAAGGTCCGGAATTACCTCGACGCTTTCAGCCGCGCCGAACTCCCCGTCGTCGTGGGGGAATTCGGTCATGACCACCCGAGTGGCGACACCGACGAGGACGCCGTCATGGCGCGGACCCGCGCCGCAGGTATCGGATACCTCGGCTGGTCCTGGAGCGGCAACAGCGGCGAGGACACCCACCTCGACCTCAGCAACCACTTCGACGCCACGTCACTGACCCCGTGGGGAAAGCGACTCTTCAACGGTGCCGACGGCATCAGGCAGACCGCCAAGGAAGCAACGGTCTACCGCTGAAGCACGGTCGCGGTCACCGGGTGCGGTGGAACTCGGTGATCCGGGCGGTGGCCGCGCCGCTGGTCACGAACGGATCGTTGGCCACGGCGGCCGCCACCTCCGCCCGGTCGCCCTCCGCGATGATCAGCCCGCCGGTACGGGGTTCGAGCCGGCCGGCCATACGGACCAGCCCCTTGGCGAACAGCCCGTCCGGATGGGTGTAGTGCTCCTCCTTGAGCTGGTCGATCGTTTCGAGCGGGGCCTGGTAGGTCAGCATGATCAGGAACATGCCCCCAGCCAACCGCAGCAAGGCCCCCGCGGGCCAAGACCTCTTCACCCGCGCCCCATAGGGTGGCCCCTATAGACGCAGCTGAAGACGGGGGCGATGGCCATGGACGAGCTGTCGGGGATCGACATACGGCACCTGCGGTACTTCGCGACGGTGGCCGAGGCGGGCACGGTCACCGAGGCGGCCCGGCGGCTGCGCATCGCCCAGCCCAGCCTCAGCCAGCAGATCCGCGCACTGGAGCGCCGGGTCGGAGCCCCGCTGTTCCACCGGCGCCCGCAGGGCATGGAACTGACCGACAGCGGCGCGGCACTGCTGGAGGGCGTCCAGCACGCCTTCGACGCCCTCCAGTCCGCGGTCGGCGCCGCCCGCGGCACACCGCGCCCGATCCGCCTCGGCGTCTGCCGCGGAGCGCCGGGCGAAGCCCTCACCCGGGCCGAGGCGCTGCTGGCCGAGGCCGGGCTGGGGCCGGTGACGATCGAACAGGCCGACTCCCACGAACAGGCACAGCGGCTGGGCGACGGCACGCTGGACCTGGGGCTGCTCCGGCTTCCCGCCGACCGGACCGCGCTCAGCCTCCACGTCCTGTGCGAGCAGCCCCTGGGCGTGGTCCTGGACGCCGGCCACCCCCTGACGCGCCTGCCCGCCCTGACCGCGGCCGACCTGGCGGGCCGGCGCCTCCTGTGGTTCCCGGCCCACCGCGCCCCGGGCTATTCCGCCTCCGTCCTGGACCGGCTCGCCGAGGACGGCTGGCACCCCGAGGTGGTCACCGACACCTCCGCCGGCCACACGCTGTTCCGGCACGCCCTGCGCGCGCATCACGACATGGTGGCCCTGCGGCCCCGGTCCGCGGTCGACGAGGACACCGGCCTGGCCTGGCGCCCGTACGGCCCCCGTCCGCCGTACGAACGCATCGCCCTCGCCGCACGGCGAGGCGGCCGGTTCGCGCACCTCGGACAGCTGCGCGGTGCGGACACGGCGGTGGTTCGACAGGTCGGGCCGGGACCGGTCTAAGGGGCTTCGGGGCCGGGGCCGGGGCCGGGGGCGTGCCGGTGCCGGGTCCGGTGTCTGCGGGGATGCCGCGGCCGTTGTCGTTCACCTGCGCCGACCCATGGCCGTGAAGGACGACTTCGATGCGAAGAACTACGGACGGGCGGGGACGGGCGAGGGCGGCCCCCCAGGCTGCCGGCGCGCTCAGATGTCCAGGAAGCGGACGTCCTTGGCGTTGCGCTGGATGAAGGAGCGCCGGGCCTCGACGTCCTCGCCCATCAGTACGGAGAAGAGGGCGTCGGCGACGGCCGCGTCGTCGAGGGTCACCTGGCCCAGGACATGGTGCTGCTGGTCCATGGTCGTGACGCGCAGTTCCTCGGCGTTCATCTCGCCCAGGCCCTTGAACCGCTGGATGGAGTCGTCCCTGACCCGGTGGCCGTGCTGTCGGCCCCGTTCCAGCAGTACGTCGCGTTCGCGGTCGGAGTAGGCGTACTCCACGTGGTTCCGGCTCCACTTGATCTTGTAGAGCGGCGGGCGGGAGAGGTAGACGTGCCCGTGCTCGATCAGCGGTCGCATGAAGCGGAAGAGGAAGGTGAGCAGCAGGGTGTTGATGTGCTGGCCGTCGACGTCGGCGTCCGCCATCAGGATGATCTTGTGGTAGCGGAGCTTCTCGATGTCGAAGTCCTCGTGCACGCCCGTGCCGAACGCGGAGATCATCGACTGGACCTCCTGGTTGTGCAGGATCTTGTCGATCCGGGCCTTCTCGACATTGAGGATCTTGCCGCGGATGGGCAGGATCGCCTGGTACCGCGGGTCGCGGCCGGACTTGGCCGAGCCGCCGGCCGAGTCGCCCTCGACGATGAAGATCTCGCTCCGCACCGGATCGTCGGACTGGCAGTCGGACAGCTTGCCCGGCAGGGCCGCCGACTCCAGCAGGCCCTTGCGGCGGGTCAGGTCCCGGGCCTTGCGGGCCGCCAGCCGGGCGGTGGCCGCCTGCGTGGCCTTGCGGACGATGTCGGCCGCTTCATGGGGGTTGCTGTCGAACCAGTCCGTCAGCTGCTCGTGCACGACCTTCTGTACGAACGTCCTGGCCTTGCTGTTGCCCAGCTTGGTCTTGGTCTGGCCCTCGAACTGGGGCTCACCGAGCTTGACCGAGATGATCGCCGTCAGGCCCTCGCGGATGTCCTCACCCGCGAGGTTGCCGTCCTTCTCCCGCAGCAGCTTCTTCTCCCGCGCGTACCGGTTGACGACGGTGGTCAGCGCCGTGCGGAAGCCCTCCTCATGGGTGCCGCCCTCGTGGGTGTGGATGGTGTTGGCGTACGAGTGGACGCTGTCGGCGAACTGGCTGTTCCACTGCATCGCCACCTCCACCGACAGCAGCCGCCCGGTGTCCTCGGCGGCGATGGGGACGACAGAGGGGTGGACCGGCTCCCCCTTGCGGGCATTGAGGTAGGCGACGAAGTCGGCGATGCCGCCGTCGTAGCGGTAGGAGACCGTCTTCGCGGCCCGCTCCCCGGCGGTGTCCGGACCCGCTTCGTCGGCCGCGGCCGTCGCGCGGGCCGACGCGCGCTCGTCGGTGAGGGTCAGGGTCAGCCCCCGGTTGAGGAAAGCCATCTCCTGGAACCGTCTGGCCAGCGTCTCGAAGGAGTACTCGGTGGTCTCGAAGATGCCGCCGTCCGCCCAGAACGTCAGGGACGTGCCCGTCTTCGGGGTGGCCTCGTGGCGGACCAGGGGCGCTGTCGGCACTCCGTCCTCGTACTCCTGCGTCCACCGGAAGCCGTCGGTCCAGATCTCCACCGACAGCCTGGTCGAGAGCGCGTTGACCACCGACAGGCCCACACCGTGCAGACCGCCGGAGACCGCGTACCCGCCGCCCCCGAACTTGCCGCCCGCGTGCAGCACCGTCAGGACGAGTTCCACGGCCGGCTTCTTCTCCACCGGGTGCATGCCCACCGGGATGCCGCGTCCGTTGTCGATCACGCGTACGCCGCCGTCGGCCAGGATCGTCACATCGATCCGGTCGGCCACCCCGGCCAGCGCCTCGTCGACGGAGTTGTCGACGATCTCCTGCACCAGATGGTGCAGGCCCCGCTCGCCGGTGGAGCCGATGTACATGCCGGGCCGCTTGCGTACGGCGTCGAGCCCGTCCAGGACTGTGATCGCGGTGGCGTCGTACGCGGCATCCGCGGCATCCGCGGCAGACCCGGCGTGGCCGTTCTGCTCGGCGCCGGGGGTGACGGAGGTGGCGGGAGTGACGGAGATGCCGGAGGTGGCGTGAGTGCCGGAAGTAGTCACCATGCTCTCTTTTCGGGCGCAGCACACCGCGCTCCCGCACATCGCGGCGCGGGAGCGGTCGGATCGCTGGACGGAAGACGTGTCGCGGGCACGCCGAAGAAGACCCTCGGGGCCGCGGATCCCGGCGCCGGGAGGGCGGCGAGACGTTCCTCAGAGTAGCGAAGACTCAGGGGGAACCTGGATCGAGAAGCCGCCCAGGCGCCCGCCTCCTCGCCGATCGACCCGCCGGGCAATCCCCCCTGCCCGCGAAGCAGGAAAACTCCGGAGAATGGAGCAGGGGGCCTTTCTGGGGGCTCTGGCGCGCAGGGCTACTGGAGCTTTTTCGGGCGTGACGCCCGCGCTCGGAAGCAGGCCCTTGTGGCGGCTGTGCACCCGGTCCGGGAGGCGGCCGCGGTCCGGCCTGAAGAGGTCCGTCACATGGGCAGCGAGAGCAGCCGGACCGACCCCGAAGGCCAGCGTGCGCCGTCGTGCAGGGGCGTCACCATCGTCCGCAGCGGCATGAGTACCAGGCGGTCTTCGGGCTGTTCGACGTAGACGTCCTCGTCGAGCGGGTGCCACCCGAGGCGCTGGTAGAGCGGGACGAGGGGCGGCCGGCAGAACAGAAGTGCGTGCCGGGGGCCCATGGTGCGGGCGTGCTCCAGTGTGGCGGTGACGACGAGCCGCGCCAGCCCCTGGCCCTGCATCCCGGGTGCGACGGCCACTCCGCCGACGCCCACCACCTCGGTCTCGGTGTCGCCGATCGCTATGGGCAGTCGCAGCAGGCCGGCATGGGCCACGAGCCGGCCGTCGTGCCGGATGCCGAAGTGCTGGTCCTTCGGCAGCCAGGTCAGGCCGGTCGAGGCGACACCGAAGGGGTCCTCGCCGCTGCCGAGGATCTCCTCCTGGTCGGCCTTCGTGTACTGGGGGAGTGGTGTGACGGTCGGTGCCGCAGTGGCTCGGTTCTCAGGCATCCCCACATGGTGATCTCTCCGCCGAGCGGTGGCCATGGGGGAGTTGCCTTCTGGAGGTGCTGTGCCTAGTGCGCCGCGAGCCTCTCCACCAGCCCGATGCCCCGCGCCAGCAACTCCCGTTCTTCCCCGGTCAGTTCCGCCTCGATCGCCCGCGCGAGCCAGTCCGTCCTGCGCCCTCGCTCCTCCTCCAGCAGTGCCCGGCCCGCGGCGGAGAGTTCGACCAGGCTCTTGCGGCCGTCGGTCGGGTGCGCGCGGCGTGTGATCAGGCCCTGCTCCATGAGCAGTCCGACGGCTCGGGCCATGGACTGGGGGCGCACCCGCTGATCGGCCGCCAGTTCGCTGGTCGTCATCGCGCCGCTGCGGTCCAGTGAGCCGAGGACGGCCACCTGGCCGAGCGGCATCTGGTCCTCGAGCTTCACGCGCCGCGTGAGCTTTCCCATCGCGGTGCGCAGTTCGGCCGCGACGGCGGCGGATTCCGGAAGGGGCATACCGCATTTTAACGTAGCACGACTGTACAGCGTAACTGTACAGGATAGCTGTACAGGGTGGCTGTGCAGCCCATCTGAGCAGCAGAACTGAACAGCTCAGCTGTGCAGCACAACTGCACAGCATGGCTGTAGAGTATTCCGTGCCGGGTCCAGCGCCACCGTCGCCGCAGCCGAACCCGGCACGTATGCGACAACGGGAAGGACTCCCATGACCGCCATCACTTCCGTCACCGGCCGCCGCGTCCTCGACAGCAGGGGCAACCCCACCGTCGAAGTGGACGTGGAGCTGGCGGACGGATCCACCGGCCGGGCCGCGGTCCCCTCCGGCGCGTCGACCGGCGCCCGCGAAGCCGTCGAACTCCGCGACGGCGACCCGGCCCGGTGGCACGGCAAGGGCGTCGACCAGGCGGTACGTCACGTCAATACGGAGCTGGCAGCCGCCGTCACCGGTCGCGAGGCCGAGGACCAGGCCGGTCTGGACGCCGTACTCGTCGCCACGGACGGCACCCCGACCAAGTCCCGGCTCGGTGCCAACGCGATCCTCGGGGTCTCCCTGGCCACCGCCAAGGCGGCAGCCGCCGCCCACCGCCTGCCGCTCTACCGCTACCTCGGCGGCTCCGGTGCCCGGCTGCTGCCCGTACCGATGATGAACATCGTCAACGGGGGCGCGCACGCCGACAATCCCCTGGACTTCCAGGAGTTCATGGTGGCGCCGATCGGCGCGGAGAGCTTCGCCGAGGCCGTGCGGATGGGCTCCGAGATCTTCCACACGCTGCGCCGTGACCTGCTCGCCGCCGGGCACTCCACGGGCGTGGGCGACGAGGGGGGCTTCGCGCCCGCCCTGCGCACCGCGGAGGAGGCCCTCGACTTCGTGGTGGCCGCCGTCGAGCGCACGGGCTACCGGCCGGGCACGGACGTCGGCCTGGTCATGGACCCGGCCTCGTCCGAGTTCTTCCGCGAAGGCGTCTACGACTACGCCGGGGAAGGGGTCCGGCGTACGCCCGCCGAACACGCGGACTACCTGGTCGAGCTGATCGACGCTTACCCGGTCGTGTCCATCGAGGACCCGATGGCCGAGGACGACCTGACGGGGTGGCGGGACCTGACCGCACGGGTCGGCGCGCGCTGCCAGCTCACCGGCGACGACGTGTTCTGCACGAACGAGACCATCCTGCGCGAGGGCATCGAGTCCGGCGTCGCCAACTCGGTCCTGGTGAAGGTCAACCAGATCGGCACCCTGACGGAGGCGCTGGCCACCGTCGACGCCGCCCACCGGGCGGGCTACACCGTCGTCATGTCGCACCGCTCGGGGGAGACGGAGGACACGACGATCGCGGATCTGGCGGTGGCCACGGGCTGCGGCCAGATCAAGACCGGCTCGCTGTCCCGCTCCGACCGTACCGCCAAGTACAACCAGCTCATCCGTATCGAGGAGCAGCTGGGCGGCAGTGCCCGCTACGCCGGCACGGAAGCGCTGCGCCGCCGGTGACCTGAGCCGGAGCCGAGCCGTGGACCGCGGCGGTCGCCGGGTGCAGGATGAGCGCGACGGCCGGCGCACCCTCGGTGGTGCTCGGCGGGCGGCCTCCGTAGGGGCGATGCCATGAGGCGGAAGGAAACCGGTGCGGCCGGTGACGCCGTGCGGGTGGCGCGGCCGATGGGCACCGGTGTGGCCGTGGGTGTCACCGTGGCCGTGCTGGCGGTCGCCGATCCGGTCAACAACTGGTGGGCGCCGGCGTTCGGGCCGCTGACCGCGGTCGTGGTCTGCGTGCTGCTGCTCGGGGTGCTGTTCCGGGCCGGCGGGTCCTGGGCGGACGCGGGACTGGGCGCCGGGTCACTGAAGCGTGGCGCGTGCTGGGCGCTGGTGTCGGCCGGGCTGGTCGGCGTGGGGTACGCGGTGGCGGCGTCGCTGCCGGTGACGCGGGGGCTGTTCGCGGACGCGCGGTACGGCGGGCTGACCGGTGGCCAGGTGGCGTTGCGTGTCCTGGTCACGGTGCCGGTCGGCACGGTGCTGCTGGAGGAGGTCGCCTTCCGGGGCGTGCTGTACGGCTCGGTGCGCCGGGCTCGGGGCACGGTGTGGGCGACGGCCGTGTCGAGTGCGCTGTTCGGGGTGTGGCATGTGCTGCCGTCGCTGGGGCTGGCGGCTGCCAAGCCCGCCCTGACGCCGGTGTTCGGCCGTTCCGTGCCCGGTGCGGTGGCCGCCGTCGTCGCGGCGGTGCTGTTCACCGGGGCGGCGGGGGTGCTCTTCTGCGAGCTGCGCCGCCGCAGCGGAAGTCTCCTGGCGCCCATGGGCCTGCACTGGGCGGTCAACGCGTTCGGGTACCTGGCCGGCTACCTGCTGCGGTGACCGGGCGGGGCCGGAGCGCGTACGGGTCACTTCTCGGCCGCGATGACGTCCTTGAGCCGGCCGAGGTCCTGCGCGGTGATGTCCGGGGGCCGCATGACGGCGTTCCAGCCGTCCACGTACTCGGTGGTGTACGTGTGACCGTGGCCGCGCGGGACGTCGGCGGCGAACGGCAGGTCCGCGGTGACCTGCCAGAAGGTCACCACCGGCAGCCACACCATCTGTTCGAGTACGTCGCCGCCCGGATGCTGGCCGATCCAGTCCGGTTCCCGGTAGACGAGGCGCGGGCTCCACCAGACGATCGGGTCGGACGGGTGCATGAGATAGAGGACACGGCTGCCGTTCCAGGGCCGGTCGGCGGGCGGGATCGCGGCCGCCGGGTCATTGGCGAACCGGACGGTGCGCCCGTCCTTGTAGACGGGCTGGACCTCGGGGCTGCCGGCGTCCCGGCGGTCACTGAACTCCCGGAACAGCGAGTTGAAGGCGGGCGGGCCGGCGAACAGGCTGCCCGCGGTGCGGTTGCGCAGGTCGTACTCCCCGCTGAAGGCGGTCTCACCGCCGAAGGACCCCAGGCTCTCCCCGGAGACGAACAGCCGGGGGCGCCGGTCGGGCGGCAGTTTCGACCAGGTGTCGTACACGGCGTCGAAGAGGGCGCGGCCCGCCTCGCGCGCCTTGGTCTGGTCGACCAGGTAGGAGAGCCACGACGGGAGGTAGGAGTACTGGGTCGCGACGGTGGCGGAGTCACCACCGCTGAGGTACTCGAAGGAGTCCACCGCGGCGGGGTCGACCCAGCCGCTGCCGGTCGTCGTCACCACGAGCAGGTTCGCGCGCTCGAAGCCGCCCTGCCGGGTCAGGTCGGCGACCGCTTGCGCGGCACGGGACTCCGCGCTGTCGGCCGACGCCAGTCCGGCGTAGGACCGGACCGGTTCCGCCGCCGGGCGGCCGGTGAACTTCTCGATGGCGGCCTTCGAGGGGCCGGTGCCGGTGAAGTTGCGCCCCTGCAGGCCCAGCGAGTCCCACGGTACGAGCGAACCGGGACCGCCCGAGCGCAGGGTCGACGTGGGCCGGTGCGCCCCTTCCTCGGTCGTCGTGTCGCGGAGCGAGAACGCCTGGTTGGCGAGGCCGACGAGGCCGTCGAGCAGCAGCCCGGTGACGAACGCCCACACGAGCGCGGCGACCACGGCCCAGCCGACGGCGGTCGCGGCGCGCGGCCCGATCCAGCGCTTGAGCAGACGCACGAGCCGGCGGTAGACGCCGCGGATGCCGCGCGCGGTCAGCAGGAGGAGGCCGAAGACCAGGGCCGCGAAGAGGGGGGACGCCACGCCGAGCGGGACGTTGTAGTCGGGCGTATCCATCAGCCGGCGGATCCGGTACTGCCAGTACTGCCCGAAGCCGAAGGAGAGGCCGAAGAGGAGGACCGCGCCGAGGAAGAAGACGGTCCAGGACCTGCGCCGCGGAGGCCGCGGCTCCCGGTCGGCGAACGCGCGCCACACCCGCGCGGCGAGCACCCCGGCCGCGTACCCGAGGGCCGCGTCGATACCGCAGATCAGGCCCTGCAGGATGCCGCCGCGCGGGAGCAGCGACGGGGTGAAGGAGAGGCAGGCGAACAGCAGCGCTCCCCAGCACCCGGGCAGGGTGACGGACCACAGCCCCCGGCGACGGCGGAGCTTCGGCGACGACGGACCGGAGCCGTCGGCCGCCGCCCCGCCGCCCTCCTGAGGAGAGGGGCCGGCCGGTGACCCTGCGATGTCTCCCGCCATGGCTACCTCCGTCCGGGAACCCGCCAGGACAGCACGACCACCGGTGCCACCACCGAAGTCAGTGCAGGACCACGCCCTTCGCCCGCTGGAACTCCTCCTCCGAGATGTCGCCGCGCTCCCTGAGCTGGGAGAGCTTCGTCAGCTCGTCGGCCGGGGTGGCGCGGGGCGTGCCCGCCGTGGCGGTCCGGCGTACGTACGCGTCGAACGCCTCCTGCTGGGCCTGCGCCCGGTTCACCTCGCGCCGGCCCATGCCGCGGCCCCGGGCGAGGACGTAGACGAGGACGCCGAGGAAGGGCAGCACCAGGACGAAGAGGATCCAGCCGGTCTTGGCCCAGCCGTTCATCCCGTCGTCACGGAAGATGTCGCCGATGACGCGGAAGAGCAGGAAGAACCACAGCACCCACATGAAGAGCCAGAACGTGGTCCAGAAGACGCCGAGCAGCGGATAGTCGTACGCGAGGGTGACGGAACCGCTCATGACCCTCCCCTTTCTCCCGTCGGCCCCTCGTCCAGCCGTGTGGCGGCGGCGAGCAGCTCCGCGGCGATGGGGGCGACCGCTTCTTCGGTGAGGAACCCCTCGGCCACGGGCACGCCTCCCTGCTCACGGACCAGGTGCCGCAGCTTCCGCGCCCAGCGGTGTTCGAGCAGCAGGAAAGCCGCGGTGGTGCCCGGGTCCAGGGAGTCGGCGAGCTGCCGGACGTCGTCCGCGCCGAGGCCGAAGGCGCGGCCCGGTGCCAGGGACGGGAACGCCGCCTCCGCTCCCCGCAGGCCGCCCGGACCCAGTCCGAGCAGGGCGCTGACCGTGTCGCCCATGCCTTCCGCCTGGTAGCCGACGGAGACGAGGTCACCGCCGGGCTGCTTCTGTACGACCAGCAGGTCCAGTACGAGGATCTGGCCCGCGGCCGTGAGGCCGTCGAGTTCCTCGATGATCCGCCCCTCGAACTTCGCGTCCGGGCCGAACGCGATCGTCAGCAGCTGTACGGGGCCGGTCTCGGTCGTCATGCCGGGCCCTCCTGTCTCCCTGGGAGTGGACCGCCATTGAGCGACAGACCGGGCGGTCCCGGCATCCCCCGTAGGAGGTGATGCTCGGGGCCCCGGCGCTTTCTCTCGGTCCGGTCCGTGAAATCTCGGACGGCACCGTGAGGCCCGGCGGGGTGGCTGCCGGGACGCTGGGTGGTGATCGAAGACGGCGGCCGGCTGCGCGGCGCGTCGTTCCCCCGACACCCAGGAGGTGCGTCTTGCCCGAATCGCCGGTCGAGGCCGACCCGTTCAGCGCCGTCGTCGTGCTGTCCGGCGGCATGGACTCCACGACGCTGCTCGCCCATTACGCCATGCTGCGCTACCGGCTCACCGCGGTGACGGTCGACTACGGTCAGCGCCACCGCCGGGAGATCGACGCGGCCCGGACGATCGCCGGGCACTACGGCGCGGAACACCATGTGGTGGACCTGAGCGGTATCGGGGTCCTGCTGGGCGGCTCCGCCCTGACCGACAGTGAGGTCGACGTCCCCTCAGGGCACTACGCCGAGGAGTCGATGCGGGCCACCGTCGTCCCCAACCGCAATGCCATCCTGGCCAATGTGGCGGTGGGCGCCGCGGTCGCGCGGCAGGCCGGCATCGTGGCTCTCGGAATGCACGCCGGTGACCATTTCGTCTATCCCGACTGCCGGCCGGCGTTCGTCGAGGCGCTGGACGGACTCGTCCGGGTCGCGAACGAGGGATTCGCCACGCCGCGGGTGGAAGCGCCATTCATCCACTGGAGCAAGACGGACATCGCGCGGTACGGGAGCCGGCTGGAAGCCCCGCTGGACAAGAGCTGGTCGTGCTACCGCGGCGGAGAACTCCACTGCGGTACCTGCGGTACGTGTTACGAACGCCGTGAGGCATTCCGTGACGCGGACGTGCCGGACCCGACGGAATACCTCGACGCCGCCACCGAATTCGCAGCGCCGTGAAAGGACCGGGAAACTGATGGCACGGCTGAACGACATCGGCGGCACTTTCGGTTACGGCAGCATTCCGATGGACGGTGCGGAACCGCCGCACCCGTGGCGGCACGACTGGGAAGCACGGGTGTTCGCCGTGCTGATCGGCCTGGCGATGGCCGGTGTCTGGACCGCCTCGGAACTCCGCGACGCCGAGGAGCGCGTCCCGCCCAACGATTACCTCGCGGCCAGTTATTACGAGCGGGTGCTCATGGGCATGGAACTCCTCCTGGACGAGAAGGGGATTCCCTCCCGTGGGTGAACGGCGGTTCTCCGTCGGGGATCCGGTCCGGGTGCGCCCGGCGGATCCGCCCCACCACACCCGGGTGCCCCGGTACGTACGGGGTCACCTCGGGCACGTCGTCACCGTACAACCGCCCTGCCCGCTTCCCGACGACGTGGCCCGGCGCCGGGATCCGTTCCGGGTCCTTCCCGTCTACACCGTGCGCTTCGCAGCGCGCGACCTGTGGGGCAGCGGGACACACCTCGTCCTGATCGACCTGTGGGAGTGCTACCTGGAACCGGCCGCCGAGACGGCCCGGGGCCTTGGAGGAGAAACATCATGAGTACCGAACACGTCAGCCTCCCCATCGCCGCCCGGGTCCGCAGGCTGGAAGAACGCGTCATCGCCGCCGGCCTCGTCACCGACGAGCAGCTCGACACCATTCTGGAGCACAACCTCTCGCGGGCCACGCCGTTCAACGGGGCCCGCCTGGTCGCCCGTGCCTGGACCAGCCCGGACTTCCGGGACCTGCTGCTCGGGGAGCCGGCCGCGGCGCTGCGCGAGATGGGCCTCGACGGGCTGCTGGCCGACGACGAGCACCTGCGGGTCGTCGCCAACACACCCACCGTGCACAACGTCGTGGTGTGCACCCTGTGTTCCTGCTACCCGGTGCTGCTGCTCGGCCCCTCACCGAGCTGGTACAAGAGCGACGCGTACCGGGCACGCGTGGTACGTGAGCCGCGTGCCGTGCTGGCCGAGTTCGGCACCGTACTGCCGGCGGAGGTGGACGTCCGGGTCTGGGACGCCAGCGCCGAGGCCCGGTACATGGTGCTGCCGCGGCGTCCCGCGGGGACGGAGGGGCTGGACGAGGAGGGTCTGGCCGCACGCGTGACGCGGGCCGGACTCATCGGCACGGCTCCTGTGTGAGCAGCCGGAAGGGGAGGACAAGGAAAACGACGGGCTGCTCTCCCCGTCCGGCTGCTCAGGGCCGGACGGGGAGAGCAGCCCGTCGCGCGTCGGCAGGCGCCGGGACGCGGCTCACCCCGCGCGCACCTCCCGCAGGATGACGGCCGCGGCCTCGGCGGCGCAGGCCACGAGACGGTCCGGGCCGGCGTCCGGTACCGCGGCCAGCCGGCTGCCGTTTCCGGTGCGCACGCCGATGGCCCGGGCCCCGAGCATCCGGGCCGAAGCGATGTCCGCCGAGGTGTCCCCGACCAGGTACAGGGCGTCGCCCGGCTGGTGTCCCACCTCGGCCAGGGCCCGGCGGGCGAGGACCGTCTTGCACTCCGCGTCGGTGGCCAGGGACGCGTCGGCCGCCAGGTCGTCGCGGGTCAGGACGGCGCCGAACGCGCCGCGCAGTCCGTACCGTTCGAGGAGTTCCCCGGTCGCCGCGGTGCCGACCCAGCTGCTCACCAGCACCACGCGTACGCCGGCCGCGCCCAGGTCACGTACCGCTTCCGCGGTGCCGGGGAAGAGGCGGCCGTGCGGCATGTAGCGGTGGACCACCTCGTCCACGCGGTCGCGGACGACCGTGTCCCCGATGCGCAGCCGGCCGCTGGTGATCGTCTGCCAGTACTCGTACGCGAGGATCACCTCCCGGGAGGGCGGCGCCACCCCGTGGGCGTCGTGCAGGTCGACGATGAAGCGGTGGAACATGTCGTAGAAGTCCAGCAGGGTGCCGTCCCGGTCGAAGACGACCGTGGCGGGGGAGGGCCGCGCCGGGGCACGGGAGACCCGCGCCCCGGACGCGCTGGGGAGCGTCACCGCACGGCCTCCAGCGGCACGGTCGGCTCCGCCGGGCCCGGCGGAGCCTCCCACGGGAAGACCGTCCAGTCGTCGACCTCGACGCCCTGGTGGTCCGGCCGGCCGGCGCAGTTCTGGTTGCGCACCAGGACCGCGGTGCGGATCTCCGCGGCGTCCAGGGCACGCAGGGTGCCGACCGCGGTCTCCATCGTGCCGCCGTCGCCCATGATGTCGTCGACGACCAGGACGCGCTTGCCCGTCAGCGGGGTGTCCGGGACGACGTACTCCAGTGCCGCCGCGCCGCGCTCGCTGTACCGGCTGTTGGAGGAGTTGCGCGGGATGCCCATGATCCGGAACTCCGGTACGTCCAGCCGGTGCGCCAGGGCGACGGCTGGGGTGAGCCCGCCGCGGGTGATACCGACGACGGTGTCCGGGAGGGGGCCCGCGGCGCGGATCTCCTCGGCGAGGCCGGTCAGCAGCGTACCGAGCGTCTGCCAGCTCATGGTGAGCAGTCGCTGCCGCTTCCACAGGGACGGTCCGGCGGTCATGCGGTGCTCCTTGTGCGGAGGAGGGGGGCTGTGGTGCCGGCGCCGGCGGGGGCGGGCCTCAGGTCGATGACCTCGTCCGTACCCGGTCCGGTGCCGAGGAGCTCGACCCGTACGCCCAGCTCGCGTTCGATCTCTTCGACGAGGCCGGCCGCCGCGCCGGGCGGCAGCGGGCCCTCCTGCTGCCCCCGGACCTCCGGCGCCAGGTAGTCGAGGAAGCTGACGGCGATGCGCGAGGGCCGGTTGATCCGTACGGCCTCCCGGGCCTGCTCCAGGTCGAAGCGGCCCATCCGCCGGCGCCGTCCGGTCACCGTGCCGTACTCGACCCCGATGCGCTCCGCCTCCTGCTCGGGCAGCTCCGTCGGGAACGCGCCGGCCCCGACGCGGGTGGGGTAGGCCCGGAAGACCAGGACCACGTCGTCCACGGCCAGCGGACCCAGCCCGGCGTCCGCGGCCGCCGTGCTCGCCGTGCTGTCCTTGCCGACCGTGTGCGGGTAGGTCCCGTACAGGACCGACAGGCCGAACCCGTTCGTCCCCTCCACCTGGACCTGCGCGCCCGCGTCCACCGCGCCGTTGACCTCCACGGCGACGTCCGCCAGGTAGGGGGCCAGTTCGGGTACGTCCATCGCCCGGCGGGCGTTGCGCAGTGCGCGTGCCGCGAGAGCGGGGCCGTGTCCGCTGCCGGTGCTGCGGACCGTGTCGGTGAGATTGCGGTCGCGCTGCTCGGCCTCGACGTGCCCGGGGTCGATGACGGTCGCCCGGAAGTCGACGCCGATACGGTCGGCCACCCCCAGCTCGTCGATCTCCCGCAGCAGTACCTCCGGATTGACGAGCACACCGGCGCCGAGCAGCAGCCGGGTCCGCTCGTTGACCACGGCGCTCGGGACCTGGCGCAGTTTGTGCGTCCGTCCGCCGTGCACGATGGTGTGCCCGGCTCCCGGGCCGAGGCCGGCGCGCACCGCGAGGTCCACGCCGTCCTTGAGCGCCAGGTAACTGGCCATCTTGCCCTTGGCCTCGTCACCCCACTGGCCGCCCACGATGATGGTGCAGGGCATGTCATCCTCCTTGGACGATGTGCTCGGCGCGCTTGACGGCCGCGGCGGTCAGGTCCCGGCAGTGCCCGACGTCGGCCCCCGCGGCAGCCAGCCGGCGGACCTCTTCCGCGTCGAGCCGGCCGGCGAGGCGCGGATGGGCCAGCAGGGCGTCGACCATGTCGCCGTCCTCGCCCGTGGCCCGGCCGGTGGCCTCCTGGAGCAGGCGGTACGCCGCCAGGCGGTCCATGCCGCGCTGGACGAGGAGCAGCAGGACCGCCTCGCTGAGGTGCTCGTTGTGCGAGTGCTCCAGGTTGTGCCGCATCCGGTCGGGAAAGACCCGCAGGCCGTCGATCACGTACGTGGCGGTGGTCAGCATCTCGTCCAGCAGGACGCACGCCTCGGGCAGGGTGAACCGTTCGTTGGCGGAGTTGGCCAGGTCCCGCTCGTGCCAGCTCGTCACGTTCTCCAGCGCGGGCCCGACGAGCGAGCGCACCAGCCGCGCCAGGCTGCAGATGCGCTCACTCTGTACGGGGTTGCGCTTGTGCGGCATGGCGGAGCTGCCGATCTGGCCGCCCTCGGCGAACGGTTCGGCGACCTCGCCGATCTCCGTACGCTGCAGGTTGCGTACCTCGGTCGCCAGGTCCTCCAGGCAGGCGGCCGTCAGCCCCGCCCAGCAGAAGAACTCGGCGATCCGGTCCCGGGCCACTGCCTGGGCGCAGACGGCCGGTTCCGGGAGGCCCAGCTCCCGCAGCGTCTCCCGCTGCACCTCGGGGCCGTGCGCGCCGATCCCGGCGAGCGACCCCACCGCCCCCGCGATCTTGCCCATGACGACCCGCTCTTTGGCCTGGGCCAGCCGTTCCAGGCAGCGCACGAACCGGTCCAGCACGATGGCCAGCTTGAATCCGAGCGTCACCGGCTGGGCCTGCTGGCCGTGGGTACGGCCGATCATCACGTGGTCACCGACCGCGTCGATCCGTGCCAGCAGCGCGGTGAGGAGGTCCCGCAGGTCCTCCTCCAGCAGCGCGATGGCCTCGGTGAGCTGGAGCGCGAGCGCGGTGTCCAGGATGTCGCTGCTGGTCGCCCCGTAGTGCACCCACGCGCCGTGGGCGCCGCAGGACTCGGCGAATTCCTGTACGGCGGCGAACAGCTCGTGGCGGCTCGTCTCTTCGAGCGCGGCGACGCGCTCCAGGGAGCAGCGGTGGGTGCGGGCCTGCTCGGCGATGGCTTCGGCCGCCTCCCGCGGAATGACGCCGTACCGCCCCTGCGCCGTGGCCAGCGCGCCCTCCACCCGTACGAACGCCTCGTAGCGCGCCCGGTCGGTGAACAGCGCGCGCATCCGCGGACTGCCGTACCGGCCGGTGTCGATCGGGGTCGTCACACCGCCTCCGCCGCGTAGTCGAGCGGGACCTGCTGGGCGCGTCCGAGGGCGTGCGGGTGGTTCTCGGCCAGGCCGGCGGGGGTGACGCGGACGAAGCAGGCCCGCTCGCGGAACTCGGCGAGGGTGTGCGCGCCCGAGTAGCTCATCCCGGAGCGCAGCCCGCCGACGAAACGGTTCACCGTGCCGGCGGCCGGCCCGCTGAAGGGCCACGTCGCCTCCACGCCTTCGGGCGTGTACTGCGCCAGTTCCTCCTTGGTCACCGCCTCACCGCGGGCCCGCTTGAGGGTCAGCTGCATGCCGAACGTCACGAACCCGGTGCTCACCTTCGCCGGCCGCCCGTCGTGCTCCACCAGAAGGGCGGCGCTCTCCTCGGCACCGGCGAGCGCGCTGCCCAGCATCGCCGTCCGGGCACCGGCCGCCAGCACCTTCGCGACGTCGCCCGGCTCCTTGATGCCACCGTCCGCGATGACCGGCACGCCGCGCCCCGCGGCCTCCTCCGCGCACTCCAGTACGGCGGTGAACTGCGGCATGCCGCTGCCGGCCACCAGCCGCGTGGTGCAGATGCCGCCGGGCCCGATGCCGACCTTCACGGCATCCGCCCCGGCGTCGATCAGGTCCCTGGTGCCGGCGGGAGTCGCGACGTTGCCGCCCACGAGGGGCACGCCGGGCCAGCGGGACTTCAGCTGCTCCACGGCCTTGAGGACGTAGTCCGCGTGGCCGTGCGCGACATCGACGACCAGGGCGTCGGCCCCGGCCTCGACGAGGAGGGCCGCCCGGTCGAGGTAATCGTCCGTCACCCCGACGGCGGCCGCCGCGCGGAGCCGGCCCCGCTCGTCGACCGTGGCGCCCGGGGCGGCGGACTCCTCCTTGGGATGTTCCTTCTTCACCGCGGTCACCTCGGCCGCCTGGTCCTCCGCCGTCTGCATCCGGTGGATGACCCCGAGCCCGCCCGCCAGCGCCATGGCGGCGGCCATCCGGGCGCCGGTGCACCACGGGGTGTTGGCGGACAGGATCGGTACGGACAGCCGCAGGCCCGGGACGAGTTCGGTACTGACGTCGGTGTGCGAACGGCTGGTGACCGAGGTGCGCTGGGGGACGAGCAGGACGTCGTCGAGCCCGAGGCCGGTGGGGATTTCACGCAACGGTTTCACCTTCTTTCTCTGTGTCTGCCGGTGGGGGCGGACGGAACGGAGCGGGACGGAGCTGAACGGGGCGGGGCGGAACGGGGCCCGCCCGGTCAGCGGGGTCCGCCGGCCGCGCTCACGACCTCGTCGCGCGCCGGCCCGAAGTCCTCGAAGATCCCGGTGAACGCCGACGAGGTCATCACCGCCGGCGTGCGGATGCCCCGCATGCTCATGCACAGGTGCTCGCCCTTGCCGATCACGGCCACGTCGGGCGACCCGGTCACCGCCGTGATCTCGGAAGCGATGTCGTGCACGAGGCGCTCCTGGATCTGCAGCCGGTGCGCGTGGCGGTGGGCGATACGGGCGAACTTCGAGAGCCCGAGCACGTGGGACGCCGGCCGGTAGGCGATCGTGAGCGTGCACGAGAACGGGAGCAGGTGGTGCTCGCACAGCGACCACACATGGATGTCGGAGACCGTGACCAGCTGCCCGACGGTGTGCAGCGGGAAGACGGTCTCGACCTGGCCGGGGTCGTACTGGGTGAACTCCCTCCACCACCGCGCGAAGCGGGCCGGCGTGTCCCGCAGGCCGGAGCGGTCCGGGTCCTCACCGATCTCGGTGAGGAGCTGCCGTGCCAGCGTCTCCAGGGGGTCGGTGCCCGGCTCCGCGTGCTCGCGCGGCAGCTCCAGCGTGCGGGTTTCGGCGCTCGTCGTCATATGGCTCTCCTGTCGCCCCACACGGCCACGTGAAGGCGTGTGGTGAGGTTCCATCCGCGTGCTACGACGTGATCGCCGAGCCGTGCGAGATGTCGGTGGGTGGCTTCGGACGTCTGGCCTTCGGGCATGATCCAGACCGGCCGGGTGCCGCAGCGGTCCACGACGGAGGCGACCTCTTCCAGGTCCTCCTCGTCGCGGCAGACGAATTTG
This sequence comes from Streptomyces sp. NPDC052496, assembly GCF_040679095.1. Classification (NCBI taxonomy): domain Bacteria; kingdom Bacillati; phylum Actinomycetota; class Actinomycetes; order Kitasatosporales; family Streptomycetaceae; genus Streptomyces; species Streptomyces sp. NPDC052496. The sequence goes on from NZ_JBFAUH010000034.1 coordinate 32,752, forward strand.
AAGGCGGTGCCGGGGACCGCGGCCAGCGCCCGCAGCGCCTCGGGCACGATCCGCCGGCTCTCGGGGTCGCCGGAGTGGGACAGCTTGGGGGAGACGTTGAACCGCACGCCGCCGGTCACCAGGCCGGCGTCCGGCGCGACCGTGCCGTTGGTCTCGATCTCCACGTCACGTCCGTGGTCGCGGAGCGCGCGCACCAGGGGCAGCAGGCGGCGCTGCTGGTTGAGCGGTTCGCCGCCCGAGATGACGATGAGGTCGACCTCGTAGGCCAGCAGCCGTTCCAGCACCTCCCGCCAGGGCATCGGGTGCAGCTCGTCCTGGGGCGCGTACGCGACGCCGGAGTCGCCGATGCCCGACCAGTCCCAGGTGTACGGGGTGTCGCACCAGCGGCACGAGAGGTTGCAGCCGCCGAGCCGCAGGAACGCGCACCGCCGGCCGGCGGACGGGCCTTCTCCCTGTACGGAGCTAGGTGGGGCCGAAGATCTCGTTCACCACGAGCTTCGGTCCCACCGCGGCGCCACCCCCTTCCCGCTCCCGCCCGGCCTCCGCGGGCCGCGTGGTCATGCCCGGTACTCCGCCCACGTCTTGTCGGTCTCGGAGACCCGGACCGCGGTCAGCTCCGGGAAGCCGGTGCGCCACCGCTCGTGGATCCACCGCGCCAGGTTCTCGGCGGACGGGTTCAGGCCGTCGACCACGTCGTTGAGGTGCCGGTGGTCGAGTTCGGCGTCGAGCCACTGCTTGAAGGCCGCGAGCTCCCCGTAGTCACGGACGAAGCCGGCCTTGGTCAGGGCGTCGTCGCCGGCGGACAGTTCGAGTTCGACGACGTAGTTGTGCCCGTGCATACGGGAACAGGGATGGCCTTCGTCGAGGTGGTCCAGACGGTGGCTCGCGGAGAAGTGGAACTCTTTGCTGATACGGAATCCCAACGGACTCGCCCTTCGGGTAAAGGGAAACAAGCGTGTTCCCCGGTTCCTGGCCGGCGAGTGACCTCCGCTCCGGCCAGGAACCGGGTTCGCGTTCATCTTCGGCGCTGGGAAAAGCGCGGGCCTCTCGGTCCGCACCGAAGGTTTGTCCGCGGGCTCCGGCACGTGGAAACCCGTACCTCCTGTTCAGCTCCAGGACGCCGGAAGGCGGCCGGAGCGCAATGCTCCGACCGCCTGTCCACTCATCTGAGTGCCGCCCGTACGGGAGAGGGGTGTCCCGGACGGCCTGTCGTCACCTGCCGGCCGTTTCCTCCGTCAACAGGGCCCACAATTCCTGCCGGTTGTAGAGCTGCGCGAACTCCTTGCGCCCTTGGATGCCGAGTTTGCGGTAGGCACTGGTCAGATGAATCTCCACGGTGCGCCGGGTGATGAAGAGGGCGTCGGCGATCGCGCCGTTGCTGCGGCCGCGTACGGCATCGGCCAGTACCTGCCGCTCCCGTCTGGTCAGGGACAGCAGCCCGGTCACGGCCCGGCCGCCGTGCTGCCGCCCCAGGGCGTGCAGCTGCTCGCGGGCCTGTTCCTCGACCGGCGCCGCACCGCAGCGGCTCGCGAGCGCGTGCGCCTGCGCCAGGGTTCCCTGGGCGGCGGTCCGGTCGCCGGTGCCCCCGAGCAGGGTGCCCAGCGTCAGCTGGGCGCGGGCCAGCTCCAGCACGTCGGGGGTGCCCGCCAGGATCCGCACCGCCTCCCGCGCCGGCCCCAGGCCCGCGTCGCCGCCGATGACCCGTGCTGCCGTGCGCAGGGCGGCTCCCTGGGTACGGTCGGTGGCCTGGCCCCGTACGGCCGCCAGCTCCTCCTCCGCCAGCCGCCTCGCCTCGTCGGGCCGCCCCAACTGGTGCAGCACCTCGGCGGCCAGCCGGCGCCAGCCCCCGAACTCGACGCTGTTCAGGCCCAGCGCCGCCGAGCGCCGGCCGCACTCGCGCAGGTCCTCCAGCGCGTCGGTGAGTTCTCCGGCCGCCATGCGCACCCGGGCCCGCTGCTCCAGCATCGCCTGCGTCGACCACATCGCCGGCAGGTCGCCGTGGCAGCCGCTCTCGCTGAGCACCGTGCGGGCGGCGGCCGGCTCGCCCAGGTCGACCAGGACGCCGACCAGTACGGAACCGGCCCAGAGGGCGGCCGGGTTGGCCCGCCACACCCCGTACCGCGCGAAGGTCTTCAGGCAGGTGCGCAGCAGGTTCTCCGCCTCGCGCAGGTCCCCGCGTACCTGGGCGATCTTCGCCAGGGTCGGCAGGAGCGCGGCGACCTGGAGCTGCCGCCCTTCCCGCCGCGCGACGGCGATGCCGTGCCGGGCGTACTCCGAGGCCAGGTCGAGGTCGCCCTCGTGCGCCAGCAGCGCGGTGCCGGCGCACAGGGGCGCGGTGTTGGGGAGTTCGTACAGGTCGGGGTCGCGTAGCGCCTCCTTCACCCGGTCCACCGCGGCCTTTCTGCCCCGGCCCGCCGCATAGGCGCTCACGGCGCTCAGGGCCCCGGCCGCGCTGCGCAGCACACCTTCCCGGGGCTCGGACGCGAGGTAGCGGTCCCCGAGTTCGCACGCTTCCTTGGTGGGCAGCTCGGACAGCGCGTGCAGGGCCCGGTACAGCTGTGTGTCGGCGGTGTAGTGCGGCTGCGAGACGGCGACCGCCTCGACCGCCTCGTCCAGCTGGTGCCGTATCCGGGGGCGGGTGGCGAAGAAGAACGACGCGTCCGCGAGCCGGGCCAGGAGCTGCGGGTGCTCTTCGGCGGTCACGCCCTGGCGGGCCAGCTCCGCGAGCCGGCCGATGGCGGCGGAGGGGTCGGTGAGCAGCTGTGCGTCCGCGAGCTGCGCGACCGCCCGCCGCCAGTCCACGCCCCGCGCGTCCTGCACGGCCCGTTGCAGGTACCCCACTGCCGTGCCCGTTTCCTCCCGTACCAGGGCGGACCGCGCCGCCGACCGCAGCGCGTCCACCATCCAGGAGGACGTGAGGGGAAGGGTGGTCGCCATCAGGTGCCCGGCCACCTGCTCGGCCGGGGCGTCACGGCTGAGCAGATGCTCGGCGGCCTGCATGTGCAGGGTGTTCTTGACGACGATGGAGGTCTGTTCGCGGAGCGCCGCCGCCACGACGGGATGGCGGAACGACATCTGTCCCCCGTCGTGGAACAGCCGCGTGCGCACCAGGACGTCCGCCGCCTCCAGGCCCGTCGAGCAGTCCAGGTTCGCCAGCTCCGCGACCATCGCCGGATCGGTGTCGTCACCGAGTACGGCGACCGTACGGGCCATGGCCGACGCCGGCTCCGAGATCCGCGCGAGCCGGGCCAGTACGTGGTCGGCGACGGCTCGCGGCCCCAGCCCGGCGATCTCGTGCGCGGGGACGGGCCGCCGGGCCGGCAGGCACCGCGCGAGGGCCCGCAGGAACAGCGGGTTGCCCGCCGTCGCCGTGCGGCAGGCCGCCGCGAGGCCCTCGTCACACGGCCGGCCGGTCACGGCTGCCACCAGTTCGGCCGTGCCCGGCAGGTCGAGACCGCCGAGGTCGATACGTCCCCGGGCGCCGAGCCGCAGCCCCTCCAGCGCGGCCGGCGCCTGCACCGGTTCCCCGTCGGCCAGCGTCGCGACGATCAGGAGGCGGTGCACTCCCTCGCACTGGTTCAGCAGGTAGGAGAAGCAGTCCAGCGAGGCGGCGTCGGCCGAGCCGATGTCGTCGACCGTGATGAGCAGCGGGGCCGCCGCGGTGAGGGCCTGGGCCGCCTCCTGGAGCCCGGTGAGCACCACGCCCAGCCCCGAGCCCCGGCCCGCGGCCGAGCCGTTACGGCCCGAAAGCGCTCTGCCGGCCCGGCGCAGGGCTTCCGCGGCGGGACCTCTCGCCGGGAGTGACGCGCCGAACAGCGCGACGAGCTTGCGCGCGGTGGCGAACGGTACGCACCCCTCCATCGGCGTGCACTTCAGTTCCACGGCCGCGTGGCCGAGCACGCGGGCCTCTTCGCGAAGGGCGCGCAGAACGGAGGTCTTTCCCGCGCCGGTTTCTCCGTACACGACCCAGTGACCGCCCCGTCCGGCGCCGCTGTCGGCCAGTGCCTGGCGTAACACCCGCATTTCCGGACGAGGGGCGAGCACCGCGGAGTCCTTCGCGCGGTACGTGTCTTCCGCTGTCGGCGTTGCCACACTCATATGTCTTTGCTCCCTCCGTGTGCACCCCGGGCGGTCGGACGCTGTGCGGTCGAGTTCGGTGCGGAGGGAGGACGGAGTTGCGTATGCAATGGACGACGGTTCATGTGTGGGGGCCTTTGCGTCGGGGAGCTGAGCAGGGGCGTGGAGCGCTGGGGCCGCGGGGGAGCCCTCGCCGACCGGAAGAGCGGTGCCGGCCGGCCGACGTGCCGGCTGTCTCTTCTCGTCATGGGTCCGGCGGCATGCAGTGGTGGCGGGACACCGTCCGTCTCGCGGTGAGTTCGGGGTGCGGAAAAGGGACGGCGGACAGCCGGCCCGGGGGCGAGCGCAAGCCGGAAACGGGCGCGGCTCTTTTCCGGGCCGTACCACGTCGATGCCGCACGTATCAGGTGCATCGGGCCGTAGCGTAGTTCACACAGGTGAGGGATACGAGGACGAAACGGACCCTTCCGGTCCGTGCCCGGGGCAGTTGCCGCGGAGGACGGAGCGGTCCGCGACGGCGGGCCCGACCAGCGGACGGGCCCGCGCCGGTGCCGTGAGGGTCGCGTGGGTACCGTCCCCGACGGGCTTCCGGAACGGCCCGTCGTGCCCGTCGCGGCCGAACTCCGCCGCGGTGAAGGCGGTCACCGACACGGCTTCACGGACATCGGCTTCGCGCCTTCCGTACCGTCCGTGATGCTCCCCGTCGTCAAATGCAGTCATGTACCTGCTCAACCGCCCTGGATTTCGCGCCATGCTTTCAGGGAACAGTTGCCACCGGGGGCCGGAAGGTTGAGAACGGGCGAGGAAAACTGTATTTACGTCAGCAACTCCACGGGCCTGCCGCGTCAACTGACGACAACGGTGTCCCGCGCACCCGATTGTGGCTAGGGTGGCAAGCGGAGACCGATGCCGGTGCCCTCGGCCAAACCTTCGGCAAATCCGGTGAGTCGGGGGCCGATCAGGTGGGGGAGGTGCATCGCATCAGCCGGATGGACTGTCACGGCGGGTCTGTGCCCGGACGGCCGGCGCCCGCCGCGGTGCTGCCCCCGCCCCTGCGCGCGTGGCTCGGGCTGCTCGCGGCCCTCGCCACGCTGCCGGTCGTCGTGCTCGGTGTGCTGTACGCCGGCCACAGTGAGCCCGGCACGGCGGACGGGTGGTTCATCGACCCCACGGCGGACAGTGTGCGGCCGCCGTGGCGGCATGTCGCCCTCGCCACGGACTTCCTGGGGGAGCCCCTCGGTTCGGCGGCGCTGCTGGCGGCCGCCGTCACGGGCTGTCTGCTGCTCCGGTGGCCTCGTGCGGCGGTGCTCGCCGTGGCCGGGCCCGGCCTCACCGTGGTGATCGCGACACTGCTCAAGTCGCTGGTGGGACGCACCATCCACGGCGACGGCAACCTGTCCTACCCGAGCGGGCACACCGCCTTCTGCACCGCGCTCGCCCTCGTGGTGGCGCTGCTCGCGGCCGGCCGGCTCGGCCTGGGCAGGGCGGCCGGCACCTCACTCGTGCTCGCCGCGGCCACGGCCGCCGGCGCCGCCATGGGCTGGGCGCAGGTCGCCCTGGGCGCGCACTACCCGACCGACGTCCTCGGCGGCTGGTGCACCGCACTGGCGGTGACACCGGCGACCGCGTGGCTGGTCGACCGGACGGCCGACCGCATGACCGACCGGCCGGCCGGCCGGAGGACCGACGCCGACCGGCCGGACTGACCCTGCCGCCCCGTCACGCCAGCCGGCGGAACACGGGCCGCACCGGCCGCCCGCCCAGCCACGGGGCGGGGTCGCCGGCGTCCAGCGCCTTCCGGTACACGGCACACGCCTGGGCCACCACGTCGACGGTGTGGTCGATGTCGGCGTCGTCGAGCGCGCTGCTCACCACGAACGAGGGGGCGAGCACCCCGCCCGCGAGGAGCCGGCGCAGGAACAGGGTGCGGTACCGCTGCGACGGCTGCCGGTGCTCATCGAGAGTGGCGAAGACCAGGTTGCTGGCCCGGCCCCGGAGGACGAGGTGGTCACCGACGCCCATCGCGGCCGCGGCGTCACGGACACCGGCGGCCAGCCGCTCGCCGAGGGCGTGCAGCCGCGCGCTGATGCCCTCCTCGACGTAGGTGGCCTGTACGGCCATCGCGGCGGCCAGCGAGTGCGTCTCGGCGCCGTGCGTGGTGGACAGCAGGAACACCCGCTCGCGGGAGTGGCGCAGCCCGCCCCGCTCCATCAGCTCGCGACGCCCCGCCAGCGCGGAGACGGCGAACCCGTTGCCCAGCGCCTTGCCGAACGTGGAGAGGTCGGGGACGACGCCGTACAGGCCCTGGGCGCCCGCCTCGGACCACCGGAAGCCAGTGATCATCTCGTCGAAGACGAGCACGCAGCCGTGCCGGTCGGCCAGCTCGCGCAGGCCCTTGAGATAACCGGCCGGAGGCTCGGTGTGGGTGGCGGGTTCCAGGATCAGGCAGGCGACCTCGCCCTGGTAGCGGCTGAGCAGTTCCTCCGTGGCGGCCAGGTCCCCGTACGGGAACGCCACGGTCAGCTCGGTGGTCGCCGCCGGAATGCCGGCGGGCATCGGCGTGGTGCCGATGAACCAGTCGTCGACGGAGAAGAACGGATGGTCGGCGCAGACGGCCACCCGCGGGCGCCCGGTGACGGCGCGGGCCAGGCGCACCGCGGCGGTGGTGGCGTCGGAGCCGTTCTTCGCGAACTTCACCATCTCGGCGGTCGGTACCGTGGCCAGGAAGCGTTCCGCGGCCTCGACCTCCACGATGGACGGCCGGACGAAGTTGCTGCCGCGGTCGAGTTCCCGCCGTACCGCCTCGGTCACCCGCGGGTGGGCGTGGCCGAGGCTGACCGACCGCAGGCCGGAGCCGTACTCGACGTAGCGGTTGCCGTCGATGTCCCACACGTGGGCGCCGCGGCCGTGGCTGATGACCGGGGCCAGGTCCTCGGGGTACTGGTCGTCGCCCTTGGCGTAGGTGTGCGCGCCGCCGGGGACCATGGCGTGCAGCCGCTCGTTGGCCAGCCGCGACCGGGTCAGGTGGAGCTCTTCGGTGTTCATGCCGACCTCACTTCTCGTTCCGGCGGAGGACTTCGGCGAGGCTCGGTGCCTCCCGGTCCCGCTTCGACATGAGGGTCACCGGCAGCGGCCAGGGAATGGCGAGCTCCGGGTCGTCGAAGGCGATCGTCACGTCCTCGGCCGGATCGTGCGGGCGGTCGATCCGGTACGAGGTGTCGGCGGTTGCGGTCAGCGCCTGGAAGCCGTGCGCGCATCCCGCCGGGACGTACAGGGTCGCCTGCGTGTCGCCGGACAGCTCGAAGGAGGCGACGTTGCGGTACGTCGGCGAGTCCGGCCGCAGGTCCACGACGACGTCGAAGATCTTCCCGTACGAGCACCGCACCAGCTTGGCCTCGCCGGCGCCGGAGCGCAGGTGCAGGCCGCGCAGCACGCCGCGGGCCGAGCGGGACAGGCTGTCCTGGACGAAGGCGTCCGGGGCGAGGCCCACCGAGCGGACCACGTCGGCGTCGAAGGTGCGGCAGAAGAAACCGCGCTCGTCGGCGTACGGGGTCGGCTCGAAGAGGAAGGCGCCCCGGACCGCCGGGACTTCGGTCGCTTTCATGGTGTCTCCTGCCGGGCGGTGGCCTTGAACAGGACCCTGGTCAAGGTGGTGAACTGGTGGGCCAGTTGCTGCGCGGCGTCCGCGTTCCGCTCGGTGAGGGTCCGCCGTAGCTCCGCCGATCGCTTCTCCAGCTCCCGGAACTGTCCCAGCAGCCGGTCGGCGTCGACCTCCCGGGCCGGATGGCAGTACGCGCCGAGGCCCATGCTCGCCATGAGCGCGTCGCTCTTCGCCGCGTAACTGAGCGCGAGCGTGGGCGTACCGGCCTTCAGCGCGCAGATCAGGTTGTGGTAGCGGGTGGCCACCACGGCGTCGGCGGCCGCGGCCTCCCTCATCAGGTCGGCGAGGGAGGCCGCGCCGGCGGCGGTGACCAGTGGCGAGTCCACCGCTTCGACGATCGCGGCGGCCACCGGCCCGTCGCACGCGTCGCCGGTCAGCAGCCGGACCCGCCTGCCCTCCGCGACCAGCGCCCGCACGAACCGGGTCGTCCCGTCGAGGTAGCGCCGGTGGATCTCCTCGGCCCGGGCCCGGTCGTCGTTGCCGCCGTGGAAGTCCATGACGCCGACGCAGACCGTGCCCGACGGCGTGCCGGCGGGCGGCGTCGGCAGGGCGAAGGCGAGGTCCGGGTGGACCTCGTCGCGCGCGGTGTCCACCCCCATCGCCCGCATCGCGTCGCGGGACAGGGTGTCCCGGTACGACCGGTACGCGGCCAGCCGCGCCGACCACCGCACCAGGGCCCGGGTCGGCCGGTCACTGATCGCGTCCGCGCCCACGCCGACCAGCGCGACCCGGGTGCCGGTCAGCCGGCCGCTCGCGCAGAGCAGGAACAGTGAGTACGGGAAGCCCCACGGCCGCAGCGGCAGCGTGGCCTCCAGGACGCCCATGCCCGGCACGATCACCACGTCGTGCCGGCGCACCCAGGCGGCGGTGCGGCCGACGTCGACGAGTTTGCCCAGCCCCTTCGCCGCGACCGCGCCCGCGCGCGACGCGGTCCGGTACTCGCCGCGGTTCCAGTGCAGCCGCGTCGCGGGTATCCCGTACCGGGCCGTGACGACCTCGGGCCCGCCGCACAGCGCGTCCACGACCGCCTCCGGGTGTGCGGCGCGGAGGTGGCCGAGCACGGCTTCGAGCGATCCGTCGTTGCCGAGGTTGCCGGAACCGAGCAGGCCGAACACCCCCACCCGCACCGGGGTCACGCCTGCCTCCGCTCGCGGCCGGCCACCAGCGCGTCGACGGAGACGGCGAACCGGTCCGGATCGACCGGGGTACGGTCCTCCACCCGCTCGCCGGCGCCCGGCCGCACCCGGCTGGCCATCCACGCCGCCAGGTGACCGAAGCACGCGCGCCGGTCGGCCGAGGACAGCGGCGCCCGCCGGATCGCCGAGGCGAAGCCCAGGACGTACTCGGCGAGCAGCCGCGGCGTCGGGTGCAGGGGGCCCGCCCGACGCGGATCCAGGTTGACGCACCGCGCGCGCTTGGACGGGTTCGCCCGCTCGGCACGGGTGGGATGGTCGCGGCGGAAGTACAGCAGCTCCGGCACCTGGTGGAAGGGGCCGTGCAGGGCGATCTCGGCGACGAACGTGCGGTCCGCGTGGTGGTAACTGTCGTGCGGCTTCACCCGGCGCAGCACATCGGCCCGCAGCACCCCGTAGAAGTCGTCGCCACCGGGCTCGAACAGCAGGCTGCGGAAGCGCTCCGGCGCGTGCGGGGAGCCGGTGGCCAGCGTGTACGCGTACGGGACCTTGACCCGGCCGTCTTCGTCGACGACCGCCTGGTCGGCGTGCGCGAGGATCACGTCCGGCCGTTCGTCCAGCGCCTGGACGCAGCGCCGCAGCAGGTCCCGGGCGTACAGGTCGTCGTGCGAGGCCCACTTGAACAGCTCGCCGCGGCACTGGGTGAACACGTGGTTGTGGTTCGGCGCGGCCCCGATGTTCCGGGCCAGGCGGAGATAGCGGATGCGGGAGTCCCGCGCGGCGTACGTGCGGCAGATGTCCTCGGTCCCGTCGGTCGACGCGTTGTCCGAGATGACCAGCTCGAAGTCCTCGTAGGTCTGGCCGAGCAGGGCGTCGAGCGATTCGGCCAGGTACTCCTCGCCGTTGTACACGGGCAGGCCGATGCTCAGCCTGGGGTGGGCGGTCATGACGTCCTCACTTCACGGATGGTGTTCCGGTGGTGCTCGCGCAGGGCGGACCGCAGGTGCAGCCACCACACGGCCGAGCCGCTGACGGTCGCGGCGGCGACGCCCCAGGCCGAACCGGCGGTGCCGGCCACGGCCGCCCCGCCGAGCCCGCCGATGACGTAACAGGCGGAGGCGAACAGCTGGCTGCGCAGACTGAGCCGGGCCGCGCCGAGCGCGCGCAGCCCGGCCGCCGCGCCGGTGCCGAGCCCGGCGCCCGCGACGCCGAGCGTGACCGGCACGACGAGTTCCGAGGCGGCGCTCCAGACGCCGCCGAGCACGAGTTCGCCGAGCCGGTCGGGCACGAGGAGCAGCGCCCCGCCCCAGAGCAGCGCGGCGGCGGCCTGCCCGCCGCCCAGCAGGAGGCAGAACGCGCCGAGGCGGTGCGGGGCGCGCCGCAGCACGCGTGCCGCCTCCGCGACGGTGACGAGCGACAGCCCCATCAGCACCGCCATGAACGGGCCGAGCAGCAGCTCGGCACCGCGGATCACGCCCACGGCGCCGACCCCGACGATCGCCCCGAGCCCGTACGCCCGCAGCTGGCTCGCGCCGCTGTTGCTGACGTTCTCGACCAGGTACCGGTAGCCGAGGTCGCGGTGCGCGCGCAGCCACTCGCGCGCGCCGGTCACGTGGGGCCGGATCCCGGACTGGAAACAGCCGTACACCGCGGCCACCGCGGCGGACCCGCCCCAGGCGAGCACGAAAGCGGACACGCTCTCCCCGCCGCCCATGCGACCCGCCACCACCATGGCCGGGACCAACGCGACGCCCCACACCAGGTCGTTGACGAACGCCTTCCGCCCGGCGCCCGCGGCGAAGAACGCGAACCGCCACGCGTCCTGCAGCAGGAGCCCGGGCAGGACGACCCCGAGGCAGGCGAACGCGGGCCCCACGCGGCCGCCGACGCCGAGGCCGACCACCAGACACACCACGCCGAGAGCGGCACCGACGCCGAGCGCGGCGCCCGACGACCGGGTCACCGCCGCGCGCCAGGACGCGTGCGGCACTCCGCTGAAGCGCACCACCAGCGGGTCGGTGGCCAGGCCGCGGGAGACGTTGAGCACCACGCCGTAGGTCACCCAGGCGAGGCTGAACACGCCGAACGCGGTCACCCCCAGCGAGCGGGCCACGTAGACGCCCACCACGAAGTTGGACACGCTGGAGGCCGCCTGGTCGGCCAGCCCCCAGGACAGCCGCCCGACGAGGGCCCGCCTGGCGATCGCGGCCTTCGGCCTCGTCCTCTGCTCCCCGGTGGTCATCGGCGTCATGCCTTGATCAGTCCGGCGCCGTGCAGGGCGGCGGCCGCGGCGGCGACGGTGTCGAACGGCAGCCCGGACCGCTCGGCGACGTCCAGCAGGCCGTGCTCACCGTCGGAGAGGCTGAGCACCCACAGCATGGCCAGCTGGGCCTGTTTCGCGTCGCTGCGGCCGCCGAGCGAGTCGTACAGCCCGCGCCGGCCCAGCTGCGGTTCGCCGTAGGGGCTGAGGTTGACGTACCGCCGGTTGCGGTCCAGCAGGGCGAACGCCTCGCGGCAGACGGCCAGGGTGTCCGCCATCGCCTCCGGGGAGACGAAGTCCAGGTTGTCCGCCGAGGTGTGGTACTCGGGATAGCCCGCGTACGGGGTCCGGGTGAGCGAGCCCACGCCGAGGTCGAACCCGGGCGAGCAGTACTGCCGCTCGTCGTAGCCGTACGGGGTGAACTCGGTGACGCGGTGCGGGCGTCCGGAAGCACGCAGCACGTGCTGCAGCACCCGGTCGATCTCCGCGTCGCCGCGCCTGCTCCGCTTGTACGTCAACGGGCCCCGGTCGCCTGCGCAGGCCAGTACCAGCCCGTGCTTGACCTGGTCGATCCGCTGCGCGTTGCGGGCCAGCCAGGTGATCGCCCCGATGGTGCCGGGCGCGTAGATGAACCGGTAGGTGTAGTACGGCGTCTCCTCGGCGAGCGCCCGGGCCAGGAACGTCGCCACCGCGATGCCCGCCAGGTTGTCGTTGGCCAGCGACGGGTGGCAGACGTGGCAGGAGACGATCACCTCGTCGGGGACCTGCCCGGGGACGACGTGCTCGGCGTAGGTGAGGTGACCAGCCGCGAGTGTGGAGTCGATACGGACCTCGTACGCGCCCTCCGGCAGCGCGTCCAGGGTCTCCTGCGCCAGGCAGAACCCCCATTCCGGCCGGTAGTAGCTGGTGCGGTACGGCACCCAGCCCGGGTGCTCCGGCAGGGTGTGCAGGTGTGCGCGCAGCTCGGACAGCGGCATGGTCGCCGACACCGGCACGCTGTAGCCGAGGACGTGCAGGCTGGACGCGGCGAAGTCGACGACCCGCCGGCCGGCGCCGTCGGCGATGTACGCGTCCCGGATGTTCCACTCCTGCGGCACGGTCCAGTCGAGCACCTGCGTCCCCGTCGGCACCTCGTGCACCTGGAGCGGCACGTACTCGCCGACGATGTCCAAGGTGGCGCGCACACCGTCGCCGGTGATGCTCCGGCACAGCGGGTACAGCCGCTCCACCAGCGCGTACATCTCCTCGCCGGCCGCGGCGGCCGGCGCCGCCCCGGTCACCGGCGCCACCGCAGGGTCTCGTCGACGATGCCGGCGCCGGACGCGGCGCGCAGCACGGCGAGGCGGGTGAAGCGCTGCTCGAAGCCCTCCCGGGTCAGGCCGTACGCGCGGTACGCCTCGGCGAGTTCGACGGCGCCCTGCTTCACCGTCCACGCGCAGTCGAAGCCGGGCACCGCGGCACGGAACCGGGAGAAGTCCACCCGGTAGGAGCGCGGGTCGGCACCGGTCTCGCCGGTGATCACCACCTTGGAGCCGGACACCGCCTCGGCGACCTGCCCGGCGATCTCGGCGACCGTGACGTTGTTGACCTCGCTGCCGATGTTGAACGCCCGGTCGTGCACCGCTTCCCGCGGCGCGGTCAGCGCCGCAGTGAAGGCCTGCGCGATGTCGGCGGCGTGCACCAGCGGACGCCAGGGGGTGCCGTCGGAGAGCACCAGCACCTCGCCGGACAGCAGCGCATGCCCGACCAGGTTGTTCAGCACGATGTCGGCACGCAGCCGGGGGGAGTAGCCGAAGGCGGTGGCGTTGCGCATGGAGACCGGGCTGAAATCGCCGTCGGCCAGCGCGTGCAGGTCGTCCTCCACCCGCACCTTGGACTCCGCGTACGGCGTCACCGGGCGCAGCGGGGCGTCCTCGGTCACCAGGTCGTCGCCGCCGGCGGCGCCGTAGACCGAGCAGGTCGACGCGTACAGGAAACGCCGCACCCCGGCCTCGCGGGCCAGCCGGGCCAGCCGTACGGAGGCGTGGTGGTTGATGTCGTAGGTGAGCTGCGGCGCCAGCGACCCCAGCGGGTCGTTGGACAGCGCGGCCAGGTGGATCACGGCGTCCACCCCGGCCACGTGGTCCGCCGTGACGTCGCGCAGGTCCACCCGGTGCCCCGTGGGGTCCGCGGGCGCCGGGCCCAGCACACAGTCGGCGAACAGGCCGGCGTCCAGGCCGACCACCTCGTGCCCGGCGGCCGTGAGGACCGGGGCCATGACGGTGCCCAGGTAGCCCTGGTGCCCGGTGAGCAGTACGCGCAAGGTTCAATCCCCCAGAGTGAGAGTGCCGAGATCGAGCGTGAGTTTGGTGACGGCGAACGCCTCGGCGTAGCGCGCGTGGCATTCGATGCCGCGGATCCGCGCCAGCCCGAGGAAGGCCTCCCGGTCGTACCAGGGCCGGTGCCGCTGCGAGGGGTAGTGCTCCTGCAGCAGCCGCACCTTGTCCTCGGCGGTCTCCGGCGCCAGCGGCTGGTACGCCGACGGACGGCCGAGATCGCCGTCCCACTTGACGATCTCGTAACCGAGGACCAGGTGGTCGCGGAACGCGGTGGTCACCATCCGCGCCAGGCCGCGGTGGTCCTGGTGCGCGTCGTCGGTGCGCGGGGCCAGGATCAGGTCCGGGTCGGTCTGCGCGCGCAGCTCCTCCACCGCGGCCTTGGCCTCGTCCCACTGCGCCGGCAGCCGGCCGTCCGCCAGCTTCAGTACGGTCAGCCGCAGGTCGGCGCCCGGGCAGAAGGCGGCGAGCGCGGCCTGCTCCTCCTGCTCCCGCTCGCTGCCGCCGCCGGAGAGCACCAGCGCGTCGACACGGACACCCGGCCGCGCGTGGCACACCGTCAGCAGCGTGCCGCCGGCGCCGATGGCGATGTCGTCGCAGTGCGCGCCCACCGCGACGATCCGGTCCAGGCGTCCGGCGCTGAGCGGGATCATACGGTCCTCCCGCCGGCGTTCGCCGCCACGCCGTCCCGTTCCCACACGGCCCACGGGCGGTCACCGCGCGCGTAGGCGGCGTCGAGCGCGGCCCGCTCCTTCACCGTGTCGGTCGGCTTCCAGAAACCGCGGTGCCGGTACGCCATCAGCCGCCCCTGCTTGGCCAGTCGGGCGCACCCGTCGGCGACCAGGTCACCGTTCTCCGGAATGTGGTCGAAGACCTCCTGCCGGAGGACGAAATAGCCGCCGTTCTCCCACAGCGGCAGGTCGCTCACCGCGGTGATGCCGCCCACCATGCCGTTCTCGCCCAGCTCGACGCAGTGGAACGAGGACTGCGGCGGCACCACCGTCATCGACGCACCGGCGTCACTCCGGGCGAACCGGTCGATCATCTCCGGCAGCGGGGCGTCGGTGAGCACGTCGGCGTAGTTGGCCAGGAACATCTCGTCGCCGTCGAGATGGTGCCGCACCCGGCGCAGCCGCTCCCCGATCGGTGACTCGATGCCGGTCTGCACGAACGTGATCGTCCACGAGGCGATGTCGGTGGACAGCAGCTCGGCCTGCCCGTTGCGCAGCACGAAATCGTTGGACGCCGTCTCCTCGTAATGCAGGAAGAAGTCCTTGATGTGGTGCGCCCCGTAACCGAGGCACAGGATGAACTCCGTGTGCCCGAAGTGCGCGTAGTAGCGCATGACGTGCCAGATCAGCGGCCGTGGGCCGACCATCGCCATCGGCTTGGGGATGTCGTCGGAGGCTCCGGCGCGCATCCGCAGTCCGTAACCGCCGCAGAACAGTACGACCTTCATGCTGCGACCTCTTTCACGATGTGCCCTCGACCATGCTCAGTTCCGGAATGGGGAAGACCAGCCGGCCGCCCCAGTCGTGCACGAAGGACAGCTGCTCGGCCAGCTCGGCCCGCAGGTTCCAGGGGAGGACGAGTACGTAGTCCGGCCGGTCGGCGGCGATCCGCTCGGGCGGCAGGATCGGGATACGGGTGCCCGGGGTGAACCTGCCGTGCTTGTAAGGGTTGCGGTCGACGGTGTACGGCAGCAGGTCGGGCCGGATGCCGCAGTGGTTGAGCAGGGTGTTGCCCTTGCCGGGGGCGCCGTAGCCGACGACCGTCTCACCGCGCTCGGCCGCCTCGACGAGGAACCGCAGGAGGTCCCGGCGCACCTTGGCCACCCGGGCGGAGAACTCGGTGTACCCGGACAGCTCCTGAAGACCGGCGGCCTTCTCCCTGGCCAGCACGTCCGACACGCGCTGCGACGGCTCGCCCGCCACCTCGGCCGGCCGGGCCCACAGCCGGATGGAGCCGCCGTGCGTGGGCAGCAGCTCGACGTCGACGAGCGTGAGCCCGCCGCCGGCGAGGGCCCGGATCGCGGACGCGACCGTGTAGTACTGGAAGTGCTCGTGGTAGATCGTGTCGTACTGGTTCTCCTCGATCAGCGTCAGCAGGTGCTGCACCTCGACGGAGACCCAGCCGTCGTCGGCGACCAGGGCACGCAGCCCCTCGGTGAACCCGACCACGTCGGGGATGTGCGCGTACACGTTGTTCGCCACGACCAGGTCCGCCGGGCCGTGCTCGGCGCGGACGGCCGCGCCGGTGTCCGGCGACAGGAACGCGGTGAGCGTGGGCACGCCCGCGTCCCGTGCCGCCGCGCCGACGTTCACCGACGGCTCGATGCCCAGGCAGCGGATCCCGCGGTCCACCACGTGCTTCAGCAGGTACCCGTCGTTGCTCGCGACCTCGGCCACGAAGGCGTCCGGGCCGAGCCCCGCCCGCTCCACGGCGCCGGCCACGAAGGTACGGGCGTGCTCCACCCAGGAGGACGAGAAGGAGGAGAAGTACGCGTACTCCGTGAACGTCTCCTCCGGGGTGATCAGCGGCGGGAGCTGCGCGAGCCAGCAGTCGGTGCAGACCCGCAGGTGCAGCGGGTACGTCAGCTCCGGCTGGTCCAGTTGATCAGCGGCGAGAAAGCTCTCACACGGCGGCGTCGCCCCGAGGTCGACGACGCTCGCCATCGCTTCCGAGCCGCAGAGTCGGCATCGTGTCATGCACTGCCCCCCAATAGTTCCGTCCGACCCGCGATCGCGGTGCGGTACCCCTCCACCAGGCGCTCCAGCCCGACGGCCGGGCTGAAACCCTGCTCGTAACGGCGCCGGGCCGCCTGGCCCATCTCTTGGTTGCGGCCCGGATCGGCCGTGATCCGCCGCAGACAGGACGCGAGCGAGGCGGGCTCGCCCGGCTGGTGCAGCAGCCCGGTCACCCCGTCCTCGACGAGTTCGACGAAGGCGCCGTGCCCCGCGGCGACCGCCGGCACCCCGGCCGCCATCGCCTCCACGACCACCAGGCCGAACGCCTCCAGCCACGTCGAGGGCGCCACCACGGCGACCGACCGCGCGACGGCCTGCCGGCACTGCGCCGTGTCGTACAGGCCGGCGTACCGCACGTCCTCCCGGCCCGCCGCCCAGGCGGTCACCTCCGGCTCCAGCGGCCCCGCGCCGGCGATCACCAGCGGCACGCCCACCCCGCCGCCCGCGGCGATCTCGTCCCACGCGGCCATGAGCAGCCGTACGCCCTTGGTCTCCGCGAGCCGGCCGAGATAGAGCAGGTGCTCGCCGGTGCCCGCGCGGCGGGCGTCCGGCTCGGGCACGAAGTTGTGCTTCACCGCGAGCCGTCCGGCCGGCATACCGGCCCGCACCAGCACCTCGCGCTGTGCCCCGGAGATGCAGAAGAACCGCTCCACACCGGACCACCACCGCCGCCGGTTGACCGACAGGCTGACCGCGAGCGGCACCGTGGCCAGCCGGGAGTTCCGGTAGCAGCCGTGCCGGACGGCGGGCAGGGGCGTGGAGCCGACGCACTCGGTGCACGGCCGGCCGTCCCGCTGGAGCGTGCCGGGCGGGCAGATCTGGCCGTAGTTGTGCAGGGTGGCGACGGCAGGCACGCCGGCGTCGGCGCAGGCGGCCAGCACCGCGGGCGACAGGAGCGGGAAGACGTTGTGGATGTGCACCACGTCGGGGCGCACGGCGTGGAGCCGGGCGGCGAGTTCCGTACGGACCGCCGGGTTCCACGGCACCAGCAGCGGCACCGCGGCCTTGCCCGGCAGGGACCGGGCGGCGATGTCGTCGCTGCGCCGCTCGAACAGCTCGACCCGGTGGCCGGCCGCGCGCAGCAGCCCCACTTCCTGGTCGACGACCTTGTTCTCCCCGCTCGGCTGCGCCGAGGAGTAGCGGTTGTGCACCACGAGGATGTGCATGGTCGAGGTCACCTCCGGTCCTGTGCCCAGCGCGGGACACGTCGTCGAGGGGGCATGGGTGTCGTCGGAGGCGTGGCCGTGGCCGGTGCCGGTACCGCCAGCAGCGAGGCGGCCAGGGCCAGATGCAGCAGGTACGGCGAGGCGTCACCGAGCCCGGCCTCGGTGTACGAGGCGATCGCGCAGTAACTGATCAGGAAGATCGCGCAGGCCCTCGGCAGCGACGGCGGCCGCAGCAGGGCGACACCGCCCAGTACGAGGACGACCGCCGCCACCAGGGTGATGCCGGTCCAGCCCTGCTCGTGGTAGACGGCCAGCCAGCTGTTGTCGATCGGCAGCCCGCCGAACGACTTGTCGCCCAGCCCCGTGCCGAACAGCTGCTCCGCGGCCGTCCGGGGCGCCGCCAGCAGGGCGTCCCACACCGTGGCCCGGCCGGTGAGGCTGCTGAGACCCTCCTCGCTCTGGCCGCGCAGGAACCACGTCCGCAGCGCCGGGGCGAACCCCACCGCGGCCACCGCGGCGCACAGCACCGCCCAGGTGAAGAACCGGCGGGCGGCCGCGCTGGTCAGCAGGAGCGAGCCGATCGCCAGCGCCAGCCCGACGAGCAGGCCGAGCGTCGCCGTACGGGTATGGGTCAGCGCGAGCAGGACGAGTGACGGCACGACGACCACCGCCGCACTGGCCTTGTCGGTCCGGCGGCCCAGTACGAGCAGCACGGTCAGCCCGATGATCACTGCGGCGTACTGTCCGATCTGCGGCGGGGTGAGCGGCCACAGCGCGCCGACCAGCCGGCCGCCGTACAGCTCGGGCAGGGCCGCGCCCGGTGAGACGGCCAGGCCGGCGGCCACCGACCCGAGCACCGCGAAGTACATCCGGATGTGGCTCCGGACGAACGTCAGGCTGCCGTCCCACCAGCGGCTGAGCAGCCACAGCGTGCCGATGAAGAGCGCCAGCCGGGCGCAGCGGAACAGCGCGCCGAGCCCGGACTCCAGCTGCAGGCTGGAGAGCACGCTCGGCACCAGCAGCAGGGTGAGCAGGAACAGGAAGGCGCCGGGCCGGAAGCGCAGCCGGGGATTGAGCGCGAGCGCCAGCGTGAACGCGGCGGCCAGCGCGCCCATGGTGACGACCTGGATGAGGGAGCGGGGCAGCGGGACGATGGTCTTCGCGCCGGCGGAGCCGAGCGTGTTCAGGATCAGCAGTCCCCAGACGATCCCGACGGTCTTCGGCGTGCCGGCCGGGCGGTGCCCGGCGCCGGGCCGGGTGCCCGCCGGGTCCGCTCCGGCGGGCAGCCCACCGTGCCGCAGGTCCTGGCTCATCTCAACCACCGGCCCGTGGGTCGAGGGTGCTGCCCGCGTCCTGCCGGTACGGCGTGCCCTGCCACTCCCCGAAGTCGAGCACCCGGCTCGGGTCGTGGGCGACGAAGGTCCACGGTCCGACGTAGACGTTGTCGTGCCAGCGGTTGCGCTGCTTGAGGGTGACCGCGTCGGCCACCCGCTCGCCCTGGTACGGCGACCAGTCAGGGTAGGTGCCGTAATTGGCCAGCACCGCCATGCGGTCGCACTTGACCGTGCACTCGACGACGGACTTGTCCAGGACGAAGCGGTTGTCGTGGATGTCCACCCGCTGGGTCTTCCACCGGCAGTCGGCGTAGAGCGGGGCTTCGGCGATCGCCGGCCGCGCACAGCGGCGGGCGTCCCGTACCAGCAGCGTGCAGTCGCCGGACGAGGTGTTGGCCGGGCTGTTGCAGAACCGGTCGGCGTTCTCCCACAGGGTGATGCCGGACCAGTTGTTCTCCAGCACGTTCCGAGAAATCTCGATCTTGTCCGTGCGGGCCGCGACCCGCGGTTCGCCGCCCGACTCGGACAGGTAGACGGTCGCGAACGGGAAGGTGTCGCCGCGGTCGGCGTAGCTGCGGCCCTCGACCCAGTTGTTCCGCCGGATCGTGTTCCTCCGGATGACCGCGTTGTAGCTGGTCTCGTAGATCAGCGCGGCACCGTCGTTGGCCTCCAGCACGTTGTCCTCGATGCGGAAGTCGTTGTTGTTGGTGTCCGCCCACAGTCCGGTGCCGCGGTTGTCGTGCACCCAGTTGCCGCGTACGTCGGCGCCGTCCACGGCCCAGAACTTCACCCCGCCGGTGCAGCCGCAGCCCTCCTTGCGCCGCTCCCAGTCACCGGTGTTGTTGCCCACGATCTCGTTGCCCTCGACCACGAGGTCCTTGACGGTGCCGTTGTCCTTGTACGCGTTCAGGCCGTACTGGCCGTTGTCGCGCAGGCAGTTGTCGCGCACCCGCTGGCGGGCCCCGGCCATCAGGCCGGCGCCGGAGTTGTGCTGGATGGCCGTGTGTTCGATCACCCACCCGTCGGCCGAGTCGTGGTTGACCACGCCCTCGTCGTGCGGCGCGACGAACCCCTGCACGGTCAGGTAGCGGATGGTGACGTCACCGGCGGCACCGCTGAACGCGTACTGGTTCCGCTGTCGGCCGTCGAGCACCGCGCCCGGCGCACCGAGGTAGCGGTTCCCCTTCTTGGGGACGACCTGGGCGTACCGGTCCGGGTCGAGCCGGTGCTTGCCCGGGCGCAGCCAGAACGTGGTGCCCGCCGGGCTGCTCCTGGTCTTCGCGGCCAGGTCACCGACCACCGCGGGGTCGACCGGCACCGCGCCCGCCGGTGCTTTCGCCGGCCCGGTCGGGGGCTCGGCGCACACCCGGGCCACGGACCGGGCCCCGGACGTGGACGGCGCGACGGTCGGCCGCGCCCCGGCACCCGGCGCGCTCTCACAGCCGGTCACCGTCGGCAGAGCCAGGGCCAGCACTGCCGCCGGCCACACCCCGTTCCGCCACGTGATCCCCACGCGTCCCCCTAGCCGTGGAATCCGAGTACGGTGGTGAACCCCTGCGTGCCGTCGGCGAAACCGGTGCCGACCAGCGTGGTGCTGGGTTCCTTGCGCCCGAAGCCGGGGGAGTACCAGCCCAGCGGGGGGCCGGTCTCGCCACGGTGCGCCCGCCAGGTCAGCTCACCGGGCAGGTCGAGCACCGCGGAGCGCTCCTCGCCGTTCCGGGTCCAGGTGAGCGCCGCCCGGTTCCCCACCAGGTCCGCGCTGATCGCCGGGCCGAGATGGAACGCCAGCCGCACGGCCCGGCGCGGGCCGCGCACCTCGTCCACCACGCGCAGCTCCTGGCGCGCGGCGGTCAGCTCCACCCGGCGGCGGTGCACGGAGGGCTGGTAACCGTCGTGCTCGGCCCACCAGCGGGCCACCTCCCCGCCGGTCTCCGCGACCAGGACGCGGCTGCGGGCCTGCCGGGTCCACAGGAACGGACCGCCGGAGACGGACTGGTCGGCGCCGTCCAGTTCCAGGGTGTTGTGGCCGAGCGTCGACCGGAAGTACTGCCGCCACTCGGGCTGCCCGTGGTAGCAGAACGTCCCCGGGTCGGCGAGTACGTCGACCCCGTCGTGCCGGACCTCCACGGACAGCGCGTCCGCGTGGGCGTGCGCGGCGATGGACAGGAAGCCGTGTGGTCCACCGTCGCAGCGGCACCAGATCCCGCCCGGACCGCGCAGGACGGTCAGGCCCGCGTCCGCGAAATGCGCGGGGCGGCTCGCCCAGCGCGACACGGCCGGTGCCGACGCGACCTTCGCGTACGGCCGGACGAGCGCGGCCAGCAGTGGGGTGCGCACATCGGTGCCGGTCACCTCCGGCCACCAGGGGAGCCGGCCGAACACGGCGTCCCCGGTGGCCAGCAGCGAGGCCCAGCGGTCGGTGCCCGCACCGTCCAGCACCAGACCGTGACCGTCGTCCGCGTCCCCCTGGCGGGGTGGCCGCAGCCGGTCGTCCACGACGGCCGCGAGGGCGTCGGTCATCCGCAGCAGCACCAGGCGGACGGTCGCGGGGACCGGCACGCCGGCGGCGTCGGCCTCGGCCAGCGCGGCCAGGCCGAGCTCCAGCACGAGTCCGTGGTACTCGGTGGCCAGCTCGCGGTTGAGGCCGGAGTGGAAGGTGTTGCCGCGCAGGTTCCGCTCCAGCGACCGCAGCGCGTCGGCCCGCCAGCGTGCCGACGCGGGGAACCAGTCGAACGCGCAGGCCGCGGCGAACTGCCCGGCGGTCTCGGCGATGACGTGGTTGTTCGCCGACGACCCCCGGCTGGGGAAGGCGGCCAGCCAGCGCTGGTGGTACCAGACCTGGCGGACCGCCACCGGGTTGCCCTCGAACAGCCCGGCCGCGCCCGGCCAGCCGTCGAGCAGCCGGCGGATCCACACCCAGGACAGCAGCCGGATGCCCAGCTCGATGCCGCTGATCCAGTGCACGCCGTGCAGCGGCGGGTTGGCCGCCCACCACGACCGCAGGTGCCCGGCCACGCGCTCGGCGTACCGCTCGTCCCGGGTGACCGCGTAGGCGGCGGCGAGCACGGTGAGGTACTGGTGCCGGGACGGCTCCCAGATCTGCTTGATGTCCCCGGCCGCCTCCTCGTCCCGGTACGGCACGTCGAAGGCGTAACCCCCCGGCGCCCGGCGCCCGGTCTTCGGGTCGTACCACCAGTCCGGGCCGGTCAGGTCGTCGCGGACCACCCCGAAGTACTCGGCGTGCCCGGCCAGCAGCCGGTCCGCCGCGGCGACCAGACGTTCCGCGGCGTCCGGCGGTACCGTGGCGAGCGTCCCGGCGGGCAGCACGGCGGTGAACCGGGCGCCGGTCACGTCCGGGCAGTCCGGCAGCGCCGACCGCCACCGCCGTCGGCGCACCGTGTCGCCCACCCGGCCGCCGATCTCCCGCGGCCCCATCCGGGACAGCCGCCGCAGGTACCAGGCCGCACTCCCCGAGCTCACCGTCATCGGGGCCCTGCCAACGTCACCGGGGCGCCACTGGCCAGTCCGGTCCGCACGGCGAGCGTGGCCGCCGTGGTGGCGACCAGCGACTCCAGCGGCACCGGCATCGGCCCGCCGGTCCGCACGGCCCGGACGAACGCGGCCAATTCGGCTTCCTGGCCCTTGTCCCGGGCCTTGGGCAGCCGTGAACTGGTCCACCGCTTGCTGCCGTACACCGAGGCACGGACGAAGTCGTCGAGCCGCAGCGCCTTGCCGTCCGCGACCAGGTCCAGCGTCTCCTTGGGGAGACTGGCCGGGCCGGTGGTGACATAGCTGATGGTGGCGGTGGATCCGTCCGGGTAGCGCAGTACGGCCTGGAGGTCCTCGTTGCCGGAGGTGGCGACCGCGTACACCGACACGGGGTCCTCACCGAGCAGCCAGCTCGCCGTGTCGATGAAGTGCCCGCCCTCACCGGCGAACCGCGAGCCTTCGGTGCCCTGCCGCAGGTACCAGCTGCCGTGCTGCAGCCGGCCCGCGTTGACCAGGTAGCGCAGGCTCGCCGGGCCGCTGCGGGCGCCGAACCGCTGCCGGGCCTCGCGCAGCAGCGGCGCGAACCGGCGGTTGAAGCCCACCTGGATCCGGTCGTTGCCGGACTCCGTCACCGCCGCGAGCACGCCGGCCAGCTCGTCCTCGGTGAGGGCCAGCGGCTTCTCCACGAACACCGCCTTGCCGGCCAGCAGCGCCTTCCGGGTCAGTTCGGCGTGCGAACTGTGCCGGGTGACCACGAACACCGCGTCGACCGACGGGTCGCCGAGCACGGCGTCGAGGTCGGTGGTCGCCTGGGCGAAGCCGAACTTGCGCTGCGCGTTGGCCCCGGACAGCGCCGTCGTGGTGACCACCGTCGAGAGCGTGACGCCGTCGCGCCGTGCCAGGTGCGGCAGCAGCATCGACGTCGCATAGTTGCCCGCGCCGACGAACGCCAGCCGTACCGGCGTCCTGACGGCCCGGGCCGCACTCCGCCGCACGTGCGCCGCGGGCACGGCCACCACCGGGGCCGCGGCCTGGGCCGTCTGCCCGGGGTACCGGAACAGCACCGCGACGGCCTTCAACTCGCCGTCCTTCAGGCCCTGGTACGTCTTGACGGCGTCGTCGAAGTCGGCGATGTGGGAGATCAGGGGCTCCACGTCGACGCGGCCGCGGGCGACGAGTCCGAGGAAGCACGCCAGGTTACGGCGCTCGGTCCAGCGCACGTAGCCGATCGGGTAGTCCCGCCCCTCCAGCTCGTACTCCGGGTCGTAGCGCCCGGGCCCGTACGAGCGGGAGAACCGGACGTCGAGCTCCTTCTCGTAGTACGCGTTCCACGGCAGGTCCAGACGGCACTTGCCGATGTCGACCACCCGGCCGCGGTCCCGGCAGAGCCGGGCTGCCAGCTCCACGGGCTGGTTGCTGCCGCCACCGGCGGCCAGATACACCTGGTCCACGCCGTGGCCGCCGGTCAGCTCGGCGACGGCGGCCTCCACGGCCGCGGACGCGGGATCGCCGCACGCCGCGGCGCCCAGACGTTCGGCCAGCTCGCAGCGCGCCGGGTCGGGGTCGGCGCCGACGACGCGGACTCCCGAGGCGGCCAGCAGCTGCACCACCAGCTGCCCGATCAGCCCGAGGCCGATGACCAGCGCCACCTCGCCGAGCTGCGGCTCGCCCTGGCGGACGCCCTGCATCGCGATCGACCCGACCGTGCCGAAGGCCGCGTGCCGCGGCGCGAGACCGTCCGGCACCGGCGTGCAGAGGTTCTTCGGCACCCAGTTCAGCTCGGCGTGCAGCGCGTGCTCATTGCCGGCGCAGGCCACGAGGTCACCGACCGCCACATCGTCGATCCCGGCGCCGACCTGCTCGACCACCCCGCACAGCGAATAGCCCAGCGGCGTGTAGGAGTCCAGCTTGCCCATCACCTTGCGGTAGGTGGCCGGCACCCCGTTGGTGGCCACGCTCTGCATGACCTTGGCCACCTGATCGGGACGGGAGCGGGCCTTGCCCACCATCGACATGCCCGCCTCGGACACCTTCATGAGCTCGGTCCCGGTGGAGATCAGCGAGTAGGCGCTCCGCACCAGCACGCCGCCCGGCTTGCACCCCGGTACGGGCACGTCGAGCAGCGCCAGTTCGCCGCTCTTGTAGTTCTGCACAACCTGTTTCACCCGAGCTCCTCTTGTTCCCTTGCTGTCAGGCCGCTTGGCTCCGGCCGGAGCCGGAGGTCGCGCCGCGATACCAGTACTCCAGGGTCAGCACGTGCCACAGATGCTTGGAGAAGTCCCGCTGCCCGGCGGCGTCCTCGGCGACCAGCCGCGCCAGCGCGTCGCGGCGCAGGATCCCGGAGCTGACGAGCACTCCGTCATTGATCACCTCGCGTACCAGCGGCGCCAGGTCCCGGCTCATCCAGGCCCGCAGCGGGGCGCTGAACAGGCCCTTGGGCCGGTACACGATCTCCTTGGGCAGGACCGAGGCGGCCGCCTCCTTCAGGACGGCCTTGCCCTGCCGTCCGACGATCTTGCGGGAGCCGGGTACGGCGAACGCCGCCCGGACCACCTCGACGTCCACGTACGGCACCCGTACCTCGGTTGAGGCGGCCATGCTCGACCGGTCGGTGTAGGCGAGGTTCAGGCCCGGCAGGAACATCCGGGCGTCACCCAGGCACATGCGGTTGACGAAGTCGTCGAGGTCGTTGTCCTGGTAGACGTCCGCGTGCTCGGTCAGTACGTCCGCGACCGCCGGGGCCAGGTCCGGATCGACCAGGGCGAGCAGTTCGTCCTGGTCGTACATGGTGTAGCTGCGCCGGAACGCGGTCTCCTCCGGCAGGTCGGCGAAGGACAGGAACCGCTTCGCGAAGCGCACCGACCGGTAGCCGCGGCGGGACGTGGCGACCGGCAGCCGGTCCACGGCCGCCGACAGGCCGCGCCGCAGGGGCCGCGGGACGCGCTGGTAGCGCAGCGCGAGCAGGTTGGCCAGGTGCTTGCGGTACCCGGCGAACAGCTCGTCGGCGCCCATCCCCGAGAGCATCACCTTGACCCCGGCCTCCCGGGCGGCCGAGCAGATCAGGTACGTGTTGATCGCGGCGGGATCGCCGATCGGCTCGTCCAGGTGGTACGTCATCTCCGGCAGCAGGTCGAGGACGTTCGGGGCGATCTCGATCTCGTGCAGGTCGACGCCGAACCGCCCGGCCACCTGCCGGGCGTAGCGCAGGTCGTCCGGCATCGCCTCGAACTTGGCGTCCTCGGCACGGAAACCGATCGTGTACGCGGAGATCCCGGGCTGGTGGCGGGCCGCGAGCGCGGTCAGATAGCTGGAGTCGAGACCGCCGGAGAGGAAGGTCGCCACGGGCACGTCGGAGAGCAGGTGCTGCCGGGTCGACTCCTCGACGACGGCCGCCAGGTCCGGCCGCTCACCGGCCCGGGCCCGTTCCCGGCCCTCGGCGGCGACGTCCTTCAGGTTCCAGTACCGGCCGCGCTCCACCCGGCCGTCGGGCCGGCACCGCAGCCAGCTCCCCGGCGGCAGCTTCTCCGCCTCGCGGAACGCACACCGGGAGTCCGGCACCCAGTAGTACAGCAGCGAGGCCACCAGCGCCGCGTGGTCCACCTCCAGCGACCCGCCGGTCACCGCGGCGAGCGCCTTGAGTTCGGAGGCGAACACCAGGCCCGCACCGCGCCGGAGCAGGAACAGCGGCTTGATGCCGAGCTGGTCGCGGGCGAGCACCAGCTCCCCGGTCCGCTCGTCGAAGACCGCGAACGCGAACATGCCGCGCAGCCGGGGCAGGCAGCCGGTGCCCCAGCGCCGCCAGGCCTCCAGCAGCACCTCGGTGTCGGAGGTGCCGCGGAAGCGCACCCCGGCGGCCGTCAGCTCGGCCCGCAGCTCCGGCGCGTTGTACAGCTCACCGTTGTACGTCAGGGCGAGGCCGTCCGAGACCATCGGCTGGGCGCCGGTCTCCGACAGGTCGATGATGGCCAGCCGGCGGTGCCCGAGGTGCACTTCGCCGTCGCCGGCGGGGTGGCTGTAGCGGCCCGCCCCGTCCGGCCCGCGGTGGGCCAGGACATCGGTGAGCCGGTCGGTGACGGCCTTCCCGTCCGGCCACCGGAACGTACCTGCGATACCGCACATGTCCTACCGTGCCTCCTGGTCGCTGCCCGGGATCCGGGCGGCCGGCATCGTCGGCCGGTCCGTCCGCAACGGGGCTTCCCCCACTGCCTGAACGGCGTGGGAGGTACCCCCGCCGTGCTGCCGGGCCGGCCGTTCGGTCCGCGGCCGGCCTTCCCCCACTGCCTCGACGGCGGGGGAGGTACCCCCGCCGGGCTGCCGGGCCGGTCGCTCAAAAGGGCCGCGCAGCGCCGTGCCGTCCCACAGCGTGCCGTCCGTACGGTCCCGTGGATCGGGGTCGATCAGCACCACCCCGATCACCGGGATGCGCTGGTCCGCGAGCTGCCGGGCGACGGTGTGCAGCCACGCGGCGCTGCCGTGCCCGGTACGGACGACGAGTACGGTCCGGGTGCCGAGGTGCCGCAGGTCGGTCCACGCCGTGCCGGGCGCGACCGAGCCGACGCCGAGCCGGCGCGCCTGCGGCCGCACGGCCGCGGCACGCTCGCCGCTGACCACGGTCACGCCGCCCGGCTCCTGGCGGCTGTCGGTGAGCTGCGGGCCGGGCAGACCGTCGATGACGACCACCGGCCCCTCCGCCGCCAGGGTTCCGGCGACGTTCAGGGCGATCACGCTCGTACTGCGCGCACAGCCCAGTTCCAGCAGCGACACCGGTTCCGCGGAGCCGCGCACGGCGCGCACCAGGGTCGCGGTGAGCCGCTCGTACGCCGTACGGGTCCGCCGGCGCTGCCACCGCCCGGCCGGCCGGCGGGGCGCGCGGGGCAGCTCCGCGACGACCGAGGCGCCCAGGTTCGCGGCGATCTCCCGGCGCAGCACGGGGCGGTCCGCCACCACCGTGCCGACCGCGGCCAGCGCGAGCCCGAGGACGAGCCCGAGGACGCACCCGATCCCGGCCTTGGTGACCATGGCCTTGGGCAGGGAGCGCGTGACCGCGCGCGGGGCGTCCACGATCTGCGTGCCGGCGACGAGCCGGGGCGTGCCGGTGCGCGCCTCCGCGGCCCGCTGGTCGAAGTCGGTGATCCGCGAGGTGAGTTCGGCCCGGCGGGCGAAGAGGGACTCCAGGCCCGCCGACGCCTTCGGGTCGCTGTCCGGTGACCGGTTGCCGATCGCCTTGTTGACCTGGGCGAGCTCGTCCCGCATGCGGTCCCGCTGGTCGTGCAGCGCCTTGGCCTCGGCCTGCGCGGTCTCCCGCATCCGCCGTACGTGGTCCGCGACGAACGCGTCGGCCAGCGCCTTGGCCCGGGCCACCGCCTGCGCGTCGCTGTCACCGGTCACGTCGATCTGCAGCAGGTTGTTGGTCACGCCGGTGCCCCGGTAGTCCTGCAAGAAGTCCTCGGGTTTCTCCGGGGACTTGAGGGCTCGGAGGGCCTGGGCGGCGATCCGGGTGGTTCCCAGCAGCGCGACATCGGTGCGGATCAGTGTTCCGGTGTCGTTGGGCTGGTCCTCCTTGTGCGTGACCAGCACCTTGGTCACCGCGGTCGGAGGCGGCGGCATCAGGACGGCCACCGCCGCGCCGACCAGCAGCCCCAGCAGCGCCAGGGAGCTCCAGAGGCGCCGGCGTCTGCGCACCGCCGCCACCAGGGCCTGGAGGTCCAGCAGGGGAGCGGCCGCCGACGGTTCCGGCGTCGTGCTCGTCGTCACCCTGAACCTCCCGTCGCATGGCCGCGGACCGCGAACGCCGAGGCGGCGTTCTCCGGACGGCGGCCGGCCGGCCGCGCCGGACGGGCCTGCACGGGGCCGGCGACGACGACGCCGACGACCTCGTGCCGGGCGTCCGCACACGCCTGGGCGATGCCGGCCAGCTCCTCCGCCGTCCAGCTGCCCGCGCTGAGCACGACCAGGGCGCCGGACTCGGTGTCGCGGTCCGGCACCATCGGCCGGGACACCGGGATGTCCACCACCCGCAGCACGGGGCAGCCCCTGCTCGACGAGCCGGCGGACAGCTCGGCCCCGGCCTCGGCGACGAGCTGTTCGGCGGCCCGGCGGGCGATCTCGTCGCCGTCCGGTACGACGACCAGCAGCCGCCGGGGGGCCGGCAGCCGGTCCCGGAGGCGGGCGCACACCCGCCGGTAGCGGATCCGCCGGCCGGCCTCGTCACCGGACCGCTGCGGGGCCGGCAGGTCCCACCGGGTGTCCGCGCCGAGCAGCCGGCGGACCCGGGCCCGCGGTCCCGGGTCTTCCGCCCGGTGCACGCGCTGTTCACCCGGTACGTCGACGGTGCCGAGCAGCGGCGAGCCCAGCGCCGCGGCGATCTCCGGTTCGGTGTGCAGCCGGCGGCTCATCCGCGCGGCGGCGAGATGGCCGATGACCGCGAGCAGGAGGAACAGCAGCGCTCCGGCGACGATGAGCTGCACCCTCGTCGGCGGGACCTGCCCGGCCGGCCGGGCCGCCGGGCCCATGACGACCATGCCGGCCTTGCCGGTCGCCCGCTCGGCCTCGTCCAGCTTCTTCATGGCCTCCTGGAGCGTGGTGCGCAGCTTTTCGAGCGCGGTACGGGCCTGCACGCTCTCCACGGTCCGCCCCGGGTCCGCCGCGTTGGCCAGCTCGGTGATGCGGCGGTTGGTCTCCACGACCTTCTGCCGCAGTGCCTCGGGGCCCTTGGCCGCTTCGGGGTCGGCGCTGCCGCCCGCGATCCGCTCGGCGAAGGTGACGAACTGCTGGGCCACCTGGTCGGAGAGCTGCTGCGCGTGCTCCGGGGTGTCGGCCGTACCCGAGATCTTGATGATGTTGCCCTCGGCGGCCGTGGCGCTCACCCGGTCCCGCAGCTCGTCGCCGCCCGGCCGGCCGAGCGCGGCGGCCGCGCGGTCGACCACCGCCGAACTGGCCGCGATCTGCGCCTGCGTCAGCAGTTCGCGCTCCTCCCACTGCCCCGGCAGCAGCACCGATGCCGACGCCGTGTACCGCGGCGGGAACAGCACCAGCGAGGTGCCGTAGCCCACGAGTGCGCCCACCACGGCGAGGACGGCGAGCAGCCGCCCGCGCCGGCGGAGGATCCGCCCGATCGTGACCAGACGTATCGTTTCATCGCTCAACGGCGCGGCCACCTCCCTGCCCGGCCACGGACCGGGGCGCCCGCCGGCGCCGCGGTGCGGTCCGGCAGGCAGCGGCGTAGGCGGCGAGCAGCGCCTGCTGGGAGTTGCGCCAGGAGAGCTGCCCGCTGACCCGCTCCTGGCCGGTCTTGCCCATGTGGGCCCGCTTCTCCGGATCGTCCAGCAGCAGCGCGACGAGCCGGGCGAACTCGGCCTCGTCGTCCTCGGACGCGTAGACGGCGGCGTCACCGGCGGAGACGCGCGCCTCCCGCAGGTCGAACGAGACGATCGGCCGGCCCATCGCCATGTATTCCAGGACCTTGTTCATGGTCGACACGTCGTTGAGCGGATTGCACGGGTCGGGGGACAGGCACACGTCCGCGGTGGACAGGTAGCGCACCAGGTCGGCGTCCGGAATGCGCCCGGTGAACTCCACCTGCCCGGACAGCCCGAGCTGCCGGGACAGCTCCACCATCGCGTCGAAGGCGTCACCGGCGCCGACGAACACCGCGTGCCAGTCGGTCCGCCCGAGCTCGTCGCGCAGCTTCGCCAGGGCCCGCAAGGCGTAGTCGACGCCGTCCTGCGGTCCCATGACGCCGAGGTAGCACAGCAAATGCGGCTTGCCGCGCTTCAACTCCGGCTCGGCGGGCACAGGTCGGAACCGCTCGGTCTGGGGCGCGCTGCGCACCACGAAGACGTCCTCCGGGCGCTTGCCGCCACGGCGCACCGCGACGTCCCGGTAACTCTCGTTCGTGGCCAGTACGACGTCCGCCGTCCGGTAGGTCAGCCGTTCCAGCGCGCACACGGCGCGGTAGAGCAGGTCCTCACCGCGGCCGAACCGGGAGAGGTACAGCTCCGGCACCAGGTCGTGCTGGTCGAAGACGAACCGCGCGCCGCGCCGCTTCAGCCGCAGCGCCGGAAGGAACAGCAGGTCGGGCGGGTTGCAGGCGTGCACCACATGGACCGGGCCGACCTTGCGGGCCAGCCGCGCCGTGTGCCACAGGGCCGAGCCGTACTCCCGCAGGTAGCCGGCCGGCCCTCCGGTGGCCGCGCGCAACGGGTAGCGGTGGATCCGCACGCCGTCGATCTCCGCCTCCGGCTCCGTGTCCCGCGTGGTGCCCTGCGGGCAGATGACGTGCACCGTCCAGCCCGCGTCGCGCAGCGTCGTGCACTCCTGCCACACCCGCCGGTCGAACGGCACCGACAGGTTCTCCACCAGGATCAGCGCGCTCCGGCCCGGCCGGTCGCCGCTCATTGCATCACCAAGCAAGGCCCACGTACCCCGGTTCGGCCCGGCGCGCGTCGGCGTCGGGAAGGTGGATGAGGTCGATCAGTACCGGTCCGGCGTCGCCGTGGGGCAGCGCCGAGAGCACGGCCGGCTCTCTGGTGCCGACCAGGCACACCTCGGCGTGCTCCAGCACCTCGTCGACGGAGTCGGCGAGCAGCTGCGCGAGGTGCGGCAGCCGGGTCTCGATGTACTCGCGGTTCGCGCCGATCAGCCGGGACAGGCTCACGTTGGCGTCGTAGATCTTCAGGTCGTACCCCTTGCCGAAGAGCCGCTCCGCCAGCTCGACGAGCGGGCTCTCGCGGAGGTCGTCGGTACCGGGTTTGAAGGACAGCCCGAACAGGCCCACCCGGCGCTTTCCGGTCCGCTCCACCAGCTCCACCGCCCGTTGCAGGTGCGCGGAGTTGGAGGGCAGTACGTGGGAGAGGATGGGCACCGAGACGTCGGCCCGCTGGGCCGCGTGGACCAGGCTGCGCAGGTCCTTGGGCAGGCAGGAGCCGCCGAAGGCGAAGCCGGGCCGCAGGTAGGCGGGGCTGATGTTCAGCTTGCGGTCGGCCAGGAAGACGTCCATCACCTGGTGCGAGTCCACCCCGAGCGCCTGGCACACCGCGCCCAGCTCGTTCGCGAACCCGATCTTGAGGCCGTGGAACGCGTTGTCCGCGTACTTGATCGCCTCGGCCGTCGGCACCGGCACCCGGAACACCTCGCCGGGCAGGCCGTCGTACAGCGCCAGCACCGCGTCGCCGCTCGCCGGGCCGAGCTCGCCGACGACGGTCTTGGGCGGGTCGAAGAAGTCCCGCACGCTGGTGCCCTCGCGCAGGAACTCCGGGTTGACCGCGACCCCGAAGTCCACCCCGGCCGTGCCGCCGGCCTGCTTCTCCAGCAGCGGCACCAGCAGGTTCAGACAGGTGCCCGGCAGCATGGTGCTGCGGAACACCACGGTGTGCCGCCCGCTGCCCCCACCCCGCCCGCCACGCTCCGCCAGCACCGCGCCGATCTGCTCGGTGACCCGTTCCAAGTACGTGGTGCACAGACTGCCGTTGGGCTCCGACGGCGTACCCACGCAGACCAGCGACACCTCACTGTGCAGGACCGCCTCACGGACGTCACCGGTGGCGCGTAACGCTCCGCTCCGCACGACCTCGGCGATCAGCTCGCCGATCCGCTCCTCGACCACCGGAGCCTTGCCGTCGTTGACCAGGTCGACCTTCACCTGGTTCACGTCCACCCCGACGACCTCGTGCCCCATGCTCGCCAGGCACGCGGCCGACACGCAGCCCACGTAACCGAGCCCGAAAACGCTGACCTTCATCTCCCGTCCCTCCCCCCAGGCAGGCCCTCCCGGCCTGCGGTCCGCACGCCGGCGGGGCCGCCCCGCCACAGCCCCCCGCGCATCAGTAGGCCCCCTGCCCGTAGAGCACCGCACGCAGCGTCTTCCACAAGATCACCGCGTCCAGGGCGAGCGACCAGTCCTCGACGTACCTGAGGTCCAGCCGGACCGCCTCCTCCCACGGCAGGTCACTGCGTCCGCTGATCTGCCACAGGCCGGTGAGACCGGGCTTGACCAGCAACCGCCGCCGGATGTCCGGGCCGTACGCGGCGGACTCCTCCGGCAACGGGGGCCGCGGACCGACGAGCGACATCGATCCGGTGAGCACGTTGAGCAGCTGCGGCAGCTCGTCGATCGAGTACCGGCGCAGCACCGCTCCGACCCGGGTCACCCGCGGATCCCGGCGGAGCTTGAACAGCAGCCCCGCCCCCTCGTTGCGGTGGGCCAGCTCGGCGCGTGCCGCGTCGGCCCCGACGACCATGGTGCGGAACTTGAAGATGGTGAACTCGCGGCCGTCCTTGCCGACCCGGCGCTGGCGGTAGAGCGCCCCGCCCCGGCTGTCCGCCATCACGAGCAGCCCGACGCACACCATCAGCGGCGCGAACAGCACCAGCAGGACCGCCGCGCCCAGCCGGTCGACGACGCCCTTGACCGCCCGGCGGCCCCCGGTGAACGTCGGCATGCTGACCCGCAGCAGCGGAATCCCGAGCACCGCGTCCACGTGCAGCCGCGGTCCGGCCACCTCCATCAGCACGGGGGCCACGACCATCTCGGCGTCGCTGCCTTCGAGGTTCCACGCCAGCCGCTGCAGCCGGTCCGGTGACCAGTGCGGGTCCGGTGTGACCGCCACGACGCGGTAGCCGTCCCGGCGTACGTGGTTGGCCACGTCCGCCAGCCGGCCGACGACCGGCACGCCGTCCAGCTGGTCACCGTCGAGACCGAGGCCGTCCGTCGTGCACACCGCGTCCACCCGCCAGCCCAGGTGCGGGAACTTGCGGGCCCGGGTGATCAGGTCACGTACGGTCTCCAGGCTCCCCGCGGCGAGCACCGGCCTCAGGCACCGCCCCTCCTTGCGCTGCCGGTGCAGCGAGAGGCGCAGCAGATACCGCGCGGTCATGGTGACGAGCGCGACCGCGGGGAGCGCGACGAAGATCCAGAGTTTGATGTTGCGTGAGGTGAGGGCGATGCCGCCGAGCGCCAGGACGACGGCCGCCGTGAACAGCGAGCGGCCGAGCCGGCGGAACTCCTCGGCGCCCTGGCCGAGTACGGCCGGCGCCCACGCCCGGCTCACCGTCAGCGTTCCCAGCACCAGCAGCTCGGTGCCGAATGCGAGAATGCCCCATTTCTCATGCCAGTTGGCCGCGTCCCGGGCCCCGAAGAAGAGGCCGATCGCCGCCACCACGAAGGCGGTGGCCACGGTATCGCTGGTGATCACGGTACGGCGGTACCGCTGCTCCCAGTCGGTCGCGAGCCGGCTGCTTGCCCCGTTCGCCAGACGCCCGCGCGCCGACGGAAACGGGTTGACTAATTCCCCCTGTTGCACAGGACCCCCCCGGTCGCCAGTGGTTCGACGTGCTCGCCCAACACCGTTCCTCGCCACGGGCGGCCCCGCCCCCCGTGCTGCGCCGTTCCTCCCCCCGGGAGGCCCCCGCCTCCCGCGCATGAAACGCTCATGTCCCAGCGCTGTGTGAGCAGCCCGACCGGCGCCGCCGGACTCCTGTGTCCGGCCGGCCGTCAAGGCGTGTGGAATCCCGTCGGAACCCCGGGTGCTCCCCGCACCCGGCGCCCCCTCCCGGGCTCCGAGAAGTGATCACCCCCACGTCTGGCGCTGGGGACGCGACTGCTGGCTGTGCGTAGCGCCGGACCTAAAGATCATTCTTGGTTGCTTCGTGCCCGATTGGCTGAAGCACGGTCAATCTAGACCATCGGGACCGGTATGGAGAGGGGGATGTGTGCAATTTGTGCTCAAGCTGCGGAACTTGCTCCACCGGCCGGTCACGACCCATGGCACCCCGACTACGCAGACACGCCGTGTGAGCTGGGGCGATGACGGTTCACCGGGTACGGCTACCGGGTGGACTCAGTCGGCTTGCAGGGGGGCTCGGAGTTCGATCCGGAATCCGCCGTGCGGGGTGGGTCCGGTGGTGAGGGTGCCGTCGAGGAGGTCGGCGCGTTCGTGCAGGCCGATGAGGCCTTGCCGGGAGCTGGGGAGGGCGACCAGGGGGCGGGTGGGCGCGGTGTTGGTGACGGTGACGCCGAAGTGGGTGGGGGTGTGCCACAGGTGGACGTCGGCGTGGGCTCCGGGGGCGTGTTTGCGGACGTTGGTGAGGGCCTCCTGGACGGTGCGGTAGACGGTGCGTTGGGCGGTGGTGCTGATGGTGGACGGGAGGTCGCCGGTCAGGGACGTCTCGATGCCGCTGGTGGCGACCAGGTGGTGCAGGTCGGCCAGAGTGGGCTGGGGGGTGAGTTCGGTGGTGCGGCCGCCGGAGGCGCGCAGCAGGGTGACCATGTGGCGCAGCTCGTCGAGGGTGCCCACGCTCAGGGAGCGGATGGTGTGGGCGGCCTCGCGGGTGTCGGGGTCGGGGGCGGCGACCTGAAGGGCTCCGGCCCGTACGGCGATGAGGCTGACCTGGTGGGAGACGACGTCGTGCATCTCGCGGGCGAGCTGGGCGCGTTCCTGGGCCAGGACGGTCTGGGCGTACAGGGCGCGTTCGTGTTCGCGGGCCTCTTCGACCTGGTGCAGCTGGCGGGCGATGTCGTGGCGGGCCTGGACGAGCTGGCCGAACAGGGCCGGGGCCAGGGCGGTGGCCAGGGTGTAGACGGTCTGGACCAGGGTCCAGGCGTGGTCGGAGGTGAAGGTGTCGGGCAGTTGGTCCAGGGCACTGACGGTGGCGTTGAGCAGGGCGCAGCCGGCCAGCAGGGGGCGGCTCCGGGTGTGGGTGGCCAGCGTGTACAGGGCGGTGATCGGCGCGAAGGCGACATCGAGGAAGAACGTCATGGGCAGCGTCAGGACGAAGACGGTCAGCGGGAAGCGCCGGCGCAGCAGCAGTCCGGCGCAGCCGACGGCGGCGCAGGCCAGTACGGCGGGGTGCTCCTCGTCCAGCAGGCTGATCCAGGCGTCGAGGGCGGCCAGCACCACCAGGCAGGCATCGACGGCCCAGGGCGGTACGCGTCGCCACCGTGGCCGGGGCTTGCTCACCACGGCCGGTCCTGGGAGGCGGTGTCGTTGAGCAGGCCGGCGCGTTCGGCGAGCAGGGCGGCCTGGACGCGGCCGGTGACCCGCAGCTTGGTCAGGATCGAGCTGACGTGGTCCTTGACGGTGCCGGCGCTGAGGTGGATGCGGGCGCCGATGTCGGCGTTGGACAGGCCCTGGGCGATGAGGATGAGCACGGCGCGTTCGCGGTCGCTGAGCTGGGCGACCCGGGCCACCTCCGCGTCGTTTGGAGCGCCGGTCCCGGGGTGGCTGCGCAGCAGGGCGCGCGAGGCCTTGGGGGAGAGCACCACGCCGCCGGCGGCCAGGGTGCGGACCAGGTGGGCGAGCTGTTCGGGTTCGGTGTCCTTGAGCAGGAAGCCGGCGGCGCCCGAGCGCAGGGCGGTCAGGATGTATTCGTCGGTGTCGAAGGTGGTCAGCATGGCCACGTGCGGCGGGGTGGGCAGGGTCTGGATCTCGCGCAGGACGCTGAGGCCGTCCACGTCGGGCATGCGGATGTCCAGCAGGACGACGTCGGGGGCGTGCTGGCGGATGATCTCGGTGGCGTGGGTGCCGTCCGCGGTCGCGACGACCTGCAGGTCGTCGCAGGCGTTGAGGATCAGCTCGAATCCGGAGCGCACCAGGGCCTCGTCGTCCACCACCACTACCCGGATCACACCCGGTCCGCCTTACTGTCGCTGCCTGCCGGCATGGTTGTCAGCGGTCCGCACGCCTGTGGTGCGGTGATCGCCTGTCGTCGACGGTAAGTGTGGCAGGGGGCGCGGGCGGCCCGGCCGGGGTGGAGTGCGGACACCCGGCGGACCGGTTCCAGCCGTTCGGGGGGCCGGGACCAGCCGACCGGCGGATGTGATCCGGCCGGCTGCCGGATACGCGGGGCCCCGCCCGGCGATCAGCCTGGACGTATGGACGACAACCGACACGGCCGACCGTGCCGTCACGGCCGCCCCTGCCGAAACGGCCGACCCGGCCACGCGCCGGTCCCGGCCGCTTGCGGCACGGCCTCTCGCCAGAAGCGCGCGACGGGCCGGCGCCCGCCGCGCGGGCACGCCGGAGGCAGCCGGGAAGCCCTGGTCATCGCCTGCGTCGTGGCGGCCGGGTGCGTGCTGGCGGTCCTGCGTCCCGATCTCTTCGCCGGCCTGGCCCAGCGCGCCGTGGCGCTGCGGGCCGGGCTGGCCGGCTGAGGGAACGGCGCGACCGATGAGAATCACCTTCCTGCTGCACGACGCCTGCACGGCCGGCGCCGCGGTCCGGGGCACGGCCGGCCTCGCCACCGCCCTCGCCGCACACCACGAAGTGGAGATCGTCTCCTGCTACCGGACCGCGGACCGGATGGCGTTCCCGCCGGCCGCGGAGGTGACGGTGCGTACGCTGGTCGACCTGCGCCCCTCCTCCCCGCAGTACGCGGGAGCCACCGACGGCCAGTGGCTGCCCGGCACCGTGTGCCCGTACGACACGGCCTACGCCGGTCCGACCCCGCCCAGCAGACTGAGTGAGGAGCGGCTCGCCGCCCACCTGCGCAGCACCGACGCCGACGTGGTCCTGGCGACCCAGCCGCACCTGGTGTGTCTCCTCGCCGAGCACGGCCGCGCCGATTACCTCCGTATCGGTCAGGAGTACCGGGCCCACGCGTCCCACAGTGCCGCGCTGCGCCGCGAACTGGAGGCGGCCATCGCCCGGCTGGACGCCTACGTGCCCTTCTCCCGGGCCGCCGCACGCGCACACCGCACCGCGCTCGCGGCCGCCCCGGTGCGCCTCACCAGCATCCCGGTGTGCTCTCCGGCCCCCGGCGCCGAGCCTTCCACCGGTAACTCGAAAGTCGTCCTGGCAGCCGGCCGGCCGGTACCGGCGGAGCGCCACGACCGCCTCGTGGAGGCCTTCGCCGAGGTCGCCGCGGTGCACCCGGACTGGAGCCTGCGCGTCTACGCAGGCGGCAGGGACCAGCAGCGGCTGCGGAGCCGCGTCGCGGAACTCGGCCTGCACGACCACGTCCTGGTCATGGGCGCGGGTGCCCCCATGGGCCCGGAGTGGGCCAAGGGCGCCATCGCCGTGGTGTCCGGCAGCGGCGCCGAACCGTCCGGCATGTCCATCGTGGAGGCCATGAGCTGCGGACTGCCGGTGGTGAGCACCGACTGCGGCCACGCCCCCCGCGAGATCATCACGCCCGGCGAGGACGGGCTCCTCGTCATGGACCACGGACCCTTCCAGGACACGCTGGCCGACGCGCTCCGCCACCTGATCGAGAACGAGGCCGAGCGCCGGCGGATGGCCGGGACAGCCCGCCGCACCGCCGAGCGCTTCCGGCCCGAGCGCATCGCCGCACAGTACGAGGCGCTGTTCACCGCCTGCGCCCCCGCGCTCGCCCCGGCCGGGGGCCGCCCGTTCCGGAACGCCGTCGGCGGTACCCGGTGGCGGCGCCGGGTGCGGCTGCTCGCCCGCCGCCTCGGCCCCCTACGGCGCGCCCCGTCGCCCCCCGCCGTGGCCTGCCGGGTGACGGCGGACGGCTCCCTCGTCTTCACCCTGCCCGCACAGCACCTCGGGCCCGGGGCCTGGAACCTCGTCCTGCGGCCGCGCGACCCCGACCGTGCCGAGCCCGTCCACCTGCCGGTCGAACGCGGTGCCGCGGACGGTGCCCCGTACCTGCGCCTCACCCTCGACAAGCGCGTGTGCGAACTCGCCGAGGGCGACTGGGACGTACTCCTGGCCCGGTCCGACGGCAGCGCCGCACACCCCGTCCGGGCCGGACTGATCGAGACCGCACACCTTCTGGAACCGGCGCAGCGGCTCGCCTCATGGCGGGAGGGCATCAAGACCTGGCTTCCGTACCCGACGCCGGGTGGAGGGCTCGCCCTGCGCGCCTGGCACCGGCCCGGACACGCGGAGGTCGTGACGTTCGACGTCGAGGACGAGGTGATCCGGCTGACGGGGCAGCTCCTCGGGTGGCGAGCGCGCGCTCACCACTACCGGTTCCAGGCCCGGTTGCGCGGCGCGCCCGACCGGGTCTTCGCAACCCCGTGCCGGGTGGACCAGGACGGCCACTTCGCCATCGGCGTGCCGGTCTCCCTGGTGGCCGGAAAGCACCCCGGGGGAGAGGCGCTCTGGGAGCTGTTCCTGACCGCGTACGGCGGCGGGCCGCGGATCCGACTGGGCATGGTGACGGGCGACCTCGTGGACCACCGGCACATCCGCCAGTTCCCGGCGGTCAGCTATGCCGCGCCCGAGGGCGAACTCCTGTTCCGCCCCCGCCTGACGCGCGAGCACGACCTGCTGCTCAGCGCCACGACCGCAAGGACCGGCCGACCGGACGACCGAAGGACCCGAGCATGACCGCGACCGACCCGTCGGCCGCCGACTCCGCACGCCTGACCGCCCCGGAGACGTTCAGGGCGCTGTACGCCCACTTCCGGCCGCACCGGAAGACCGTCGCGCTCGCCGGCCTGCTCACCCTGGCCGGTGCCGCGAGCGGGCTGCTGCAGCCCGTGGCCACGAAGGTCCTCGTGGACCGGCTGGCCTCCGGCGGGACCGTCACCGGGATCCTCCTGGCCCTGACCGCGCTCGTGGTGGTGGGCACGGCGCTCGCCGCCCTCGGCGTCTACACGCTCGAACGCACCGCGGAATCGGTCGTCCTGGCCGCCCGCCGCACCCTCGTCGGGCGCCTGCTGCGGCTGCGCCTCCCGGAGGCCGAACGCACCCAGCCGGGCGACCTGATGTCCCGGGTCACCTCCGACACCACGCTCCTGCGCGCCGTCACCACCCAGGCGATCGTCAACGGCGCCACCGGCGCCGTGACCCTGGCCGCGGCCGTCGCCATGATGGCGCTCATGGACGCCGTCCTGCTGGGCGTCACCCTCGGGGTCATCGCGCTGACCGGCGGAGCCGTCGCCCTGATCATGCCCAGGATCGCGCGGGCCACCGAACGCTCGCAGGAGGCGGTCGGAGAGATCTCCACCGTCCTTGAGCGGATGTTCGGCGCGCTGCGGACGGTCAAGGCGTCCGGTGCCGAACAGCGCGAGACCGCGACCGCCGACGCGGCGATGCGGCGCGCCTGGCGGCACGGCGTGACGAGCGCGAAGTGGGAGGCGGTCGCGGAGGCAGCGGTCGGGCTGGCCGTGCAGCTGTCGTTCCTGGCGGTGCTCGGGGTCGGCGGAGCCCGCGTGGCCTCCGGCGCGATCCCCGTGTCCACCCTGGTCGCCTTCCTGCTCTACCTCTTCTACGTCATCGAGCCGGTGGACCGGCTGACCGAGGCGGTCTCCAAGTACCAGCAGGGATCAGCGGCCGTCGCCCGCATCGCCCAGGTGGAGCGGCTCGCGACGGAACCCCTGGAACGGGACCACCCCGGGCGGACCGGGCCACCGGCGGTGGCCGAAGGCCCGGCGTCGGTCCGCTTCGAGAACGTGAGTTTCCGCTATCGGGAGGGCCTTGAGCCCGTCCACCACCAGGTCGACTTCGAGGTCCCGGGCCCCGGCATGACGGCTCTCGTCGGTCCCTCCGGCGCGGGCAAGTCGACCGTGTTCGCGCTGATCGAGCGCTTCTACGAGCCGACCGGAGGCCGGGTCCTGATCGACGGCAAGGACGTCCGGGACCGGTCCCTGCCGGACCTGCGGGACGCCATCGGGTACGTGGAGCAGGACGCCCCGGTCCTGGCCGGAACCCTGCGCCAGAACCTGGTCTACGCGGCACCCGGCGCGACCGGCGAGGAGATCCGGGACGTCCTGCGCCGGGCGAAGCTGGACACCCTCGTCGACCGCCTCCCGGAGGGCCTGGACACCCAGGTCGGACACCGCGGCACGATGCTGTCCGGCGGCGAGCGGCAGCGCATCGCCCTCGCCCGCGCCCTGCTGCGCAAGCCCCGGCTGCTGCTCCTGGACGAGGCGACCTCGCAGCTCGACGCCGTCAACGAACTCGCGGTACGCGACGTCATCACGCAGGCCGCCCGGGAGACCA
Source organism: Streptomyces sp. NPDC052496 (assembly GCF_040679095.1). NCBI lineage: Bacteria > Bacillati > Actinomycetota > Actinomycetes > Kitasatosporales > Streptomycetaceae > Streptomyces > Streptomyces sp. NPDC052496. The sequence goes on from NZ_JBFAUH010000034.1 coordinate 72,843, forward strand.
CCGTGCTCGTGGTGGCCCACCGCCTCTCCACGGTGATCCACGCCGACCGGATCGTCGTGATGGAGGCGGGACGGGTACGGGCCGTGGGCACCCATACGGAACTGCTCGGCCAGGACGAGCTGTACGCCCGGCTGGCGGCCACCCAGTTCCTGGGTCCGGCAGGGTGAGGCGGCGGAGCAAGCGGACGAGTACGGCACCGGCCGGCCTCGGGCCTTCCTCACCCTTGGTCCATGGGCGCTTCGCTGCCGACAGGGCGGCGGCCGCTGGTGAGGCTGCGCTTCCGCAGGGTCGCCGGCCTGGTGGACTCCCACAGGGCGGACGCCAGGCAGACCAAGGTGGCGCCGGCCACGATGTGCAGGGTGCTGGTGAGCGCGGAGTCGGGCAGGGCGGTCAGGAACGCGAAGAGGGGGAGGGCGGTCGCGTACGTCCATGACGGGAGCCGCGGGAACACCCGGGCGCGGAGCATGGCCGCCCCGAACAGGGCGCAGCCCACGGCGAAGACGGCCGCGGAGCCGATCAGCGCGGGGCCCGCCGGGCCCGACAGCGCCCTGTCGACGGCCGCGTCGTCGAGGGGGAACAGCACGAGGTTCGCGGCGAACGCGGCGCCGCCGAACAGGCCGAGGCCGATGAGGTTGACGACGTAGGCCGTCTCCCCGAAGTGGCCGGTGACCGCGCTCTGGCGCCGGTGCAGCGCGGTCAGCAACGGCAGCGCGAACGCGGGGGACAGGGCGAGGAAGAAGCTGGTCGTCGTCGTTTCCCCGGTGAAGATCTCGGCCAACGCGGGCAGGCCGACGAGCAGACCGGCCAGCGTGCCGGCCAGGGCGCCGATGCGGGCGGCCCGGTCGGACAGGGTGGTGGGCATGGGGCGCTCCTCTGGGGCTGGGCCTAGGGCGTTACTGATGGGTCTCCGTGTCAGCAGCGCCCTAAGGGCGGACCCGGCCCGGAACGTCAGGGCCGGGGCCCAGAACGCTAAGGAGAAGCAAGCCGTCGCGGCAGGTGCGGAGCGGCGAGACCCGCAGCCGGAAGTCACCCGACCCGCCGTCGCCGTACGGCCGTCCGGCACGTGCCGCCCGGCCACATCCGCCTGTGGCGGCCCCGCACCCTCGTCCCCTGGCGGCTGCCCGCCTAGCCTGGGCGGCACGCAGGAGGGGGTGGGCCCATGACGGCGTACGTACCGGTGCCGTGGGTGTCGCCCCTGCTGTACGCCGCGGTGCTGGCCGGCGGCCTCTACTACGCGGTGGCGGACCTCGCCCCCGGCCCCGGGCCGCCCCTCTGGCGCACGGCCGGGTTCGCCGCGGGGCTCGCGGCGCTGGGCGCCTTGGAGGCGGCGGAGCGGCGTGGGGTCCTGGCCCGGGCGTGGCTGCCGCTCCTCGCGCGGGGCGGCCTGATCGCGGTGGTCGTCGCCCTCGACGCGTCCGGGCTGGCCCAGGTCCTGTTCGTCCTCCTGCCGTTCACCGCCTACTTCGCTTTCGGACGCGGCACCGCACTCGCGCTCGCGGCACTGTGCGTGGCCGGGCTCCTCGCCGGATACATGGTGACCACGCCCGCCTGGAACCGTGACGTGGAACGCGTGTCCGACCTGCTGATGCTCTGCGTCGGCCTGATCCTCGCCCTCTCCATGGCGGCCGTCGCCATCGGCGAGCAGCGGGGACGGCGCGCCCTGGAGCAGTACGCCGCGCAGGTCGCCGAACTGTCCGCCGCGGCCGAGCGCAACCGTCTCGCGCGGGACATCCACGACAGCCTCGGGCACCATCTCACCGCCGTGTCCGTACAGTTGGAGATCGCGTCCGAATTCCGGGCGCTGGAGCCCGACTCCGCCCTGCGAGCGGTCGACGAGGCGCGGCTGTCGGTGAAGCGCGCGCTGAGCGACGTACGGCAGTCCGTACGGGCACTGCGGGGCGAGGAGACGCACGAGCCGCTGACCGTCCTGCTCGCGGAACTGGCCCGCGACGACGAGGCCGGACCCCAGGTCGCCGTGCAGGTCGACGGCTCGGAGAACGGCTACGGACCGGCGCAGCTGACCGCCCTTTACCGGGCCGCACAGGAAGGTGTGACCAACGCGCGCCGCCACGCGCGGGCCTCACGGGTGACGGTGGCGGTCCGGCTGACGGCGGACGCGGCACGCCTCGTGGTGTCCGACGACGGCCGCGGCTTCACCCCGGGCGCGTCCACCACCGGGTTCGGACTGCTCGGGATGCGGGAGCGGGTGCATCTGGTGGGCGGGAGCGTACGCATCGACAGCGGCCCGGGTGCCGGGGCCCGGCTGACGGTGACGGTGCCGCGCGGCCGCGGCGGGAAAGGCGTGCCATGAGCGAGGAGACGGCACCGGTCCGCGTACTCGTCGTGGACGACCAGCGGCTCATCCGGGACGGCATCGCGTCGCTGCTGTCCATCCGGCCGGGCATCACGGTCGTCGGCACGGCGGTGGACGGCCGCGAAGCCGTCGCGAAGGTGCTCGAACTGCGCCCGGACGTCGCCCTGATGGACGTCCGGATGCCGGGGATGGACGGCGTCGAGGCGGTCGCCGTACTGCGCCGCGAGGCACCGGAGTGCCGGGCGGTGATGCTGACGACGTTCGACGACGAGGAGTACGTCGTCCAGGCGCTGCGCGCGGGCGCCTGCGGCTACCTGCTCAAGGACCTGCCCGCCGACGAACTCGCCCACGCGGTCCGCCTCGCGCACGCGGGCGTCACCCAGCTCGACGCCTCCGTGACCCGCCACCTCGCCGCCGGCCTCCCCGCCCCGGGCCCCGGCACCGAGCCGGCCGTCGCCCTCAGCCCACGCGAGATCGACATCCTGCGCCTCGTGGCCCGAGGCAGCACCAACCGGGAGATCGCCGCCCAGCTCTACCTCAGCGAAGGCACCGTGAAGAACCACATCTCCCGCATCCTCAGCCGCCTCGCCCTGCGCGACCGCACGCAGGCGGCGCTACGGGCGCGGGACATGGGGCTGCTGTGAGGGCCGACCGCGGCGGCCCGCCGAGCCGGACGCCGGCCCGCAGAACCGAGGCCCGGGAGTCACACCCGTCGGACCCCATGGGTGACGCCTGCTGCTCCGGCGGCAAGCGGCCGGCGCCCCCTCCCGGAGGCGCAGGGTGCCGGCCGTGTGCGGTGTGCGCGCCGGTCAGGTGACGGCTTTGATGAGGGCCCGCCAGTTGCCGTTTCCGACCAGGACCGGGGTGTCGTGCACGGTGCCCTTGGCGGGGTAGTACAGCAGCGTGCCGGTGTCCTCGTCGGTGGTCGCCCACAGGTCCGTGAGCTTGTCGCCGTTCGCGTCCCCGGGGGCTGCCAGCAGCGGCCGCTTGGTCCGCCACCAGTTGCCGGAGCCGTAGACGCTCGTGGTGCCGTTCACCAGGCTCACGGGATCGGTGCCGCCCGAGGCCGCGTCCGCCGCGCCGTGGTGCAGCAGGACCTGGCCGGTCGTGTCGTCGCGGACGAGCAGGTCCGGCCGGCCGTCACCGGTCAGGTCACCGGGGGCCACGAGGTCGCGGCGGCCCCAGCCGGTCTCCGCCAGCGGATAGGCGTCCTCGACGTAGCCCTTGGGGTGGCCGGCCAGGAACCACAGACCGTCGCCGACGCGGGCGAGCAGGTCCGGGTAGTCGTCGCCGGTGATGTCTCCCAGGGAGGTGATCTGAGTGATCTTGGTCGGGTCCAGCTCGGGGACGAACTGGGTGAACTCCTGGGCGTTCTCGGTGTCGATCTCACCGAAGCCCGTGTTGGCGTACACCCACAGTCTGCCGTCGGCGTGCCGGGCGACAAGGTCCTCGTAACCGTCGTTGGTGTAGTCGCCGCGGCGGGTGATCAGGGCGTTCTCGAACCCGGAGTCGGCCGCGGTCAACGGCGTGCCGAAGTGGCCGCCGTCACCGTTGCCGGGGTACATGCGCAGCTTGCTGTCGGTGTCCACGGCCCACAGGTCCGGGGTGCCGTCGCCGTTGAGGTCACCGGGTTTGTCCTTGATGCCGGTGCCGGAGGCGTAGAAGAGGTAGGCCCCCGTGTCGGAGCGGTTGCCCGCGGCGTCCTCGCTGTAGACGTACAGCACGTGCGGACCGGCATGCGCCGGGGTGAGCTCGACCTGCACGCTGCCGCCGGGGGCTGCGGGGCTGGCTTTGGTGGTCGGGTTCTTCCGGTCGAGCCCGTAGACGTACCGGACCACGTCCTTGGCGCCGTTGCCGGCGAGGGTGAAGGTGCCGGTGGTTCTGGCCGGGGCGCCGTGGGTGCCGTCGTCACCGTTGGGGAACTCCGGGGAGCTGACCGCGGGCGGGGTGCTCGGGCGGGTCTTGTCGACGGTGAACCGGCACGGCGGTTCGGGCGTCATGGCGGTGGTCGACCGGCCGTCCTGCGCGGCGACCTGCCAGGAGTAGGAGGTGCCGTCCTTGAAGGTGCTCCTGGGCACGGTCACCTTGGCGATGCTGCCGCTGGTGACGTTCACCGTCCTGTCGAAGATGTTGCCGTCGGTACTGCCGGTGGGCCACATCTGGAAGTGCGCCCTGAGCGTGCCGCCGTCCGGGTCGGTGATCTTCGCATAGAGCTGGACGTCGGTGTTGCCGATCTTCGGGTACGGCGTGGCCTGGCACGGTACGTGCGGATTGCTGCCGTAGCCGGTGGGCTTGCCGGGGGCCCGGTTGTACTCGACGATCAGCTTCGGGTTGCTGTTGAACTTCTTCCAGGCGTACGGATCTCCGCGGTCCTCGTACTGCTTGGGCACCCGCAGGCCGAGCGTCATGGTGGCCCACTTCCGCTTGGCCGCGTCCTTGGCCATCGAGGTCACGTCGAAGTCCACGCCGCGGTCCCCGCAGCCGTATGCGTCGTTGCCGTGGGAGAAGTTCAGGGTCTGGATGAGCCGGATCCAGTCGGGCTGCTGGTTCCACGTCGTGCGGGGGGAGATCGTCCCGGTGTCCCACAGCTCGACGGGGTAGGGCGTGCAGGACCACGAGTGGACGTTGACGATGGTGAACTGGGCCGAGACCACGTCGACTCCGGCCAGGCCCCTGGAATTCATCTCGAAGAACGAGCGGGCCGTGCCGCCGCCGCTGCTCTCGTGGCCGATCCGGGCCTCGGAGGTGCTCTTGCCGCTCCAGCCCGCACCGTTCCAGAAGGAGGTGCTGGGTGCGGGCTTGTAGGCGATGGTCCACGCCTGGCGTTTGCCGCCGAACGTGGGGTCGATGTAGACGGGGTAGGTGGTGTCGTGCCCGTTGAGTACGCCCTGGTCCGGCGTCAGGGTCAGGACCCCGCCCGAGTAGTCCAGACCGACGTCGGCCTGTTTCCCACCGGGTTCGGCGCTACCCGCGTCCGTGGGCCCGGCCGGGGCGGCGGCGCTCGCGCGGCGGGCGCCGGAGGCGGCGGGCGCCGAGGAGTCCCACATGCGGGGAGTCGCGGAGGAGAACACTTCCTGGCCGGCGGAGTTGACGGCGCGGAGCGTACCGGACCCGGGGTCTTCCTGGACGGTCAGCCCGTGTTCCTTCAAGCCCAGGCTCAGCCGCTTGAGTTCGGGGTTCCGGGCGGCTTCCGCGGTCTTGACGACGAGGAGCTGGGACATGGTCTCCGTCTCGGCGCGCACTTTGAGGTCGACGCCCGGGAACACCTCCGCGTAGGTGGCCTCGTTGCCGTCCAGGACCGGGACCGGGAGCTTGTCGGGCCACTCCAGGGCCAGCGAACGGCCCTGCTCGGACAGGGTGGCCAGGGCCTTGTCGCCGCCCGCCGAGAAAGCGACGTCCAGTGTCGTGGCCTTTGGCCTGATCCGGTCGCCGACGTGCTCCAGCGTCGCGTCGACGGGCACCAGCTTCCCGTCCTTGCGCGCCCGTACGGGACTGGCGTGCTGGGTGAGGGTGAAGGTGCCGGACGGGTTGGCGACCACCTCCTGGGTCTCGGTCCGCAGCGCAGTGACTTCTACGGGTTCGCCGCTGCCGCGTGCCAGGGCCAGTGCGCCTGCCTCGGTGGCGGGCGACTCGGCCGGGCCGGCCGGGGTGCGGGCGGCTTCGGAGGCGGAAGGGACACCGGCCGCTCCGGCCGGCGGGGCCAGGGACAGGGTGCCGACGCCGACCACGAACGCCAGGGCGCTCGCTCGGGCGCGTAAAGCTCTACGGGGTCTGAGACGACCGCTCGTCAGTATCACACTTTTCCCTTTCGAGGGATGGTTTTTCAGCTTGCAATCCGGACGAACCCTTTACCAGTTCTTTGCGGCCTAAATGCGGTGTGCGTGACACCAAAGCACCACAAGCAAGGGCTTGTCGAACAATAATGCGGACCGATATAACAGCGTGAGCTTTACCTGACCTTTAGGAGTGTTCGTGCCTGTGTTACGTGAATGGTGGTCTCCGCGGAGAAGGTGGAGACCGACCATCTCCGTGGTGTTCCTCTCGCTGCTGATCACCCTGCTGAGTCCGGTCAGTCCGGCCGAAGCCGGCCGTCCGGGGGCCGATCTGCCGGCGCTCCAGCGGGACCGGCCGGTGGCGGGCCACGAGTGGTCCGGCCGCAAGCGCGCCGGCCGGAACGGTGCCGCCACTCCTTGGAAGGCCCCGGCCGCGCGACTGCCGCGCGGCAGCGCCGAGGTGGACCTCGCTTCCGCCGCCAAGGCCTCCCTCGCCCCCCGCGGCGACGACCGGCGCGCGGCCGGAAAAGCCGGAAAGGCCGGCGACCTGCCGGTGCGGGTGACCCCCGCCGGACAGCGCCGCGCGGCCTCCGCCGCGCCCGGTCTCGACACCGTAAAGGTGGAACTGCCGGACACCACCACCACGTCCGGTCTCGGCGTGGACGGGCCGGTCGTCAAACTCACCGGCACCGACGCGCCCGCGTCCGACGGCCGCGAGGACGACCCGTCCGGCGACACCGGCTCCGGCGGGGCCGCACGGCCAGGGAAGCCGGACGGCAAGACCCCGCCGGCCGCCGCCGGCCCCCGCCCCCAGACCGCCGGCACCGCGGCCGCGCAGCGCGCACCGCCCCGACAGCAGGTGGACGTCGAGCTTGACTACTCCTCCTACGCCCAGCACTACGGTGCCGACTGGGGCTCCCGACTGCGGCTGGTACGGCTCCCTGACTGCGCCGCCACCACCCCCGGACGGGCCGGCTGCGCCACGCCCGAGGAGATCGGCGGTGAGAACGACTCCGCCGCACGGCGGCTGACCGCCCGCGTCACCCTCTCCGCCGGCCGCCCGCTGATGCTCGCGGCAGCGGCCGGGACGTCCGGCTCCGCCGGCAGCTTCGGCGCCACCTCCCTGTCCTCGACCGGTACGTGGGCCGCGGGCGGGCAGTCCGGCGGCTTCTCCTGGACCCACCCCCTCGACGTCCCCGAGGTGCCGGGTGGGCCCGAGCCCGAGATCGAGTTCGGCTACTCCTCCCAGGCCGTCGACGGCCGCACCGCCTCCACCAACAACCAGTCCTCCTGGATCGGTGAGGGCTGGGACTACCACCCCGGATTCGTCGAGCGCCGCTACAAGACCTGCTCCCAGGACATGCGGGAGGGCGCGAACAACAAGGCCAAGACCAGCGACCTGTGCTGGTTCGCGGACAGCCTCACCCTGTCCCTGGACGGCTCCAGCAACGAACTCGTCCGGGACGACAAGACCGGCGAGTGGAAGCTCGCCGACGACGACGGGGCCCGGATCGAGCTGAAGAAGGGCGCCGCCAACGGCGACGACGACGGTGAGCACTGGGTGCTGACCACCACCGACGGCACCCAGTACTGGTTCGGGCTCAACCGCCTCCCCGGCTGGGCCGAGGGCAAGCCGGAGACACACGCGACGCAGACCGTCCCGGTGTTCGGCAACCACGCCGGCGAACCGTGCCACACCGGCGCCTTCGACACCTCCGACTGCACCCAGGCGTACCGCTGGAACCTGGACTACGTGGTGGACCCGCACGGCGACGCCATGAGCCTGTGGTGGGCCAAGGACACCAACCACTACGGGCGGCTCGGCAAGGCGGACAAGCCGGTCCGCTACGACCGCGACGCCTACCTGACCCGCATCGACTACGGCCAGCGGCACGACTCCCTGTTCACGGCGAAGGCCGCCGCGCGGGTCACCTTCCAGGTGACGGAACGGTGCCTGCCGGGCTCCGCATTCGACTGCGCGCCGGGGAAGCTGACCAAGGAGAACGCCAAGTACTGGCCCGACGTCCCGTTCGACCTCAAGTGTGACGCGGGTGCCAAGTGCACCAACAAATTTTCCCCGAGCTTCTGGACGACCAAGCGTCTGACGAAGGTCACCGCCGAGGCCCTGGCCGACGGCGCCTACGCCAAGGCCGACACCTGGAATCTCGTGCAGAGCTTCCCGGCGACCGACGGCACCAGCCCCGCCCTGTGGCTGGCCTCCATCACCCGTACCGGGCACACCGGCGGCCAGGACACCACGCTCCCGCCGGTGACCTTCCGGGGCGAGATGATGCACAACCGCGTCGACGGGTTCGAAGGGCTGGAGCCCTTCGCCCGGTACCGCATCCACGCCGTGGACACCGAGCACGGCTCCACGGTCGGCGTGACCTACTCCGCCCAGGAGTGCTCGGCCATGCCGGGCAAGGTCAAGCTGCCCACCGCGCACGACAACGGCATGCGCTGCTACCCGTTCTTCTGGACGCCCGAGTGGGCCGACAAGCCCCTCCAGGACTGGTTCCACAAGTACGTCGTCACCGAGGTCCGCGAAGAGGACAAGGTCACCGACGCCGCGCCGAAGGTCACCTCGTACCAGTACGTCGGAGCCCCGGCCTGGGCCTGGGACGAGAGCGAGCTGACCGAGGACAAGCACCGCACCTGGAGCCAGTACCGCGGCTACGCCAAGGTCCGCACGCTCACCGGCCGCGGCGACGACGGCAAGCGCGCCATGACCGAGCACCTCTACTTCCGGGGCATGGACGGCGACCGGCTTCCGGACGGCAAGAAGCGCGAGGTCCAGGTCACCGACTCCGACGGCGGCACCATCGCCGACCTGCCCCAGTACGGCGGCCAGCAGCGCGAGTCGCTGACGTATCTGGACGAGGGCGGCCAACTGGAGTCCGCCACCAAGTCGACCCCCACTTCCAAGATCACCGCCACCCGCAGCCGCGCGGACGACAAGGACCCCACGCGCACGGCGCCCCCGCTGCACGCATACCTGGGCCAGCCGGCCGGCAGCGAGGAACGCACCCGGCAGGGCGACGGGAGCTGGCTGCGCACCAAGGAGGCCATCACCTACGACGCGTACGGACAGCCGGTCACCACGCACGACTTCGGTGATGTCACGGACCCGGACGACGACGCCTGCACCACGGTGACGTACGCCCACAACACCGACAAGTGGCTCCTGGAGCTGGAGTCCCAGGAGCGCACCGTCACCGGTGCCTGCGGCGCCTCCGGCGGTCAGGTGGTCTCCGACACGCGCACCTCCTTCGACGGCGGCACGTTCGGGGCCGCTCCGGTCAAGGGCGACGTCACCTCCGTCGAGGAGATCACCGGCGACGGCAAGGGCTACCAGGTCACCGAGCGCACCGAGTACGACGTCCACGGCCGCCCCACCAGGAGCTGGGACGCCGACAACGCCGACAACGCCGACAACGCCGACAACGCGGCCACCCGTACGGCCTACACCCCGGCCACCGGCGCCATCCCCACCAAGACGGTGGTCACCAACCCGCTCGGGCACACCGAGACCACGCACGCCGACCCGGTGCGCGGCACCACCACGGCCGTCGTGGACGCCAACGGCCGGCGCAACGACATGGACTACGACGGCCTGGGCCGGCTCACCAAGGTCTGGAACGTCAACCGCGACAAGGCCAAGGGCCAGTCACCCAGCGCCGAGTACACGTACCGGATCACCAAGACCGCTCCCACCACGGTCACCACCCGTTCCCTGAAGGAGGACGGCTCCTACTCGGCCTCGGTGCAGGTCTACGACGGCATGCTGCGGGAGCGGCAGAACCAGGACCCGGGTGTCGGCGGCGGGCGGCTGATCACCGACACCTTCCACGACACCCACGGCCGGGCCGTCAAGACCAACGACGCCTACTTCGCCGAGGGCGACGTGGCGGAGACGCTGCTGATCGTCGGCGACAACAAGGTCCCGCACCAGACGGTGTCCACCCTCGACGGCCTGGGCCGCCCGGTCAAGGAGGTCACCCGGCGCTTCGGTGACGACCAGCAGGTCACCACGGCCGAGTACCGCGGCAACGAGTCCACGGTCTCCCCGCCGAAGGGCGCCACCGTCACGACGGCCTTCACCGATCCGGAAGGCCGTAGGACCAAGCTCCGCGAGTACCTGGACGCCGAGCGCACCAAGTACAACGACACCTCCTACGAGTACAACCGCAAGGGCCTGTTGTCGAAGGTCACCGACCCCGACAAGAACACCTGGACCTTCGAGTACGACGCCCGCGGCCGGCAGGTCAAGAAGACCGACCCGGACGCCGGCACCAGCACCACGGTCTACGACCGGGACGACCGGCCCGTCACCGTCACCGACGCCCGCGGCAAGCGGGTGTCCACCACCTACGACGCCCTGGACCGGCCGACGTCCCTGCGCGAGGGCGGCCAGGACGGCCCCAAGCTGGCCGAATGGACCTACGACACCCTGGTCAAGGGGCTGCCGTCGGCGTCGGTCCGGTACGCCGGCGGCGCGCAGTACCGCAACGAGATCACCGGTTACAACCACGCCTACCAGCCCACCGGCACCCAGCTCGTCATCCCCTCCACCGAGGGCAAGCTCGCCGGCACCTACGCGTACGAGTACGGCTACAAGCCCAATACGGGCCTGCCGTTCTGGACGCTCATCCCGCAGACCGGCCCCATGGTCAAGGAGCGGCTGGCCACCAGCTACAACAAGGAGGACCTGCCGACCGGCATCGGCGGACTGACGGACTACTCCTCCCATGTGGAGTACTCCGCCTCCGGCGAACTGCTGCGCAGCCAGTCCGGGGTGCAGGGCAAGAAGGTCTACTCGACGTCCTTCTACGACGAGCACACCCGCCGCCTGCAGCGCACCGTCCACGACCGTGACAGCAAGGAGGCCGGCGGCAGCCGGATCGACGACATCGCCTACGGCTACGACCCGGCCGGCAACGTCACCAAGCTCGCCCGCACCCCGGGCGCGGCGATGCCGGACGCGGGCCGGTCCGACACCCAGTGCTTCGCCTACGACGCGCTGCGCCGGATGACCTCCGCCTGGACGGCCACCGACGACTGCGCGGCGGCCCCCTCCAAGACCAACATCGGCGGCCCGCAGGCGTACTGGCACAGCTACGGCTACGACGCGGTCGGCAACCGCACCCAGCTGGTCGAGCACGACACCGGCGGCAACACCGCCGACGACGTCACCCGCACCTACCACTACCCCGGCCCGGGCAAGGACCGGCCGCGCGCCCTGTCCAAGGTCGAGTCCAAGGGCCCCGACGGCACCTCGGTCAGCACCTACGCCTACGACGACGCCGGCAACATGACCACCCGGCAGGTCGGCGGCGCGGCCCAGACCCTCTCCTACGACGCCGAGGGCCACCTCGCCAAGATCACGGAAAACGGCAGGACCACCGAGAACCTCTACGACGCCGACGGGAACCGGCTCATCCACCGCGGTGCCGACGGCGCCACCACGCTCTACCTCGGCGATGCCGAACTGACCGTGGACCCCAAGGGCAAGCTGTCCGCCACCCGGTACTACGCGCACCCCGACGGCGCCACCACGGTGCGCACCACCGAAGAGGGCGACGGCACCGGTGGCAAGGGCAGGCTCACCCTGCTGCTCAACGACCACCACGGCAGCGCCTACACCTCGGTCGGCCTCGACCAGGAGGGGCTCCCGGTCGAACGCCGGCTGCTCACCCCCTTCGGCGAGGCGCGAGGAGCCCGGCCCACCTCCTGGCCCGGCAAACGCGGATTCGTCGGCGGCCGGACCGACGAGGAAACGGGCCTCACCCAGCTCGGGGCACGGGAGTACGACCCGATCACCGGACGCTTCACCACGGTGGACCCGGTCATCGACTTCGGCATCCCGCAGCAGATGAACCCGTACGCCTACGCCAACAACGCGCCGGCCACCGAGTCCGACCCGGACGGCGACTTCTTCCCGATCCTGATCGGCATCGCCGCCCGCATCGCCCTCCAGGTGGCGGCCCGTGCGGCGGCCCGCGCCGCCGCCCGTCGCGCGGCGCAGGCCGCGGCGCGGGCGC
>NZ_JBFAUH010000035.1:0-77641 GCF_040679095.1 Streptomyces sp. NPDC052496
GGGGGGGGGGGGGGGGGCCGGCGGGCCCGGGCCGCCCCGCGCCCCGCGGCCCCCCCCGGCGGGGGGGCGGGCCCCCGCCCCCCCCCCCCCCCGCCGCTGTCCGTACCAGGCGCGCTGCCCCGGACCGGATCGTTCCCCCGGCGATCCGTCCAGGACAGCGCCTCCCCCGTGGGGCCCCGTACCCCCGTGCTTTCCCCCGTGGAGCCCCCTTGCTTCCCCCGTGCTCCCCCGTCACGTCCGGGCTGCCGTGCCGTTCCGCCGCCCCGTGTCGGCGGTGCCGGCCCGGCGTCCCTTCCGTGCTGCACACTCTTCCGTCCGCGCAGGTCGCGGCCCATCCGCGTACCTACTCATCTCGGCGACTGAGTACGGATACTCAAACCTGAGCACCGGCGCGCAGCGGCTGGTTACGATCTCCTGCGTGTCGGTACTCCCCCTTGTCTTCACCAGCGGCTGGGCCAGCGGAATCAACGCCTATGCCGTCGTCCTGCTCCTCGGCGTGCTCGGTGCCACCGGGGCCGCCGACGAGGTGCCCGCCTCGTTGCAGCGCACCGACGTGCTGATCGTCGCGGGGGTGCTCTTCCTGTGCGAGGCGGTCGCCGACAAGATCCCGTACGTGGACACGGTCTGGGACGCCGTGCACACGGTGGTCCGGCCGGTCTCCGGCGGGGTCGTGGCGGCGCTGCTGGCGGGCCACGACGGGTCGCTGCCGCAGCTGGCGGCGGGCGCGGTGGGCGGCACCAGCGCGCTGGTCAGCCACCTGGTCAAGGCGGGTACGCGGATGGCGGTGAACACCTCGCCCGAACCCGCCAGCAACTTCGTGCTGAGCACCCTGGAGGACCTCGGGGTCGCGGGCATCGTCGTCTTCGCGGTGTTCCACCCGGTGGCCGCGGCGGTCGTCGCCGGTGTGCTGCTGGTCGCCGGCATCCTGCTGGTGGCGTTCCTGTGGTCACGGGTACGGCGCTTCCTGCGGCGCAGGCGGCAGCGGCGGGAGGAACGGCGGCAGCCGGCGGCGGCGCGCGGGGGCTCCGCGCCGGTGGGCTGAGGCGGGGAACGGGCCCTGAGCGGCGCTGTCAGTGGTGCCGGATAAAGTCGCAGGCATGGCACGGATTGCGGTGATCGGCGCCGGGATGGGCGCGATGGCGGCCGCCGCCCGGCTGGCCGTCGCGGGCCACCGGGTGGCGGTGTACGAACGTGAGGCGACGTACGGCGGCGCGGTGCGCCGTTTCGAGCGCGCGGGCTTCGGCTTCGACACCGGCCCCGGACTGCTGCATCTGCCCGCCGTCTACCGCGACCTGTTCGTCAAGACCGGCCGCGAGCCGCTGGAGAGCGTCGTCGAGCTGTCCCAGGTCGACCCGGCCGCCCGCCACGTCTTCGCCGACGGCACGGTCGTCTCCTTGCCGAACGCGTCGCGGGCCGGTGTCCTCGCGGCCCTGGACGACGCGCTGGGCGCGGGCGCCGGTGAGCGCTGGAGCGCCTTCCTGGGCCGCGCCCGCGACGCCTGGGACCGTACGCGCCGCCCGCTGCTGGAAGAGCCGCTGTGGCCCGACTGGCAGGTGCTCGGGCGCGACCCGTACCCGGCGTTGCCCCGGCGCGGGCTGTTCGGGCGCCGCAAGCCGGTGGCGGACGCCTCCCTCGCCGAGGTCGCCGCGCACGAGCTGAAGGACCCCCGGCTGGCCGCCCTCCTGGAGAGCTACGCCCTGGCGTACGGCTTCGATCCGCGCACCGTCCCGGCGAGCGCCGCCGTCCTGCCGTACATGGAGCAGACGTTCGGAAGTTGGTATCCGCGCGGCGGCATCCGGGCGCTGGCCGACGCGCTGTACGAACGCTGTCTGGCGCGCAAGGTGGAGTTCACCTTCGGCGCCGAGGTGACGCGCGTCGTGGAGGCGGACGGCCGGGCGGCGGGCGTGGAGCTGCGCGACGGCGGGTGTGCCGAGGCGGACACGGTCGTCGCGGGGGTGGCTCCCGGCCGGCTGGCGGCGCTGCTGAAGGGCGCGGAGCCGTGGGGCGCGGACGATGTACGGCCCGACGCCGACGCGGACCGCCGGACACCGGGACGGTTCACGGTCGCCCTGGCGCTGCGCGGCCCCCGCCCGGCGGACGCGGTCCACCGCACGGTGGTCCACGCGGCCGACCGGGCGGCGGAGCTGGCCACGCTCTTCGGGGCGGGCCCGGGTGCGCTGTGCGACCGCCCGACGGTGACGGTGCTGCGCCCGGACGATCCGGCGTCCCGGCCCGACGACGCGCACGAGGCCGTCACGCTGAGCGCCGCGGTCGCACCGTACGGAGAGCTGGCCCTGCCGTCCGGCGCGGCGCTCGACGGGGCCGGCGGGCCCGGCGAGGAGACGGCCGCGCAGGCGGCAGCCGCCGACCGGCTGGTGACGGCCGCCGAGGCGGCGATACCGGGGCTGCGGGACCGGGTGCTGTGGCGCGCCGTGCTGCCGCCCGCCGAGGGCGCGTCGGTGCCGGGTCCGGCGCTGGCCGGTGCCGGGGGCCGCTTCCTGCGCCCCGGCAACCGCACCCGCATACCGGGTCTGTACGCGGTCGGCGGCTGGACGCATCCGGGCGGCGGGCTGGCGCACGCCGGGATGTCGGGCGCCCTCGTCGCGGGTCTGATCGTCAACGGGGACGGCTGGCGCGGCTCGGAGTGAGCCGGCCGTGAGCTGACGGCCCGTCCGTTCAGTAGCGGTAGTGCTGCCCGTCGTAGCCCTGGTTCTGCGGGGGCTGGTAGGGCGGGTAGGGCTCCTGCTGGTCGGCGGCGGGCCCGTTGCCACGCTGCTGGGGAACCCACACCCCGCCGGGCGGAGTGTCGCCGTAGGAGGGCTGCGCCTGGCCCTGTGACGGGTCCTGCGCGCCGGTGTACTGCTGCGCCGGGTAGGCCTGGGTGCCCCCGAAGGCGTCGGGCTGGTCGTACGGGCCGTACGGCCCGGCGTACTGCTGGTGGCCGGCGTACGGGTCGGAGTAGGGCACCTGTCCGCCCTGGTGCTGCCCCTGTCCCGGGTCCGCGCCGTAAGCCCTGTAGTGGTCGGAGTGAGCGTCCTGCCCGCTCTGGGCGGCGGCGCCGTAACCACCGTCGTATCCGTAAGCGTCCTGCCCGTACGTGCCGTACCCGTCGTACGCGGCGTAACCGGGCTGCTGCGAGCGCGCGTCGGAGCTGTATATGCCGTACTGGCCGGTCTCCTCGGGGATCGGCTGCGGGGCGTACACCTCGGCCGGCCCCTCGCCCCCGTAACCGTCGTAGGAACCCTGCGATCCCTGCGATGCCGGCGCGTCGCCGCCCGGAGAGCCGGGGAAGCCGTTCTGCTGGGCGAAGGGGTCCGTCCCGTCGTACGCGGCCGTACCGGCCGCCGGCGTGCCGCCGTCCGCTCCCCCGCCCGCGCCCTCCGCGGCCGGGACCGCCTCCACGCCGGAGACCTGGAGGGTCGGCCCGGCAGCCGCCGCCCTGCCACCTCCCCGCGCCCGGCGCCGCCGGTTGTCACCGCGCTTGCCGCCGTCACCGCGCTTGCCGCGCAGGGCCCAGCCCTCGGAGAAGCCGCTGCGGAAGGAGAGCGTGACGTAGGTCTGCCCGACGGCGAAGGCGATGGCGCCCACCGCTATGACGATCACGGACGGGATGACGACACCGACGACCACCCCGAGGAAGCCGGTGAAGGCCAGCAGCCGCCACCGCAGCCGGGCCTTGTACTGCAGCAGCACTTCCCCGAGGAGCCAGAGCGCGACACAGCCGAATGCGATGTAGAGGACCACCCAGCCCATGTACGCCCCTCTTCCGCCGCACCACGGGCCGCCGTGGTGCGGCAAACCGCCGTCAGGACTGCTGGTGCAGACCCAGATTCTCGTAGATTTCCAGCGTCGCCGTGGAGTGGTTCAGGGTAATGAAGTGCAACCCGGGACTTCCCTCGGCCATCAAGCGCGCGCACAGCTGCGTCGCGTACTCGATGCCAATGGAGCGTACAGCCGCCGGATCGTCCTTGACGGCGAGGATGCGCTCGGCCAGCTCGGGCGGGAAGGCGGCATTGCTGAGCTGCGCGAACCGTTCGATCTGGCGGACGTTGGTGACCGGCATGATCTCCGGGATGATGGGCGTCTCGCAACCCGCCGCCGCGACCCGGTCGCGCAGCCGCAGGTAGTCCTCGGCGTAGAAGAACATCTGGGTGATCGCGAAGTCCGCGCCGGCCCGGCACTTGTCGACGAAGTGCCGTACGTCGGTGTCCCAGTCCGTGGAGCGCGGGTGCATCTCCGGGAAGGCCGCCACGCCGACGCAGAAGTCGCCCGACTCCTTGATGAGCCGGACCAGTTCGGCGGCGTACAGGACGCCTTCGGGGTGCTGGACCCAGTCGCCCATCGGGTCGCCGGGCGGGTCGCCGCGCAGCGCGAGCATGTTGCGGATGCCCGCGTCGGCGTACTGCCCGATGATGTTGCGCAGGTCGGCCAGGGAGTGGTTGACGGCGGTGAGGTGGGCGACCGGGGTGAGGGTGGTGTCGGTGGCGATCCGCTCGGTCGCGCGCACCGTGCCCTCGCGGGAGGTGCCGCCCGCTCCGTACGTCACGGAGACGAAGGTCGGCGCGACCGCCTCGATCCGGCGAATGGCGTTCCACAACGTCCGCTCGCCCTTCTCCGTCTTCGGGGCGGCGAACTCGAACGAGTACGACTGCTTGCCGGAAGCGAGCAGGTCACGCACGGTCCGTGCGCGATCAGTCCTGGTGGAAGCTGTGCCTAGGGCCATACGTGCAGATTATCCACCGGCTCCCCGCACACCAACCAGCTCCGGCGAAATGCCCGGATAGCCGCATTCCGGTCCACACCTTGGACACCGGCCGGCCATCCGGCCTTCAGACAGCCCGCCGCTCAGGCCCCGTAGGCGCGCACCCGCTTCGCCAGCCCGGCGGCCGCGGCCCCCGGGTCCTCGGCCTCGGTGATCGCCCGGACGACGACCACCCGTCGGGCGCCCGCTTCCAGCACCTGGTCCAGGTTGGCCGCGTCGATCCCGCCGATCGCGAACCAGGGGCGCTCGGGCCGGCGCGCGGCCGCGTAGCGGACCAGGTCGAGGCCGGGGGCGTGGCGGCCCGGCTTGGTCGGGGTGGGCCAGCAGGGGCCCGTGCAGAAGTAGTCCACGCCGGGCTCGGCCAGCGCGGCGTCCACCTCCGCCTCGGCATGGGTGGAACGGCCGATCAGCACCTCGTCGCCGAGGACGGCGCGGGCGGCGGGCACCGGCAGGTCGCCCTGGCCCAGGTGCAGCACGTCCGACCCGATGGCGTGGGCGACGTCGGCGCGGTCGTTGACCGCGAGCAGCTTGCCGTGCCGGCGGCAGGCGTCCGCGAAGACCTCCAGGTGGGCCAGCTCCTCGGCGGCCTCCATGCCCTTGTCGCGCAGCTGCACGACGTCCACGCCCGAGGTGAGCACCGCGTCCAGGAACTGCGCGAGGTCGCCCTGGCGCTTGCGGGCGTCCGTGCACAGGTAGAGCCGGGCGTCGGACAGGGCGTGGCGTGCGGTGGTCATCGGGCGGATCCCCCCAGGTCTGCGGCGTACGGGCCGGGCCTTCCGGCCCGTACGCCAGTGGTGCGTGGACGGTCGCGGCCGCGGGTGCGGGCGCGACGGCGATACGGCTGCGGACGTGCCGCGCACGGACCTGCCGCGTACGCATCCGCCGCGTACGGGCGCATCGCGTACGGACGTGCCGTGAACGGACCGGCCCGCAGCCGCTTCGGGCGGTGCTACACGGCGAGCGCCTGTGCCCGGCGCTTCACCTCCGTACCGCGGTTCTCACGCAGGGCCTGGGCGGGGGTGCCGGGCAGCGTCTCGTCGGCGGTGAAGAGCCACTCCAGCATCTCCTCGTCGGCGAAGCCGTCGTCCCGGAGGAGCGTGAGCGTCCCGACGAGGCCCTTGACGACCTTGCCGTCCTTGATGAAGTCGGCCGGCACATGCAGGGCACGGTTCTCGCCACGGCGCACCGCGATCAGCTGGCCCTCCTTCACCAGCTGCCGCACACGCGTCACCTCGACGCCCATCATCTCGGCGATGTCGGGGAGGGTGAGCCAGGCGGGAACGAGTCCATCGATCTTTGCGTCAATCTCGGTCACGGGACAAGCCTGCCACCTCGCACTGACAGCCGGTAGCGGGGCCTCACCATCGGCGCAGCCCACGGCACCCGAACGCACCGCGCGACAGACCGCCGGCCAGGGCCCCGGACCACCCCGGCCGCCCCCTCGGACCGTCTCAGACCGCCTCGGACCGCCTCAGACCGCCGCCGACTTCAGCGGTACGGACGCGTCCGCCGCCATCCGCCGGTCCAGCACCGCGCCCCGCTCGATGAGCTTGCGCCCCTGGGCCAGGTCACGGGGCCGGCCGACCGCCAGCAGCGCGACCAGCACGCCCTCGCGCAGCCAGATCACCGACCAGGCCGCGCTCTGCGGGTCGCCGCGCCACACCGTCTCGTCCGCCCCGGCGTGGTGCCCGGCGTACTGCACGAAGCGGCCGAACTGCTCGGACCAGAAGTACGGGACCGGGTCGTAGACCGGCCCCTCCGCCGCGCCGCGGACGATGGTGGCGGCGACCGTGCGCGGCCCGTGCAGGGCGTTGTCCCAGTGGTGGACCAGGAGGCGGCTGCCGTAGCGGGCGGACGGGAAGGAGGCGCAGTCGCCGACCGCGTACACGTCGGGCAGCGAGGTGCGCAGCCGCTCGTCGGCCAGGACGGAGCGGTCCTCGGGCGACAGCTCGACGCCGGAGCCGGCCAGCCAGGAGGTAGCGGGCCGGGCGCCGATGCCGACCACGACCGCGTCGGCGGTGAGCGTCGTGCCGTCGGTGAGCGTCACCGCGTCCTCGGTGACGGCGGCGACCCGCGCACCGGTCCGCAGCCGGGCGCCGCAGTCCTCGTACCAGGCGGCCATCGGAGCGGCGACCTCGGCGGGCAGTGCGCCGGCCAGCGGCCGGCCGGCGGCCTCGACGACCGTCACCCGGCAGCCCGCCTCGCGCGCCGCGGTGGTGAACTCCGCGCCGATCCAGCCCGCGCCGACGACCACCACCTCGCGCTGCCCGGCCAGTACCGGCCGCAGCCGCTCGGCGTCGTCGAGGGTGCGCAGCACGTGCACGTCCGGCAGGCCGTCGCAGCCGGGCAGGGTGACCGGCTCGGCGCCGGTGGCGATCACCAGGTGGTCGTACGGCAGCGGTCCGGCGTCGGTCTCCAGCACCCGCGAGGCGGCCGCGAGCCCTATGGCGCGCCGGCCCAGGAGCAGGTCGATGCCGAGCGCCTCGAAGTCCACGTCGAAGGCGGACCCGTCGGCCTTGCCGAGCAGTACGGCCTTGGACAGCGGCGGGCGGTCGTACGGCCGGTGCGGCTCCTCGCCGAGCACCGTGATCTCGCCGCGCCAGCCCTGTTCGCGCAGGGCGACGGCGGTCTGCACACCGGCCAGGCCGGCGCCGACGACGACGGCGCGCCGGGTCCGCTCGGCGGCCCGCCCGGCGGTTTCGCGGTCCTGGCGCGCGCGGTCAGGGTCCTGGGACTGGGTCTGCTCGCTCACCCGATCACTGTAAGACGGTGTGTCTCGCGACCCGCAGCACCGCGCGACGAGATCTATGACACAACGTCACGGTCCGTCACCCGCGGCGGCGGCCCCGCGCTCCCTTACGGGGCGTCGGCGGCCCGTACTAGGGTTGCGGTGAACGCACACGCGGGAGCCCGGACGCGACCGGGCTGAGAGGGAGGCTGCGGCGGCCTCCGACCGTACGAACCTGATCCGGGTCATGCCGGCGAAGGGAGGGGCTGGACGCCCATGCATCCACCTGCACACCACCCCGTACCCACCCCCGTGGACGTGCCGGACGTCCTCGTCATCGGGGGTGGCGTCATCGGTCTGGTCACCGCCTGGCGGGCGGCCCAGCGCGGGCTGCGTACCGCCGTCGCCGACCCGGCTCCCGGCGGCGGCGCCGCCCAGGTCGCAGCCGGGATGCTGGCCGCCGTCACCGAGCTGCACTACGGCGAGCAGACGCTGCTCGGCCTCAATCTCGCCTCCGCGCGCCGTTATCCCGGCTTCGCCGCCGAGCTGACGGAGGCGAGCGGCCTGGACCTCGGTTACCGCCGGTGCGGCACCCTGGCCGTCGCGCTGGACGCCGACGACCGCGCCCACCTGCGCGACCTGCACGCCCTCCAGCGCCGCAGCGGCCTGGAATCGGAGTGGCTGACCGGGCGCGAGTGCCGGCGCCTGGAGCCGATGCTCGCGCCGGGCGTGCGCGGCGGGCTGCGGGTGGACGGCGACCACCAGGTCGACCCGCGCCGGCTGGCCGCCGCGCTGCTCGCCGCCTGCGAGCGGGCGGGGGTGGTCTTCCACCGCGCCGCTGCCGAGCGGCTGACCGTCGGGCGGGGCCGCGCCACCGGCGTCGAACTGGCCGGCGGGGAGCGGATCGCGGCCGGTCAGGTCGTGCTCGCGGCGGGCAGCCGGAGCGGGCGGCTGGCGGGCGTCCCGGAGGACGTGCTGCCGCCGGTGCGCCCGGTCAAGGGCCAGGTGCTGCGGCTGCGGATGCCGGACGGCCTGCCCGGCGGCGTACCGTTCCTGTCCCGCACCGTACGGGCCGTGGTACGTGGCGGCCCGCTCTACCTCGTGCCGCGCGAGAACGGCGAGCTGGTCGTCGGCGCCACCAGCGAGGAACTGGGCTGGGACACCACGGTCACCGCGGGCGGGGTCTACGAACTGCTGCGCGACGCCCACGAACTGGTCCCCGGCATCACCGAACTCCCCCTGGTCGAGACCCGCGCCGGGCTGCGCCCCGGCTCGCCCGACAACGCGCCGCTGCTCGGCCCGACCGCGCTGCCCGGCCTGCTGGTGGCGACCGGCCACCACCGCAACGGGGTGCTGCTGACGCCCGTCACGGGCGACGTGATGGCGGCGGTACTGACCGGCGGCCCGCTGCCGGAGGAGGCCCGGGCGTTCTCCCCGGACCGCTTCGCGGCGCCGCCGCCCGGCACCGCCCACGGCTCCGCGCCCGCCCACGGCCAGGGCCGCCCCACGCCCGCCCCCGCCTCCCAGGAGCAGCCCGTATGACCGTCACCACCCCCATCACCGTCTCCGTGAACGGCGAGCCCCGGGAGTTTCCCGGCGGGCTCACCCTGGACCGGCTCGTCGCCGGTCTGACCACGGCGCCCGCCGGCGTGGCCGCCGCCGTCAACGAGGCCGTGGTGCCGCGCGGCCAGTGGCCCGCCACCGCACTCGGCGACGGCGACCGCGTCGAGGTCCTCACCGCAGTCCAGGGAGGCTGATCCGTACGTCATGGCCGACGATCTCCTCACCATCGCCGACACCACTTTCGACTCCCGGCTGATCATGGGTACGGGCGGGGCGCCCAGCCTCGACGTCCTGGAGCGGGCGCTGCTCGCCTCCGGTACGGAGCTGACGACGGTCGCCATGCGCCGCCTGGACCCGACCGTGCAGGGCTCGGTGCTGTCCGTACTGGAACGGCACGGCATCCGGGTGCTGCCGAACACCGCCGGCTGCTTCACCGCGGGCGAGGCGGTCCTGACCGCCCGGCTGGCCCGTGAGGCGCTGGGCACCGACTGGGTCAAGCTGGAGGTGGTCGCGGACGAGCGCACGCTGCTGCCCGACCCGGTCGAGCTGCTGGACGCCGCGGAGACCCTGGTCGACGACGGGTTCACGGTCCTGCCGTACACCAGCGACGACCCGGTGCTGGCCCGCAAGCTGGAGGACGTGGGCTGCGCCGCGATCATGCCGCTGGGCTCCCCCATCGGCTCCGGGCTGGGCATCCGCAATCCGCACAACTTCCAGCTGATCACCGAGCGGGCCGGGGTTCCGGTGATCCTGGACGCGGGCGCGGGCACCGCCTCCGACGCCGCCCTGGCCATGGAGCTGGGCTGTGCCGCGGTGATGCTGGCGTCGGCGGTGACCCGTGCGCAGGAGCCCGTCCTGATGGCGGAGGCGATGCGGCACGCGGTCGAGGGCGGCCGGCTGGCCTACCGGGCGGGGCGGATACCGCGCCGCCACTACGCGGAGGCCTCCTCGCCCACGGAGGGCATCGCCACTCTGGACCCGGAGCGCCCGGCCTTCTGAGGCGCGGCGGGCGGCGCCCCGGAGCGGCCGCCGCCCGCCCCGTGGCGCCCCGCGTACACGGCACTCCCCCTCGCGAAAGGGGCATCCCGCACATCCGGGGCCGTCCGACGGGCGCCCCTGTCACTGTTCGGATGCAATGGCCTGTGCTTCACGGGCAGGGCGTCCGGCACCGCCGCGGCGGCTCGTAGACTCGTCTGCCGTGGATACGACCCTTCAGGACCCCCTGGTCGGGCAGTTGCTCGACGGCCGCTACCAGGTGCAGGCGCGCGTCGCCGCCGGCGGCATGGCCACGGTCTACCGGGCCATGGACACCCGGCTGGACCGGGTGCTCGCCCTGAAGGTGATGCACCCGTCGCTGGCGGCCGACGCCGCGTTCGTCGACCGCTTCATCCGCGAGGCCAAGTCCGCCGCCCGGCTCGACCACCCCAATGTGGTGGGCATGTACGACCAGGGCACCGACGGCACGTACGTGTACCTGGCGATGGAGTACGTCGCCGGGTGCACGCTGCGCGACGTGCTGCGGGAGCGCGGCGCCCTCCAGCCGCGGGCCGCGCTGGACATCGTGGAGCCGATCCTGGCGGCGCTGGGCGCCGCCCACCGGGCCGGGCTGGTGCACCGCGACATGAAGCCGGAGAACGTTCTGATCGGCGACGACGGCCGGGTCAAGGTCGCCGACTTCGGCCTGGTACGGACCGTGGGCACCAGCACCACCGCCTCGACCGGCTCGGTCCTGGGTACGGTGTCCTACCTGGCGCCCGAGCAGATCGAGGACGGTACGGCCGGGCCGCCCGCGGACGTCTACGCCTGCGGCGTGGTGCTGTTCGAGATGCTGACCGGCGGCAAGCCGCACACCGGCGCCAACGCGGCCCAGGTGCTCTACCAGCACCTGAACGAGGACGTGCCGGCCCCTTCCACGTACGCGCCCGAGCTGGCGCCGCAGCTCGACGACCTGGTCGCCGCGGCCACCGCGCGCCGCCCCGAGCTGCGCCCGCAGGACGCGGTGACGCTGCTCGCGCAGACCCGCGCGGTGCGGGCCGAGCTGACCGACGCGCAGCTCGACGCGGTGCCGCCGCAGGCCGGCGAGGCGCCGGCGGGCGGGCCGGAGGCGGGCTCCGAGGACCGTACGAGCGTGCTGCCGCGGGTCGCCGTGCAGCCGCCACTGCCCCTGGAGGAGCCGCTGCACCACACCAGCAGGCTGGAGACCCCGCCGCCGGACCCGGCGTCGGCGGCCGAGCCGACCACCCGGCTGCGCCCGGCGGCCGGCACCGCGCGCCCGGGGGCGTGGGCCGGGCTGCTGCGGGCCCGGCGCAAGACGGTCTCGGTGGTCGCCGCCGTCCTGCTCGTGCTGGCGGTGGGCGCGGGCGTCTGGTACATCAACTCCGGGCAGTTCACCACCGTCCCGGCCGTACTGGACATGACCCAGGCGAAGGCGGAGCAGACGCTGCGCGCCGAGGGCCTGGGCGTGAAGGTGAAGCGGGCCTTCAGCCCGAACGTGGAGCGCGGCCACGTCATGGCCACCGACCCGGAGAACGGCGAGCGCATCCGCGGTACGGGCACGGTCACCATCACCCTGTCCAAGGGCCCCGAGATCGTCCAGGTGCCCGACCTGGCGGGCACCCCGGTCGCCGACGCCAAGCGCAGGCTGCGCGACCTGGGGCTGACCGTCGGCACGGTGCACAAGGAGTTCTCCGACGAGGTCGCCAAGGGGTCGGTGATCAGCACCGACCCGGCGGCGGGCAGCAAGCGCCGCCCGGAGACCGCCGTGGCGCTGACGGTCAGCCGTGGGGCGGAGGTCGACGTCCCGGACGTGACCGGCCGGGACCGGGCGGACGCGGAGGCCACGCTGCGCGGTGCGGGCTTCGAGGTGAAGATCGCGGACCGGACGGTGCACTCCCCGCAGGACAAGGGCAAGGTCGCCCGGCAGACGCCGGGGCAGGGCAGCAAGCTGGGCCGGGGTGACACCGTGACGCTCACCCTCTCCGAGGGCCCCGAGATGGTCACCGTGCCGGACGTGACGGGCAAGAACACCGCGGACGCGAAGCGGGCACTGTCCGGCGCGGGCTTCGAGGTCGAGGTCAAGAAGCCGTTCCTGTTCCCGAAGGACAAGGTGGCGAGCCAGTCGGTCGCGGGCGGTGAGCAGGCGGCGAAGGGCAGCAGGATCACGATCCGGCTGGAGAGCATGCTGTGAGATCCGGGGGCGCGCCGGGCGCGCTGTGAGCAAGGACGCCCGCCCGCGCGCCGGAGCGGGCGCCCCGCACCTGGCACCCTTGACGGGTGAGCATCTCCTCTTCCCCGCAGGACACCTTGCGGGACTCCCCGCAGAACACCCCGGACGTCTCCGCACAGGCCGCCCGTGACCGCAACCCGGTCGGCAGCCACGTGCCGGTGGCCGGCGGCCTGGCCAAGGTGGGTGTCCCGTACGCCCGTGACATCGGCGGCGAGGCCGTGCAGGTCTTCGTCGCCAATCCGCGCGGCTGGGCCACGCCGCCCGGCAGCCCGCAGCAGGACGAGGCGTTCCGGGAGGCGTGCGAGCGGGAGTCCCTTCCGGCGTACGTGCACGCCCCCTACCTGATCAATTTCGGCTCGCACACCGCGGAGACGGTCGAGAAGTCCGTCGTCTCGCTGCGCCACTCGCTGCTGCGCGGCCGGGCGATCGGCGCGCGGGGCGTGGTGGTGCACACCGGTTCGGCGACCGGCGGGCGGCCCCGTTCGGAGGCCCTGGCGCAGGTACGCGAGCGGGTGCGCCCGCTGCTGGAGGAGCTGACGCACGACGACGACCCGTGGCTGCTGCTGGAGCCGACGGCGGGTCAGGGCGCCTCGCTGTGCGCGCTGGCGGAGGACCTGGGCCCGTACTTCGACGCGCTGGACCGGCACCCGAAGCTGGGCGTCTGCCTGGACACCTGCCACGCCTTCGCGGCCGGGCACGACATGGCCGCGCCCGGCGGGATGAAGGCGCTGCTGGACGAGCTGGTCGGCACCGTGGGCGAGGGGCGGCTGAAACTGATCCACGCCAACGACTCCAAGGACGTCGTCGGCGCGCACAAGGACCGCCACGAGAACATCGGCACCGGGCACATCGGCGCTGACCCGTTCGGCGAGCTGTTCCGCCACCCGGCCACCCTGGGCGTACCGCTGGTGATCGAGACGCCGGGCGGCAAGGAGGGCCACGCGGCGGACGTGGCGCGCCTGAAGGAGCTGCGGAACCCGGGCGTCTGAGGCGGCGGGCCGGACCGTGCCGCCCCGGCGGGCCGGTGCCTACAGCTCCGGCCCGTCCCCCGGTTCCTCCTGGTAGGAGTAGCGCTGTTCGCGCCAGGGGTCACCGAGGTTGTGGTAGCCGCGCTCCTCCCAGAAGCCGCGGCGGTCCGCTGTCATGTACTCGATGCCGCGCACCCATTTGGGGCCTTTCCAGGCGTACAGGTGCGGGACGATCAGACGGACCGGGAAGCCGTGCTCGGCGGTGAGCAGTTCGCCGGAGCGGTGGGTGGCGAACAGGGACTTGGCGTCGGCGAAGTCGGCCAGCTTCAGGTTCGAGCTGAAGCCGTATTCGGCCCACACCATCACATGGGTGACGTCCGGGGCCGGCGGCGCGAGATCGAGGATCGTACGGGTGGAGATGCCGCCCCATTCGGCGCCGAGCATGCTGAACTTCGTGACGCAGTGCATGTCGGCCACGACGGTCGTATAGGGCAGCGCGGAGAACTCCTCGTGCGTCCAGCAGCGCTTGTCACCGTCCGCGGTGGCGCCGAAAGCGCGGAATTCCCAGCGCTCGGGCCGGAACTTCGGCACCGGGCCGTAGTGCGTGACCGGCCATCCCCGTTGCAGTCGCTGCCCCGGAGGCAGCTGAGGATGCTCCGCTTCGCGGCTTTCGGGCTGACCCATGGTCTCCATGGTGTCAGACCATCAGGGGTGCCGGTGACCAGGGCGACAGCGATTCGGGCAACTCGTACTAAGCGTGCACTTACTGGACGCCCTGCTCACGACGGTGCAAGGATGCGCGGCACCTGCCAGTACTCGCGTGGAAGGAGCCCGCTGCCATGCAGGGCGATTCCGAGGTCATCGAATTCCTCAACGAGCAGCTGACCGCCGAGCTGACCGCCATCAATCAGTACTTCCTGCACGCGAAGATGCAGGAGAACAACGGCTGGCACAAGCTGGCCAAGTACACCCGAGCCGAGTCGTTCGACGAGATGAAGCACGCGGAGACCCTCACCGACCGCATCCTCTTCCTCGACGGGCTGCCCAATTACCAGCGGCTCTTCCACGTCCGGGTGGGCCAGACGGTCACCGAGATGTTCCAGGCGGACCGGCAGATCGAGGTGGAGGCCATCGACCGCCTCAAGCGGGGCGTCGAGGTGATGCGGGCCAAGGGGGACATCACCTCGGCCAACATCTTCGAGTCGATCCTGGCCGACGAGGAGCACCACATCGACTACCTGGACACACAGCTGGACCTGATCGAGAAGCTCGGTGAGCCGCTGTACCTCGCCCAGGTGATCGAGCAGCCGGACAGCTGAGGCGGTCCGCTCCAGCGAACCGTTCCTTCAGCCGGGCCGTACGTGCGCTCCAGGCCCGCGCCCCGTGCGGGCGCGCCGTGCCCGGGGTCGCTTCAGGCTGCTTCCGGCAGGGCCCCGGGGGCCGTGTCGGGGGCGGTGTGCGGCGTGATGCCGTACGGGCCGGGTGCCGCGGCGGCCTCGCCGGGCGCCGCGGCGCCGAGCGGTTCGGGCGCGCCCTGGTCGATCAGTTCGCGGCGGGGGCACGCGCCCCGGCCGAGCAGCGCCTGGATGCGGCGGACGCAGCCGCCGCAGTCGGTGCCGGCCTTGCAGGCGGAGGCTATCTGGCGCGGGGTGCAGGCACCGGAGTCCGCGTGGTCACGGACCTGCTGCTCCGTGATGCCGAAGCACGAGCAGACGTACACGCGGGTCACCTCCGTCGACCTGTTCCGCGGTGAGGTTACCCTTACCTTACCCGGGACGAAAGTCCGCTCACAACGCCGATGGGGCGCGAATCCTGTGATCCGCGCCCCATCGGCGTGTCCGTACGGCCCTGGCGGCCCGCGGCCCTACTGGTCGCGGTACATCTCCGCCACCAGGAAGGCCAGGTCCAGCGACTGGCTGCGGTTGAGCCGCGGGTCGCAGGCGGTCTCGTAGCGCTGGTGCAGGTCGTCGACGAAGATCTCGTCGCCGCCGCCCACGCACTCGGTGACGTCGTCGCCGGTCAGCTCGACGTGGATGCCGCCCGGGTGCGTACCGAGGCTCTTGTGCACCTCGAAGAAGCCCTTGACCTCGTCCAGCACGTCGTCGAAGCGCCGGGTCTTGTGGCCGGAGGCGGCCTCGAAGGTGTTGCCGTGCATCGGGTCGCAGATCCAGGCGACCTGCGCGCCGGCGGCGGTGACCTTCTCGACCAGCTCGGGCAGCTTGTCGCGGATCTTGTCCGCGCCCATGCGGGTGATGAAGGTCAGCCGGCCCGGCTCGCGGTCCGGGTCGAGGCGCTCGATGAGGGTGAGCGCGTCCTCGGCGGTCGTCGTCGGGCCCAGCTTGACGCCGATCGGGTTGCGGATGCGGGAGGCGAACTCGATGTGCGCGCCGTCCAGTTGACGGGTGCGCTCGCCGATCCAGACCATGTGGCCCGAGACGTCGTACAGGTCGCCGGTGCGGGAGTCCGTACGGGTCAGCGCGGACTCGTAGTCCAGCACGAGCGCCTCGTGGGAGGCGTAGAACTCGACCGTCTTGAACTCCTCCGGGTCCACCCCGCAGGCGTTCATGAAGTTCAGCGCCCGGTCGATCTCGCGCGCCAGCGCCTCGTAGCGCTGCCCGGACGGGGAGGACTTCACGAAGTCCTGGTTCCAGGCGTGCACCTGGCGCAGGTCGGCGTAGCCGCCGGTGGTGAAGGCGCGGACGAGGTTCAGCGTCGCGGCGGAGGCGTGGTACATCCGCTTCAGGCGCTGCGGGTCCGGGATCCGGGCCGCCTCGGTGAACTCGAAGCCGTTGACGGAGTCGCCGCGGTAGGTCGGCAGGGTCACGCCGTCGCGGGTCTCGGTGGGCTTGGAGCGCGGCTTGCTGTACTGGCCCGCGATCCGGCCGACCTTGACGACCGGGACCGACCCGGCGTACGTGAGGACCGCGCCCATCTGGAGCAGGGTCTTGAGCTTGTTGCGGATGTGCTCGGCCGAGACGGCGTCGAACGCCTCCGCGCAGTCACCGCCCTGGAGCAGGAACGCCTCACCCCGGGCGACCGCTCCCAGGCGCTCGCGCAGCTGGTCGCACTCGCCGGCGAAGACGAGCGGCGGATAGGACTCCAGCTCGGCGATCACATCGCGCAGAGCCTCTTGGTCCGGCCATTCGGGCTGCTGCGCCGCGGGCAGGTCTCGCCAGGTGTTGCCACCGGCGTGGATTTCAGCGTTCACGGTCACGCGTCAAACTTTACGGGGTCCGGACAGGGGTCCATCTCGCCGACCGGGATGTGAGACGAACGTCCCACTCCGACGGCCCGCCCGGTGCGCCGGAGGGCGTCAGTCCGGTACGTGGTCTTCAGGTGCGCCGTGCGCGACGGCGGCCAGGGTCTCCAGCGCGGACGCCAGGTCGTCGAGGGCCGGGGCGGCGAGGGCGACCCGGACCGCGTGCGGGGCGGGCGCGGCGCCGTGCGTGCCTTCCGGGCCGACGGCGAACGCGGCGGCCGGGGTGACGGCGATGCCGTGCCGGGCGGCGGCCGCGAGGAAGGTCTCGGCCCGCCACCCCTCGGGCAGCTCCCACCAGGCGAAGTACGAGGCCGGGTCGGCCCGGACCCGGAAGCCGGCGAGGTGCTCGCGCAGCAGCGCCTGCCGGGCGGCGGCGTCCTGGCGCTTGGCCTCGGCCACCGTCGTCACCACGCCGTCGTGCAGCCAGCGGACGGTGGCGTTCAGCGCGAAGCCGCCGGCCGTCCAGCCGCCGGAGCGCAGGGCGGCGGCGACCCGGCCGGTGTGCGTGGGCGGCGCCAGGACCAGGCCGGCGGTCAGGCCGGGCGCCAGGCGCTTGGAGAAGCTGTCGACCAGGAGGACGCGCTCGGGGGCCAGGGCGGCCAGCGGCGGGAGGCCGGCCTGCCGGCCGCCGTCGAGCAGGAAGGACCAGACGGCGTCCTCGACGGCCCACAGGTCCAGGGCGCGCAGCGTCTCGGCCAGCTCGGCGCGGCGCCCGGCGGGCATGGTGATGCCGAGCGGGTTGTGCAGGGTCGGCTGGAGGTAGACGGCGTGCAGGGAGGCGCTGCGGTGGGCCGCCCGTACGGCGTCCGGGCGCAGGCCGCACACGTCGCCCGGCAGGGGTACCAGGGTGATGCCGAGGCGGGCGGCGACGGACTTGACCAGGGGGTAGGTGAGCGCTTCGACGCCCAGGCGGCCGCCGGGCGGCACCAGTGCGGCGAGCGCCCCGGCGATGGCCTGCCGGCCGTTGCCCGCGAACAGCAGGCCCGCGGGGTCGGGGCGGAAGTCCGCATGGGCCAGGAGGGCGGCGCAGGCCTCGCGGGCGGGTGCGGAGCCGGTGGCGGGGGCGACGGCCAGGGCCGTGCTCAGCACGTCGGGGCGGAGCAGGGGCTCCAGCGCGTGGGCGAGGAGGGCGGCCTGGCCGGGGGCCTCGGGGTAGTTGAGTTCGAGGTTGACGCGGGTGCGGCGGGCCGGGTCGGCGGGTTCGGCGAGCGCGGGTCCGGGGGCGTGCTGGGCGGCGCGTACGTACGTGCCGCGGCCGACCTCGCCGACGGTCAGGCCGCGGCGGGCCAGCTCGCGGTAGACGCGGGCGGCGGTGGAGTTGGCGATGCCGTGGGCGCGGGCGAAGGCGCGCTGGGTGGCGAGCCGGTCGCCGGGGCGCAGCCGCCCGGCGGCGATGTCGGCCGCGACGGCGTCCGCGATGCGCTGGTAGTCCTCCACGGGGCCTCCCGGCCGTCGTACCGAGCGCTCCGGCATTGCACCGAGCGCAATGTTTCTATTGCACCGAGATGATGCCCGCCCTAGCATCGAGCCGTCAACAGGCCGGCCGCCGGAACACCCGACAAACAGGGGCGAGTTGTGCTGCGTACAGCAGAGGTCGACGGCATCACCATCACGTACGAGGACACCGGCGGCGCGGCCGGTGGAGGAGAAACGGTCCTTCTGATCCACGGGCACCCCTTCGACCACACCATGTGGGCCCCGCAGACCGCCGCGCTGGCCGCCGCGGGACACCGTGTCCTCGTACCGGACCTGCGCGGCTACGGCGCCTCCCAGGTCGTACCGGGCATCACCCGCCTGGAGACCTTCACGGCCGACCTCGCCGCCCTCCTGGACCACCTGGGCGTACCGGACCGGATCGTCCTCGGCGGCCTGTCCATGGGCGGCCAGATCGCCATGGAGTACGCCCGCCGCTTCCCCGGGCGGCTGCGCGCCCTCGTCCTCGCGGACACCTTCGCCCAGCCGGAGACTCCCGAAGGTCACCGCGACCGCAACGCCATGGCCGACCGGCTGCTGCGTGAAGGCATGCGCGGCTACACCGAAGAGGTCCTGGACAAGATGGTCTCGCCGCGCACCGTCGCCGCCCGGCCCGCCGTCGCGGAGCACGTACGGCGCATGATGCTCGGCACGCCGCCCGAAGGCGCGGCCGCCGCGCTCCGCGGCCGCGCCGAACGCCCCGACTACACCGAGGCGTTGACCCGTCTCGCCGTCCCGGCCCTGGTGGTGGTCGGCCGCGACGACACGTACACGCCGGTCGCCGACGCCGAGTTCCTGTGCGCCCGCATACCGCACGCGGACCTGACCGTCGTCGAGGACGCCGCCCACCTGCCCAACCTCGAACAGCCGGACGCCTTCAACGCCGCGCTGACCGCCTTTCTGGCTGCGCTGCCGGAACGCGTCGGGTAGGGTGACGGCCATGCACGCGCACCCGGCCATGAACATGAACTGGTGGTGGACCGCTCATCCGGCGGCCCACTGATCGCGCGCATCCACTGACACCGCGAAGGCCGCCCGAGGGGCGGCCTTCCGTGTTTTACGGGCCGTTCCTCCCCACCCGGAAGGAACCGCCGACATGCCTCGCCCCACCACCGACGCCGGCACCGCCGCCGTCCTGCGCCGCCTGCTCTCCCCCGGCTGCCCGCCGTTCGCCCTGCTGCACCGCCGCTCGCCCGGCCGGCCCGCCGCCGACACCGTCGAGGTGCTGGTCGGCGAGGTGACCGAAGTGCCCGAGCTGGCCGGCATCCCGCTCGGCGAGGGCGTACCGGACGGTGGCACCGCGGTCACCGACGCGCTCGCGCTCATCCCGTTCCGCCAGATCCGCGAGCGCGGCTTCGACGCCCGTGACGACGGCACGCCGCTGGCGGTGCTGCGCCCGGAGGAGGCGTACGAGCTGCCGCCGGCCGAGGTGCTGGCGGAACTGCCCGCCCACGAGGTGACGGTGCGAGGCGGCGCCTTCGACGTGGACGACGACACGTACGCCGGGATCGTCGAGCGCGTCCTGAAGGACGAGATCGGCACCGGCGAGGGCGCCAACTTCGTCATCCGGCGCACCTTCCAGGGCGACATCCCGGGCTTCGGCACGGCCGACGCGCTGGCCCTGTTCCGGCGGCTGCTGGCCGGTGAGCGGGGCGCCTACTGGACGTACGTGGTGCACCGGCCGGGCGTGCGCACGCTGGTCGGCGCCAGCCCCGAGGTGCACGTACGGATGTCCGGCGGGACGGTCGTGATGAACCCGATCAGCGGCACCTACCGCTACCCGGCGGGCGGGCCGGACGTGGACGGCCTGCTGGCGTTCCTGGACGACCGCAAGGAGGTGGAGGAGCTGTCCATGGTCGTCGACGAGGAGCTGAAGATGATGTGCACCGTCGGCGACAAGGGCGGTGTGGTGGTCGGCCCGCGCCTCAAGGAGATGGCGCACCTCGCGCACACGGAGTACGAGCTGCGCGGGCGCTCCTCGCTCGACGTACGCGAGGTGCTGAAGGAGACCATGTTCGCGGCGACCGTCGTCGGCTCGCCGGTGCAGAACGCCTGCCGGGTGATCGGACGCCACGAGGCGGGCGGGCGCGGCTACTACGCCGGGGCGCTGGCGCTGATCGGACGGGACGCGGGCGGCGCGCAGACGCTGGACTCGCCGATCCTGATCCGTACGGCGGACATCGACGCGGCCGGCGGGCTGCGGGTGGCGGCCGGCGCCACGCTCGTACGCTCCTCCGACCCGCGCGCCGAGGTCGCCGAGACGCACGCCAAGGCCGCCGGGGTGCTGACCGCGCTCGGCGTGCGCGCCGCGCCCGCCCGTACCGAGGAGACCGCCGGGCGGCCGCGGCTGGCCGACGACCCGCGGGTGCGCGCCGCGCTCGACGCCCGCCGCGCGGACCTCGCGCCGTTCTGGCTGCGGATGCAGAGCAGCGCGCCGGCCGCCGCGCTGTCCGGCCACGCGCTGGTGATCGACGCGGAGGACACCTTCACCGCGATGCTGGCGCACCTGCTGCGCACCTCGGGGCTGGAGGTGACCGTGCGCCGATACGACGAGCCGGGGCTGCGGGAGGCCGCGGCGGCCCACGAGGGCCCGGTCGTCCTGGGGCCGGGCCCCGGTGACCCGTCGGACGCCGCGGATCCGAAGATGCGGCTGCTGCGCGCGCTGACCGCGGAGCTGGTCCGCGGCCACCGGCACGGCCTGCTCGGCGTCTGCCTGGGCCACGAGCTGATCGCCGCGGAACTGGGCCTGGAGATCGTCCGCAAGGAGGTGCCGTTCCAGGGCGCGCAGGAGCGGATCGACTTCTTCGGCCGCCCGGAGACCGTCGGTTTCTACAACACCTTCACGGCGCGCTGCGACGAGGCGGCGGTGGCCGAACTGGCCATGCACCGGGTCGAGCTGAGCCGGGACGCGGGCTCCGGTGAGGTGCACGCGCTGCGCGGCCCCGGGTTCGCGGGCGTGCAGTTCCACCCGGAGTCGGTGCTGACGCTGGACGGGGCGGCGATCACCGCACAGCTGCTGGCCGCTGTCCTGGTGTGACGAGGAGGTTCTCGTTGGTGCGGCCGGCCAGGTAGTCCTCGACGTTGCGTACGGTGGCGTCGACGATCTGGCCGACCGCGTCCTCGGTGAAGTACGCCTGGTGCGAGGTGACCAGCACGTTCCCGAAGGTCATCAGGCGGGCGAGGGTGTCGTCGTGGATGACTTCGAGGGACTTGTCGAAGAAGAAGAGCCCGGCCTCCTCCTCGTAGACGTCCAGGCCGACCCCGGCGAGCCGGCCGGCCTTCAGGGTCTCCACGAGCGCCGCGGTGTCCACGAGGCCGCCGCGGCTGGAGTTGACCAGGATCGCGTCGTCCTTCATGGCGGCCAGCGCGGCGGCGTCGATGAGGTGGCGGGTGGACTCCGTCAGCGGTACGTGCAGGCTGATCAGGTCCGACTCGGCGAACAGCCGGTCCTGGCCGACGTACTTCATGCCCAGCTCGGTGCAGCGGGGGTTCTCGGCGATGTCCCAGCCGAGCAGGTTCATCCCGAAGCCGTGGGCGATCCGGGTGAACGCCTCGCCGATCTTGCCGGTGCCGAGCACACCGGCGGTCCGGCCGTGCAGGTCGCGGCCCATCAGCCCGTCGAGGCGGAAGTCGAAGTTGCGGGTGCGGTTGGCGGCCCGGACGATCCGGCGGTTGACGGCCATGGCCAGGCCCCAGGCGAACTCCGCCACCGAGAACGGCGAGTAGTGGGAGACCCGGCCGACGGTCACCCCGAGGTCGGCCGCGGCCTCCAGGTCGATGTTGTTGTAGCCGGTGGCGCGCTGGGCGATCATCTTCGTGCCGCCCACCGCCAGCTCCTGGATCACCTCGGCGCACAGGTCGGCGTTGACGCTGACGCTGACGACCTCGTAGCCCGCGGCGATCGGGGCGGTGTCGCGGTTGAGGAAGACGTCGAGGCAGCGGACCTGGTGGCGGCCTGCGAAGGCCTTCGCCAGCAGCGGCCGCTCGTCCGCCTGCACACCGAACGCGATGATCTCCACGGTCTCTCCCGACGTCGCCGTTGCTCCGGTCCGGTCGCCGCCGCCCGCTTTGCGGCGTATGCGACGACAGGGCCGAATATACGGCGCGGAGCGCGGACCGGCCGCCCGTCCGCCGCGTACGGCGACATACGGGCGGACCGGGCGCGCGCCGCCCGTCGGCTCAGCCGAAGAAGACCCCGGCCTCCGCGTACAGCTTCGGGTCGACGGTCTTGATCTTCGCGGTCGCCTCCGCCAGCGGCACCCGGACGATGTCCGTGCCGCGCAGGGCGACCATCTTCCCGTAGTCCCCGTCGCGCACCGCGTCGATCGCGTGCAGCCCGAAACGGGTGGCCAGCCAGCGGTCGAAGGCGCTGGGCGTGCCGCCGCGCTGGGTGTGGCCGAGCACCGTCGTGCGGGCCTCCTTGCCCGTACGGTCCTCGATCTCCTTCGCCAGCCACTCACCCACGCCCGACAGCCGCACGTGCCCGAAGGAGTCCTTCGACCCGTCCTTGAGGATCATCTGGCCGTCCTTGGGCATGGCGCCCTCGGCGATCACCACGATCGGCGCGTAGCGGACCTTGAAGCGGGACTCGATCCAGGCGCAGACCTGGTCGATGTCGAAGCGCTGCTCGGGGATGAGGATGACGTTGGCGCCGCCGGCCAGGCCGGAGTGCAGCGCGATCCAGCCCGCGTGCCGGCCCATGACCTCGACGACCAGGACCCGCATGTGCGACTCGGCGGTGGTGTGCAGCCGGTCGATGGCCTCGGTCGCGACGCCGACGGCGGTGTCGAAGCCGAAGGTGTAGTCGGTGGCGGACAGGTCGTTGTCGATGGTCTTGGGCACCCCGACGCAGGGCACGCCGTACTCGCCGGAGAGCCGGGCGGCGACGCCGAGGGTGTCCTCGCCGCCGATCGTGATCAGCGCCTCGACCTCCTCCTTGGCGAGGGTGTCCTTGATCCGGCGGATGCCGTCGTCCTGCTGGAGAGGGTTGGTCCGCGAGGAGCCGAGGACCGTGCCGCCGCGGGGCAGGATGCCGCGTACGGCGGGGATGTCGAGCGGTACCGTGTCGCCCTCCAGGGGCCCGCGCCAGCCGTCCCGGAAGCCGACGAAGTCGTAGCCGTACTCCTGGACGCCCTTGCGCACCACGCCTCGGATGACCGCGTTGAGACCGGGGCAGTCACCGCCGCCGGTCAGTACTCCGACCCG
This sequence comes from Streptomyces sp. NPDC052496, assembly GCF_040679095.1. NCBI lineage: Bacteria > Bacillati > Actinomycetota > Actinomycetes > Kitasatosporales > Streptomycetaceae > Streptomyces > Streptomyces sp. NPDC052496. The sequence continues at coordinate 23,185 of NZ_JBFAUH010000035.1, forward strand.
CATCGCTTCTTCACCTTCATCCCGTGAGGGGCCGCGCACCCGCCGGTGGCCGCGCGCGGCCGTGCTGTGCCGACGCCGGTCACGCTAATGGTGATGCCCGTCACCCAGGGATGGGCAGGAGAGCGAATTCCCCGGAAATGCCGGGGACTTGACGCGATGCGTTCACTCGTACGAGCGCATCGCGCGGACGCGGCCGGCGCCCCCCGCGGAACACCGGTACGAAGCGGGCCGGGACTCAGACCTCGTCCAGGCCGCGTTCTATCGCATACCGGACCAGTTCGACGCGGTTGTGCAGCTGGAGCTTGCCCAGGGTGTTCTGCACATGGTTCTGGACCGTGCGGTGCGAGATGACCAGCCGCTCGGCGATCTGCTTGTACGACAGGCCCTTGGCGACCAGGCGCAGCACCTCGGTCTCCCGCTCGGTCAGCTGCGGCGCGCCCGGCTCGTCCTCGGCGGCCGGGGCGGGCTCGGTCGCCAGCCGGCGGTACTCCCCCAGCACCAGCCCGGCCAGCCCCGGCGTGAACACCGGGTCGCCGGCCGCCGTACGGCGCACCGCGTCCAACAGCTCTTCGGTACTGGCCGACTTGAGCAGATAGCCCGTCGCGCCCGACTTGACGGCCTCCAGCACGTCGGCGTGCTCGCCGCTGGCGGAGAGCACCAGCACCCGCAGCGCGGGGTTGGCGCCGACCAGCTCCCGGCAGACCTCCACGCCGGGCAGGCCCGGCAGGTTCAGGTCCAGCACCAGGACGTCGGGCGCGGCGGCCTGCGCGCGGCGCACCGCCTGCGGCCCGTCCCCGGCCGTCGCCACCACCTCGAACCCGGCCTCGGCCAGGTCGCGGGCGACCGCGTCCCGCCACATCGGGTGGTCGTCGACCACCATCACCTTCACGCCCTGCGGCTCACTCACGCCGTGCTCCTCCCCCGATTCCGGCCCTCGGGCGCACCGCCCTTGGGGACTTTCAGCTCCACTTCCGTGCCCTGGCCGGGGACCGAGATCCAGTCGGCGCTGCCGCCCAGGTCCCGCAGCCGGCCGCGGATCGACAGGGCCACCCCCAGCCGGCCCTCGCGCTCGGCGTCCGCGAGGCGGCCTTCGGGGATGCCGGGACCGTCGTCCCGCACCGTCACGACCACCTCGTCCGGCTCGTCCTCCACCAGGATCCACGCCTGCGCCTCGGCACCCGCGTGCACCTTCACATTGTCCAGCGCGGCACTGACAGCGGCCGCCAGCTCCGCGGCGGCGGCCGCCGGGAGCACGACGGGCGCGCCCGGCTCGGAGAAGGTGACGCGCGCGCCGGCGTGCGGCGCCAGCAGGGCCCGTACGTCGCAGGGCCCGGCGTCGGGACCGTCCTCGGCGCACGGCACCGGTGCGGCCAGCGCCTCCTGCGGGGTGCGCACCAGGTCGTCCGCGGCGTCCGGGCCGACCGTGCGCGGCGGCGGTACGAGCCCGCTGGAGACCAGCGTGCGCAGCGCGACCTCCTGCTCGCCCGCCATCCGGCCCAGCTCGGCCGCCTCGCCGCCGATCGCGGCGCCGCGCCGCTGCACCATGGCCAGGACCTGGAGCACGCTGTCGTGGATGTCGCGGGCCAGCCGCTCCCGCTCGCGGGTGGCGGCCTCGATCTGCAGGGCGCGGGCGAGGGTGCGCTCACTGGCGCGGGCCACCTCGACCACGTAACCGATCGCGACGCTGGCCACCCACACCAGGACCACGTTGTGGATGGTGTCGCGGGCGAACTCCTGCCGCTCGACCAGGTTGACCACGGCGACCAGCGCGGAGGCCACCGCGGCCCAGCGCCAGCCGCCCTTGATCGCGAAGCCGAGCACCGCGCCCGCCGTCCAGATGGAGGGCAGCGTCGGCCCGCCGTCCATGATCCGCTCGTGGCTGTCCGCCACCAGGGTGAGCAGGATGCCGCCGAGCGCGAAGGACAGGTCGCCGATGAGGAAGGCGCGGGTGCAGCGCTCCGGCGAGGTCGTACGGCGCCAGGTGCAGGCCATCCACACGGTCAGCGCCGTCATGTAGGCGGCGGCCACGAGCGGGTGCGCGTACTTCTTGCAGGAGAACGCGAACAGGACCAGGACGTAGACCAGGGTCAGGACGCGGTAGCCGGTCAGCGCCCGCCACAGCGGGAGCTCCACGGACATCCGGACCGCGCGCCGCGGCCCCCGCCTGCCCCGGTCCGCCGCCGTGCCGGCCGCGGTCCGTGTCTCTGCCTCTGTCATCTCGCCCCCACCCTGTGCCGGGGCGCGGCTACGCCCCGGTGCCGGTCCCGCTCTGCTGCTCCGTGGCCGGGGCGGCCTGCCCCTTGCCCGTCTTGGCCGCCTTCTCCGCCTCGGCCTTCTTCTTGGCCGCCTCCGCGATCTGCCGCTTGGCGGCGGTCGCGTAGATGTCCACGTACTCCTGGCCCGACAGCTTCATGATCTCGTACATGACCTCGTCGGTCACCGAGCGCAGGATGAAGCGGTCCCCCTCCATGCCGTGGTACCGGCTGAAGTCCAGCGGCTTGCCGATGCGGATGCCCGGCCGGATCATCTTCGGCATGACCTTGCCGGGCGGCTGCACCTTCTCCGTGTCGATCATCGCGACGGGGATGACCGGGGCGCCGGTGGCCAGCGCCACCCGGGCCAGGCCGCCGGGCTTGCCACGGTAGAGCCGGCCGTCCGGCGAGCGGGTGCCCTCCGGGTAGATGCCGAACAGCTCACCGCGCTCCAGCACCTCGATACCGCTCTTGATCGCCGCCTCGCCCGCGCCCCGCGCGCCCGAGCGGTCCACCGGCAGCTGGCCCACGCCCTTGAAGAAGGCGGCGGTCAGCTTGCCCTTGACGCCCGGCGAGGTGAAGTACTCGGCCTTGGCGATGAAGGTCACCTTCCGGTCGAGCACCGCGGGCAGGAAGAAGGAGTCCGAGAAGGACAGGTGGTTGCTCGCCAGGATCGCGGGGCCCGTCGCGGGAATGTTCTCCAGGCCCTCCACCCAGGGACGGAAAGCCAGCTTCAGCGATCCGCCGATGGAAAACTTCATTGCGCCGTAGATCAACCCACTGCCTCCTGTGTGTGACGCAAAGACCTTAACCTGCCCCGGCGCCCCCCTCTCCTCGGCGGCCCGTCCCCGGACGGCCCGGCCCGGCCCTCCCGGTGGGCTGCGGTGTGCCGGTGGGGCGCCGGTGGGGCGCCGGTACGGAGCGCACGGCCACGGCGCACGGGGCGCACGAGCGGGCTCCGCGGGGGCATGCGGACCTATCCGCCCGGCGCCGCTCCGCGTAGGCTTCCAGTAACCCGCGCAACCCGTTGCCGCCCGGCCCCTCACCGATCGGAGTCCCCCGGTGCCGCTGCTTCCCGGAGCCGAGCCGTTCCGCCGCGACGGCGGCCGGACCGGCGTCCTCGTCTGCCACGGTTTCACCGGCTCCCCCCAGTCCGTACGCCCCTGGGCCGAGTATCTGGCCGGCCGCGGCCTGACCGTCTCGCTCCCGCTGCTGCCCGGCCACGGCACCCGCTGGCAGGACATGCAGCTCACCACCTGGCAGGACTGGTACGCCGAGGTGGACCGCGAGCTGCGGTCGCTGACCGCTCGGTGCGAGCGGGTCTTCGTGTGCGGCCTGTCGATGGGCGGCGCGCTGGCGCTGCGGCTGGCCGAGCAGCACGGCTCCGCCATCAGCGGCCTGGCCCTGGTCAACCCGGGCAACAAGGTGCACGACGCGGCCGCCCCGCTGCTGCCGCTGCTGCGGCACGTGGTCCGTACGACCAAGGGCCTGGTCGACGACATCGCCAAGCCCGGCTCGCACGAGCTCGGCTACGACCGGGTGCCGCTGCACGCCGCGCACTCGCTGCGCCGCTTCTTCCAGCTGGTCGACGCCGAACTGCCCAAGGTCACCCAGCCCTTGCTGGTGATGACCAGCCCGCAGGACCACGTCGTGCCGCCGGCCGACTCCGAGCGCATCCTGAGCCGGGTGTCCTCGAAGGACGTACGGCAGACGCTGCTGGAGCGCAGCTACCACGTCGCCACGCTCGACCACGACGCCGAGCGGATCTGCCAGGAGACCTACGACTTCATCGTCCGTCTGGCGCCGAGCGCGCGTACGGGCGTGGAGAGTGAGGAGACGGCCACCGGTGGAGGAGCGTAGCCCCCGCGATCCCCGCGACCCGCTGGACGAGGAAGCCGCCTGGGCCGAGATCGTGGCCGGGTACGGCGAGGCGCCCGCCTTCCCCGACGAGGACGGGCCGGTCTCCAGTACGGACCCGAAGACGGCCGGCGGGCCGTCCGCCGGCGGTACGGGAAGCGGTCCGGCCCGCGCCGGCCTGGGCACGTCCGGCGAGGACCGGCCCGACGGCAAGCCCCCGGAGAAGGCCGGCCAGGGGCGAGCCGACCGCACGGACCCGGCCGACCGTACGGACCGCGACGACGGCGGCCTGACCGTCGAGGAGCGGCCGCGCAGCGAGCCCTCTCCCGGATCGCCGGACCGGCCCGGCAGTGACGGCGTGGGCAGTTTCGTGGTCTTCGCGCCCGGGGTCGGGCCGCGCGACTGGTCGGCGGCCGAGGCGTCCGACGACGACCTGGGCGCGTCGGACGAGGGGCACTTCGTGCCGCCCGAGCCGCCGCCGCTGCCGAAGGCCGACGTGACGGCCAAGTTCGCCTGGATCGCGGTGCTGGGCGGGCCGCTGCTGCTGGTGCTGATGGTGCTGTTGCAGCAGCCCGTCACCTGGTGGATCACGCTGCTGGGCATCGGCGGTTTCCTGGGCGGTTTCGCCACGCTGGTGGCCCGGATGAAGCACGACGACGAGGACGACGAGGAGCTGCCGGGCGGCGGCGCGGTCGTATGACCGCACCGGCCGCCGCGGGCGGCCGGGCCGCCGTCTCCCGCACGGTCCGGGATTCACCCTCGCGCGCCAGGTGTCCTGACCGTCGTTGACGCTGCGAACGGGGAGGATCACGCCGAGTATCCGGCCGTGTTCCCGGGAGGACCCCCGTGCGCCATCCGCTCTCGTCGTCATGCCCACGTCCACGCCGTCGGACCCGGGTGGCCGCGGCCGCCGCGACCGTCGCCGCGGTGACCGGCCTGCTGGCCACCGCGCCCGCCGCCGCCCACCCGCCGCAGCAGCGGCAGGCCCCCGGACCGGGCGCGGTGGTCTCCGTCGGCGACTCCTACATCTCCGGCGAGGCCGGACGCTGGGCCGGCAACAGCGACGCCAACCCCGCCAACCACATCCGCATCGACGCGCTGGGCCCCACCGCGTACTACGACAACGCGGGCCGCACCGCCGAGCGGATCCCCAAGTGCCACCGCTCGCGCTCCGCCGAGATCCACCTCGGGGTGCCCGGCACCGCGAGCGAGAACCTGGCCTGCTCCGGCGCCCGTACCGACTCCTTCCGGGCTTCGAACGGCGTCGCCAAGCCGGGCCTGGACTTCTCGGACGCGGCCGGGGTGCCCGGCCAGGCCCAGCAGCTGGAGGAGTACGCCCGCGAGCACCCGGTGCAGATGGTCGCCGTCTCGGTCGGCGGCAACGACTTCCGCTTCGGCGACGTCGTCAAGTCCTGCGTGCTGGCCTATCTGAGCCCGGTGCCGAAGTCGTGCAGCCAGGACGCGGCCAACCGGGCCCGGTTCACCGACCAGGCGGTGGAGCAGCGGGCGGACGACATCGCGGGCGGGCTGCGCAACGTCAAGCGGGCGATGCTGCGGGCCGGGCACGACACCGACGAGTACGACGTGGTCGTACAGAACTACCCGGCGCCCATCCCGCACGGCCGCGACTTCCGCTACCCCGCGGCCCTGGGGGCGCGCCAGACCCTGGGCGGCTGCGCGTTCACCGACCGGGACGCCGACTGGGCGGTGGACAGCGTGCTGCCGGCGGTCAGCCGGGCGGTCGAGCGGGGCATCGACAAGAGCGGCCTGGACAACGTCCGCTTCCTCGACCTCACCCACAGCTTCGACGGACACCGCCTGTGCGAGCGCGGCGCCGGGCTGGTCGATCCGGTGCGCGGGGCGGTGAGCCGGTGGACCGACCCGGGAGCGGCCGACAAGACGGAGTGGATCAGCTGGGTGCGGACGGTCACCGCGGTGCTGCCGCCGTTCCAGGTGCAGGAGGCGCTGCACCCGAACCACTGGGGCCAGTTGGCGCTGCGGAACTGTCTGCGGCAGGCGTACACCCGCACCGACAGCGTGAAGGCTCCTAAGAGCCGGCTCACCTGCACCGGCGGGGGCCCCGGCCTCAACGAGCGCGGCGAGCCGAGGATGAAGCTGTCCTGAGCGCTGCCGCTCACGGGCCGGTCCGTGGGGCCGGCCCGTGAGCCGGGTCCTAAGGGTCGGCCGGCACCCGCAGCGCGGCCAGCACCGGCAGGTGGTCCGTGGCGGCGAGCAGGTCACCGTGGTTCAGGCCCGGCAGGTCGCGCGGTACGCCGCAGCCCAGCACCTCGACGCCGTCGGTCGTGAAGACGGCGTCGATGCGCTGGTGCGGATCGTGGGGCGTGGAGGTGAACTCCCCGCCCCAGGGCGCCGCCGCCCAGGCGTCGGTGAGCGGGCCCGCCAGCCGCCGGAAGGCGCGCCCGTCCGGCCGGTCGTTGAGGTCACCTGCCGCGACGGCGTACGGGGTGTCCAGCGCGCGCAGCCGCTCCAGCAGCAGGCCCGCCTGGCCGTACCGCTCGTCGGCCTGGAGGCTGAGGTGGCAGCTGAGCAGGCCGATCCGGGCGCCCCCGATCCGTACCACCGCGGTCGCGAAACCGCGCTGGTGCAGGCCGGGGGTGCGGGGCAGCAGGACGTCCTCGGTGCGCTCCACGTGGGCGCGCAGCGAGGACAGGATCATCGGGCCGGCGGCGGTGGCGCCGCCCGTCACATGCACCAGGTCCGTCGCCCGGCACAGCTTCGCCACGCTCTTGCGCCAGCGGAAGAAGCGCGGCGCCTCCTGCACGAGGACGACGTCCGGGGCGCAGGCCCGGATCACCCGGGCCAGCGCCGCGCGGTCGTCGCGCAGCGAGCGGACGTTGTAGCTGAGCACACGGAACACGGCCGAGCCGCTCCGCTCCGCCGCGCCGCCGCTCGATGCGACGTCCTCGGGAGCGGAGCCCGGCTCGGTGCGGGAGGCGGGCAGCTCGGCCGGCACCGCGGGTCAGCCCTGGCGCGCCAGGTCGGCGGCGCCGACCAGTCCTGCCTTGCCGCCGAGCTGGGCGGCGAGCACCTGGGCGTGCGGGCGCCACTGGTTGCCCACCAGCCAGCGGCGGAAGGACTTGCGGATCGGGTCGAGGACCAGTTCGCCCTCGTCCGAGACACCGCCGCCGACGATGAAGGCGGACGGGTCGAAGAGCGAGGCCAGGTCGGCCAGGCCGGCGCCGGCCCAGCGGGCCAGCTCGCGGAAGGAGTCGATGGCGACCGGGTCGCCCTGGCGGGCGGCCTCGCTGATGTGCCGGCCCTCGATGCCCTCGGAGGTGCCGTCGCCCATGGACAGCAGGACCTTGGCGTTCTCGGGGGTGGCGAAGGCGCGCTGGCGGGCGTAGCGCAGCAGGGCGCGGCCTGAGGCGTACTGCTCCCAGCAGCCCTGGCTGCCGCAGCCGCACAGCAGGCCGTCCGGTACGACGCGGATGTGGCCGAACTCGGCGGCGACGCCGAACCGGCCGCGGCGCAGCTTGTTGCCGATGATGATGCCGCCGCCCAGGCCGGTGCCCAGGGTGATGCAGATGACGTCGCTGTGGCCCTGGCCGGCGCCGAACCTGTACTCGCCCCAGGCCGCGGCGTTGGCGTCGTTCTCGACGACGACGGGCAGGCCGACGCGCTGCTCGACCTTGTCCTTCAGCGGCTCGTGGCGCCAGTCGATGTTGGGCGCGAACAGGACGGTGGCCCGCTTCTCGTCCACATAACCGGCGGCGCCGATGCCGACGGCCTCGACCTGGTGGTCGGCGCTGATGGTGCGGACCGCGTCGGCGATGGCCTCCGTCAGCTCGTCGGTGGCCTGCGGGGTCGGCACCTTGCACGTTTCGAGGATCGTGCCCTCTTCGTCGACCACGCCGGCCGCGATCTTCGTGCCGCCGATGTCGACGCCGATGGTGAGTCCCATGTGTCCCTCAGTTATTGGTCGTACCCCGCCGCGTACAACCGTACCGGAGTGCGGGGCAGCGCCCGTGCCCTCCGGGAAAGAGGCGGGTCAGTCGAGATCGATCCGCTCGGTGCCGGCGGGTCCTTCGTCGTCCCGGCGGGCGCCCTGACCGTCGCGCTTGTCGCGGATGTCGGTGGCCGCACGGCCGGTGTCCGGTCCGGCGGCCTCGCGCGCGTCGGTCGGCGCGGATTCGCCGGCCGCCTCACGGGTCCAGCGGCGTTCACCGCTCTCGACGGCCGAGCGGTAGGCGGCCAGCAGTTCGGACCCGGCGGCGGCGAGGTGGTCGAAGACCTCCGGGTTGCGCTCGACGACCGGCTCGACGACGGCCTTGGCCTGCCGGAAGAGCTGCTGCACGGCGCCCTGCGCGGCCATCCCGGCGAGCGCGCCCGGCAGCTGGATGCCGGCGAGCTTGTCGGTGACGGCCTCCGCGAGACGGCGCAGTTCCTCGGCGGCGCTGCCGGGCGGCGGGCCGTACTGCGCGCGGCGGCGGGCCTTCTCGGCCGCCAGGTCCTCGGCGCAGGCCGTTTCCCAGGCATCGGCGTCGAACCGGTCCGTACGGTCGGCGGGGCGCTCGGTGGCATCGCTCATGGCGGACTCACTCCTGCGGCGGCGAGGCGGATCCGGACCCGCCGCGTGCGCGGCGGTCCGAGGCAGTACTGCTTTCCCCGACGTTACCCGAACGGCGGTGTGCCGTTCAGAGACCGCGGGGCCAGAGATCCGGGTCGGGGGTGAAGCGGATGTGCAGCGCGCCGTCGCGCAGGCCCGCGCCGGAGACCGAGCAGCGGCGCAGCGCGGAGGGCAGGGTGCGTATCCGCCGGTAGCGGCCCGCGGTGACGATGATCTCGTCCCCGCGCCGCAGCAGCCCGAGCCCGTCGCGTTCGGCGCCCGGCAGCGGCACCCGCCACACCAGGATGCCGTCCGCGGCGAGCCGGTCCTCGACGGTCCAGGTGTCGTCGGCGCCGCCGGGCGCGGCCGGTTCCCCGACCGTGCCGCGGATCAGCTCGTCCAGGTCCTCCGCGCTCTCCGGGTCGCGCCCCAGGTGCGGCACCTCGACGACCGGCGCCTCCGGGAACTCCTCGCGCAGCGCCTTGAGCGCGCTCTGCTGCTGTCCGGAGAGCGCGGCCAGGAACGGGTCGGCCGACCCGGTGGGCAGCAGCCGGTTGGCGACGACGGCGTCGGTGCGGTGCCCGTACAGGGCCAGGCCCGAGCGCACCTCGCGCAGGTCCGCGACGGCGGCCGGGCCCGCCTCGGTCACGATCCGTACGGTCGTGCCGGGGTGGTCGATGATCCGCTGTACGGCGGCGAGTTCGTGCTCCCAGCGCTCCGCGGCCTCGTACAGCTTCTGCGTGGGCATCTGCACGCCCGCCAGCTGGGCCAGCACCGGCCGCAGCGCGCGGGCGGCCTGCCGCTCGGGCGGCAGCAGGCGGCGCAGGTAGCGGCGGGCCTGTTCGGGCAGGGCGAGCAGGGCGACGGTGTCGGCGGCGGGCGGCATGTCGACGACGACCGTGTCCGGGCCCTCGGGTCCGCCGGCCGTCTCGTGGGCCGCGCGCACCTCGTGGAGCAGCGCGAACGCCTCCGCGCCCGGCAGTTCGGTCAGTTCGTCCTCGTCCAGGGGCGCGGCGCCCAGGAGGTCGAGGGCGGCGCCCGCGCGCTCCTGGAAGGCCAGGGCCTCGCGGCGGAAGTGGTCGCCGGCGTCGACGCACTTGGCGTGCAGGCCGGGGACGACGGCCACCGGGCCGGCGCCGGGGCGGCCGAGGCGGGTGCCCAGGACGCGTTCCGCCGCGCCGCCGCGGGCGGTGAGCAGCAGGACGCGCTCACCGCGCCGGGCACCGGCCAGTGCGGTGGCGGCGGCGAGGGTGGTGCGGCCGGCGCCGCCGGGGCCGGTGACGAGGACGGTACGCATGGTCAGAGGCTCTTGGCCTCGCCGGCGGGGGCCGCGGGGCCGCTCTCGACGCGCTTCTTCAGCCCGTCCAGCGCGCGGTCGATGATGACCTTCTCCGCCTTGCGCTTGATCATGCCGAGCATCGGGATCTTGACGTCGACGGTGAGCTGATACGTCACTTCGGTGTGCGCGCCGCCGGCCAGCGGGACCAGCCGGTAGGAGCCGTCGAGCGTCCGCAGCATCTGGGACTTCACCAGCGACCAGCTGACCTCGTGGTCGCTGATCCAGGTGTACGCGAGGGTGTGGTCGTCCTTGATCGCGCCGGCGTCCAGCAGCAGCCGGACCTGCTCGGCGCGGCCCTGGTCGTCCTTGCTGAGGATCTCGGCTTCCTTGACCTCGCCGGTCCAGTCCGGATAGCGGTCGAAGTCGGCGATCACTCCCATCACCTCGGCGGGTGCCGCCTCGATCGTGATGCTAGAGCTGGTGTGTTCGGCCATCGCCGTGACTCCTCCATGCCGATTCGTGCCGGTCCGCCAGACGCGTATCCCTGCTGCTGAAGGCTACCGCGCGGGGAAAGGGCCCCGGACAGGCTCCCCGGCCGATCCGGTCGGCCCCGGGTCCGGCCCCGGAACCGGCCCGCAAGTCCGTCACCACTCCAGGACGTACGGCGTCCCCGTCGCGTTGAAGTGCCCCACGTTGACGCACTCGGTGGCGCCGACGCGTACCCGCCGGGCGAGCGGCTGATGCACGTGTCCGAAGAGCGCGTAGCGGGGCCGGGTCCGGCGGATCGCGTCCAGGAGGGCCGCGCTGCCGCGTTCGAAGCGGCGGGCGACGACGTCGTAGCAGAGCTCGGGAACGTCCGGCGGGATGTGGGTGCACAGCACGTCCACCTCGCCGACGGCCTCGATCTTGGCGGCGTACTCCTCGTCGCTGATCTCGTACGGGGTGCGCATCGGTGTCGTCAGCCCGCCGCCGACGAACCCGAAGACCCGGCCGCCGATCTCCACCCGCTCGCCGTCCAGGACGGTGGTGCCGGGCCGGGCGTACTCCGGCCACAGGTGGGGCAGGTCCACGTTTCCGTACGTGGCGTACGTCCCTTGCGGGAAGGCGGCGAACAGTTCGGCGTACTGCCGGCGGACGGCTTCCTCGATGACGGCCGCCCGGCCCCCGCCGGTACGTTCGACGTCCCCCCACAGCCGCCGGCCCAGCGCGCGGGCCTCCTCGAAGCGGCGGGCGGTGCGCAGCTCGACCAGCCGGTGGGCGTTCTCGACGCCGAAGAGGTCGGGGAAGATGCCGCGCGAGTGGTCGGCGTAGTCCAGGAAGAGGACCAGGTCGCCCAGGCAGACCAGGGCGTCGGCCCCGTCGCCCGCCGTGGCGAGATCCCGCCCGTTGCCGTGTACGTCGCTGACCACATGCACTCGCATGACCGTCACCCTAGATCGAAAGGCGTACGGCCGGGAGGGGGGCCGGACGTACCGCCGGGCGAGGGGTCCGACCTGCGGTTACTTCCGGGTCACCGAAAGCCTGGTCTAGTCTGCGCGAAGCAGTCCCAAGGCGTGCCCGGACGCGTGTCACACCGCTGTGACGCATCGAACATCTGGGCGTACCCCCTATCCCAAAAGCAATACCGGTGGGTAACGTCCGGGCAGTCCACCACCCCCCTGCCTGATCATGGACCGCAGCCGGCCGGCACACAGCGTCGTGAGGCCGGCGCCAATGAGGAGCAGCAGTCTTGCGCGAGTTCAGCCTTCCGGCCCTGTACGAGGTCCCCGCGGACGGCAACCTGACGGATCTGATCCGCCGCAATGCCGCGCAGCACCCTGATGTCGCCGTCATGGGCCGCAAGGTCGACGGCCGGTGGCAGGACGTGACGGCCGCCGTCTTCCTCGCCGAGGTACGGGCCGCCGCCAAGGGCCTGATGGCCGCCGGCATCCGGCCCGGCGACCGGATCGGCCTGATGTCGCGCACCCGCTACGAGTGGACGCTGCTGGACTTCGCCATCTGGAGCGCCGGCGCGGTCACCGTCCCCGTCTACGAGACCAGCTCCGCCGAACAGGTGCAGTGGATCCTCGGTGACTCCGGCGCGGTGGCCTGCCTGGTGGAGAGCCCCGCGATGGAGGCCGCCGTCGAGTCCGTACGGGACCGGCTGCCCGCGCTGGAGAACATCTGGCAGATCGAGCGGGACGCGATCGCCCGGCTGCGCGCGGCCGGCGCCGGCGTCACCGACGCGGAGGTCGACGAGCGCAGCGCCACCGCCGACGCCGACTCCCCCGCCACCATCGTGTACACCTCCGGCACCACCGGCCGGCCCAAGGGCTGTGTGCTCACCCACCGCAGCTTCTTCGCCGAGTGCGGCAACGTCGTGGAGCGCCTCAAGCCGCTCTTCCGCACCGGCCACTCCTCGGTGCTGCTCTTCCTGCCGGTGGCGCACGTCTTCGGGCGGCTGGTGCAGGTGGCCTCGGTGATGGCCCCCATCAAGCTCGGCCACGCGCCGGACATCAAGAACCTCACCGACGACCTCGCCTCCTTCCGTCCCACGCTGATCCTCGGTGTCCCCCGGGTCTTCGAGAAGGTCTACAACTCGGCGCGCGCCAAGGCGCAGGCCGAGGGCAAGGGCAAGATCTTCGACCGGGCCGCCGACACCGCCATCGCCTACAGCCGCGCGCTGGACACCAAGGCCGGGCCCGCCCTCGGCCTGCGGCTCAAGCACAAGCTCTTCGACAAGCTGGTCTTCGGCAAGCTGCGCGCCGTGCTCGGCGGCCGCGCCACCCACGCCATCTCCGGCGGCGCGCCGCTGGGTGAGCGGCTGGGCCACTTCTACCGGGGCATCGGCTTCACCGCCCTGGAGGGCTACGGCCTGACGGAGTCCTGCGCGGCCACCGCCTTCAACCCGTGGGACCGGCAGAAGATCGGTACGGTCGGCCAGCCGCTGCCCGGCTCGGTGGTGCGCATCGCCGACGACGGCGAGGTGCTGCTGCACGGCGAGCACCTGTTCACCGAGTACTGGAACAACGAGCCGGCGACCAAGGAAGCGCTCTCCGACGGCTGGTTCCACACCGGTGACATCGGCACCCTCGACGAGGACGGCTACCTCGCGATCACCGGCCGCAAGAAGGAGATCCTGGTGACGGCGGGCGGCAAGAACGTCGCTCCGGCCGTCATCGAGGACCGCATCCGCGCGCACGCGCTGATCGCCGAGTGCATGGTCGTCGGCGACGGGCGGCCCTTCGTCGGCGCGCTGGTCACCCTCGACGAGGAGTTCCTGCCGCGCTGGGCGGCGGAGCACGGCCGCCCGGCCGGGCAGAGCGTCACCGAGCTGAGCAAGGACCCGGAGCTGCTGGCGGCGGTGCAGCGGGCGGTGGACGACGGCAACGCGGCGGTCTCCAAGGCCGAGTCGGTGCGCAAGTTCCGGATCCTGCCGACGCAGTTCACCGAGGAGTCCGGACACGTGACGCCGTCGCTGAAGCTCAAGCGGAACGTGGTGGCGAAGGACTTCGCCGAGGAGATCGAGGCGATCTACCGCCCGTAAGAGCCGGTGTCACCACGCCGGGCGGCTGGTTCTCCCCCAGCCCGCCCGGCGTTCGCGTACCGCCCTACAGCAGCTCCTTGAGCCGCTCCGCCAGCAGGTCCCAGCGCCACTTCTCCTCCACCCAGGCGCGGCCGCGCTCGCCCATGCGGCGGCGGGCGGCGGGGTCCTTGAGCAGCGCGATGACGCGTTCGGCGGCGGCCGTCGGGGAGCCGCCGGGGACGACGTACCCCGTCTCGCCGTCCAGTACGGCGTCCGGCGCGCCGCCGGAGTCCCCTGCCACGACCGGCAGTCCGGTCGCGGACGCCTCCAGGTAGACGATGCCCAGCCCCTCGACGTCCAGCCCGCCGCGCCGGGTGCGGCACGGCATCGCGAAGACGTCGCCCGCGCCGTAGTGGGCGGGCAGCTCCTCCCACGGCACGGCCCCGGTGAAGCGCACCGCGTCCGCGACGCCCTTCTCGCCGGCGAGCGCGTGCAGCCGCTTCTCGTACGGGCCGCCGCCGACGATCAGCAGCACCGCGTCCGGCACCTCGGCCAGGATCCGCGGCATCGCCTCGATCAGCGTGTCCTGGCCCTTGCGCGGCACCAGCCGCGAGACGCACACGACGACCGGCCGGTCGGTGAGCCCGAGCCGGGCCCGTACCTCGTCGCCGCCCGAGCCGGGGTGGAAGGTCTTCTCGTCCACGCCGGGCGGCAGTTGCGTCATGCGTCCGGCCGCGGCCGGGGTCAGCGCGGCGGCGATCCGCGAGCGGGTGTATTCACCGAGATAGGTGATCGTGTCGGTGCCCTCGCCGATCCGCCGCAGCAGTTGACGCGAGGCGGGCAGCTGCGCCCAGCCCGCCTCGTGCCCGTGCGTGGTGGCCACGATCCGGCGGGCGCCCGCCCGGCGCAGCGCCGGCGCCATCAGGCCGAGCGGCGCGGCGGCCCCGAACCACACCGAGGAGCAGCCGTGCCGGCGCAGCAGGGCGGTGGCCGTCCGGGTCACCCGGGGCGTCGGCAGCAGCATCGTCGTACGGTCCCGGACGACCGGGAAGGGCTGCTCGGCGTCGAAGCGGGCGGTGGCCGCGACGCCCTCCCTGCTCCGCTTCCAGGTGGAGGCATAGACCACCACCCGGTCCGGGTCCAGGCGCAGCGCCATGCTGTGCAGGAAGGCCTGGATGCCACCGGGGCGGGGCGGGAAGTCGTTCGTGACGATCAGCGTCTTGTCCATTGCCCTGGCACAGTACCGGGTCGGTGGACACGACCGGCGGGGCCGCCCCGGCACGTGCGTGACTCGTCTACGGTCGTGACACGGCATCGTCCGCACGTACGGACACGGACGGCCGGGGCGACGGGACGAGGTGGCGATGAGCAGGGCCGGCGACCGGCACCCGAGGGAGACGGTGCGCGCCGTGGCACCGCCGGTGGCGGTGTGGGCCGTGACCCGGGCGGTGCTGCTGCTGTGCGTGTTCAAGGTGCTGGTGCTGCCCGGCCCGGACGTCACCAGTGACATCTCGGGGATCTATCACGGCTGGTCCGAGGTCCTGAAGTCCGGCGCGTTCCCCCAGGACGACGTGACCTGGCAGTATCCGCCGGCCGCCGCGCTCGCCGTGCTCTCCCCCGGGCTGCTGCCCTTCCTGGACTACGCCTCGGCGTTCTTCGTGCTGGCCTGCGCCGCCGACGCGGTCACCTTCGCGCTGCTCCTGTACGCGGGCCGCCGTCCCGGCAGACGCCTGGCCGGCGCCTGGATCTGGACCGCGGGCGTCGCCCTGCTCGGCCCGACCGCGTACGCCCGGTACGACCTGATGGTCACCGCGGTGGCCGTCGCCGCGCTGTTCGCCGCCGCCCGGCACCCGCGTCTGTCCGGAGCCCTGATCGCATGCGGCGCGCTGCTGAAGGTGTGGCCGGTGCTGCTGCTGACCGGTGCGCCGCTGCGGGGCCGCCGCGCGCGGGAGTTGTGGGGCGCGGCGGTGGCGGGCGCGCTGGCGATCACGCTGTGCTTCGCCGCCTGGGCTCCTGGCGGGCTGGCCTTCCTGTCCTTCCAGCGCGACCGGGGCACGGAGGTGGAGTCGCTCGGCGCGCTCGTCTTCCATCTGGCCCGGCAGTTCGGCTGGGACGGCGAGGTGCTGCTGCACTACGGCTCCGTGGAGTTCGTCGGCCCGTACGTGCCGCTGGTCAGCTCCCTGGCGCTGGTCCTGACGGTGGCGGCGTTCGGCTGGCTGCTGCTGTGGCGGCTGCGGGCCCGCAGGTTCACGTCCGCCACGCTCGCCGACGCCGCCTTCACCGCGGTCCTGCTCTCCGTGACCACCAGCCGGGTCATCAGCCCGCAGTACCTGATCTGGCTGGTCGGCGCGGCGGCCGTGTGCATGACGCTGCGGGCGAGCCGGATGGGGCTGCCCGCCGTCCTGGTGCTGCCGGCGGCCGGTGCGACGCTCCTGGAGTTCCCCGTGTGGTTCGCGGACGTCGTGGCCAGTGAGGGGCGCGGCATCGTCCTGCTGGCCGTACGCAACGCCCTGCTCGTGGCCGCCTCGCTGACCGCCTGCCGCCGGCTGTGGCGCTCGACGGTCACCGGGCCGCGGCACCTCACCCCAGCTGCTTCACCACGTACGACTGCCACCGCCGGCTGAATTCCGCCGGGCTCAGTCCCAGGTGGTCGCGCATCGCCCGGCCGGCGCTCTGCCCGCCGCCCCGGCCCGCCGCCCGGTAGAACGCGCCGAGCTTCCGCTCGCCCCAGTGGTCGGCGATCATGCGGCAGGCCAGCCAGCCGCTCTCGTACGCGCGGGCCAGCTGCCGTGCGCTGCGGCTGAAGCGGAAGTCGCCGTCGGCCGGGAGCCGGGACGGGGGTGTGCCCTTGGCGACGGCGTGGGCGAGTTCGGGGGCGGTGGCCGGGGCCGGGCGGCCGCCGCCGCGGTAGGCGGCCCAGTCGGCGAAGCCCTCGGAGAGCCAGAGCGGGGTGGTGGACGTGGTGGCGGTGCGGGTCGCGACGTGGGTGGTCTCGTGCGTCAGCACGATCTGGCGCCCGGCGGTGGACAGTTCGCCGTACGCCTCCGGGTTGACGACGACCCGGTCGGCGGGCGCCGCCGGTGCCGAGCCCGTCTCGCCGGTCGTGACGGCCGCTATGCCCCGGTAGCCGGCGGGGTCGGTGGCGTTCAGCAGCTCCGCCATCCGGTCCAGCGACTGCGGGGCCTCGACGACCACCCGCCCGGCCCACTTGCCGGGCCACGCCTGCCCGACGGCGGGCACGGCCTCGTCCGTACGGTCCGCCAGTTCGCGCAGTGCCGCGGTGCCGCGCCGCACCCCGAGGACCAGGCTGTGACGCCCCTTGACGACCTGGACCGGCCCCTGGTCCCACAGTTGGCGCGCGCTGCGCCGCCCGCTCCCGGCGCCGTCCGAGTCGGAGCTGATCAGCCACCGGCCACCGCGGTCGGTGAAGGTCAGGTACTGCACGGAGGTGACCGGCCCGGTGTCGTACCCGGTCAGCCGGTAGCGCAGCCGCACCTCGGCGGCCACCCGCCGGCCGTCGGCGCCGGCCACCGGGGGCAGGCCGAACGCGTCGGTCCGCACCAGCTCGTACGACCAGGCGGCCAGCGGCACCTGCGCGAGGTTGGCGAACACCGCCCGCTGCTGGGCGCGGTATCCGGCCGCGCGCGGGTCGACCGAGGCGAGGAAGGCCCCGGCGTCCCGGTCGCGTACGGCTGCCGCACGCCGGTCCAGCATCCGCTGGATGCCCGGCGGCGCGTCCGCCGCGCCGGCCGGGTCCTGGCAGCCCGTGAGCAGCGGCAGCAGCGCCAGCGGCAGGGCCGCGCAGAGCGCCGTCCTGATCCGCCGGGCCGTCCGCCGCTGTACCTGTCGACCTGCCACGCGGCTGATCGTAAGCACCGTCCCCGCGTACGGACAGCGGTCAGGGTCGGGTTACGGACGAGATCGGCATCATGCCGACGGGGTCGGAGCGCACCCGCGCACCCGGATACGGCGCGTGCACCACCTGTCCGTTGCCCACATACATACCGACATGGCTGGCGTCGTCCCGGTAGATGACCAGGTCTCCCGGCCTGGCCTGACTGACCTGAACCTGCTGCCCCGCGCCGCGCTGGGCTTGCGAGGTGCGCGGGATGGAGACCCCGGCGCGCGCGTAGGCCCACTGCATCAGCCCGGAGCAGTCGAAGGCGCCGGGCCCCGACTGCCCCCAGGCGTACGGGCGGCCGATCGCCCCGCGCACCGCCTGGACGGCGGTCCCGGCGCGGCCGGAGGCGGGTGCCGCGCCGGTCAGGCCGGGCAGTGAGCGTCCGACCCCGCGGTTCGCCCGGTCGTAGGCGGCCCGGTCCTCGCCGGGCAGGGAGTTCAGCAGGCGGCGTGCCGCGGCCAGTTTGTCCTCGACGTCCTTCTTGTGCCGCGCGACGTCCTGCCGGCTCGACTCCAGGGCCGCCAGCTTCCCGGTCGCCTCCCGGCGCTCCTGCTCCAGGCCGCGCTGGGCGCCCTGAAGAGCACGCAGCTGCCCGGCCTGTTCGCCGTTGACGCGGTCCAGGGCGGCGGCCTTGTCGAGGTAGTGCGCCGGGTCCTCGGAGAGCATCAGCTTCAGGGCCGGGTCCAGGCCGCCGGAGCGGTACTGGGCGGAGGCGACGGCGCCGAGCCGGCCGCGCAGCCGGTTGACGCGCTCCTGGCCGCGGGCCACCCGGTCCTGGAGGGCGGCCACCTCGGTGCGCAGCTTCCGGGCCCGCTCACCGGCCCCGTTGAACTGCTCGGTGGCCTTCTCGGCCTGCTCGTACAGCGCGTCGACGCGCGCGGTGACCTCGGCGGGCGCCGGGCCGGGAACGGCCTGCGCCGCTCCGGCGGACAGTGCCGCGGCGGCGGTGACCGCGGCGGCGGACAGGACGGTGGCCCTGGTCGCACCGGCCAGGCCGGACTGTGAGACACGGCGGTGGGACGCCACGAGAGGCCGCACTCCCTTCCGTGCAGCCCCTGCCGCCCGGGCGGGCGGACGCAGACCGGCGGCTGCGAGGGCAGACAGTAACGGCGCCGGTGGCCCGCGGCCAAAGACCCGCACCCCTCGCCGCCGGTAGGGAAAAAGCCGCCCCGCCGGTGACTGCGCAGGTCACCGGCGGGGCGGGAAGTCAGCGGCGGACACCGCAATTCGCCCGATCGGGCGGCAGGCGCGGCCGCATCCCGTGGGCGCGGGAAGCGGCCGGCGGAGTGTCAGACGCGGACGCCGAACTGGAAGGGCATGTTGTTGATCGACTCGTAGCGCACGGACGCGCCCGGCTTCGGCGCGTGCAGCACCTGGCCGTTGCCCGCGTACAGGCCGATGTGGTGCAGGTCGCCGTAGAAGAGCACCAGGTCGCCCGGCTTGAGGGCGCTCTGCGAGCCGATCCGGGTACCGGCGTTGGCCTGCGCCTGCGAGGTGCGCGGCAGCGACTGGCCGGCCTGCTGGTACGCCCAGGAGGTCAGGCCCGAGCAGTCGAAGGAGGAGGGGCCGGTGGCGCCCCACACGTACGGCGAGCCGATCTTGGAGGCGGCGGCGGACAGGGCGGCGGCGCCCCGCTGCGAGGCCGGTACGTCGTTGCCCAGGTCGGGACGCTCGTTGCCGCGGCTGGAGCGGTTCTTCTTCTGCTCCTCCTGCTGGAGCTCCTGCTTCTCCTTGGCGGTCAGCGTGTTGAGGAGTTCCTGGGCCTTGGCGAGCTTGCCCTTGATCTCGTCCTTCTTGTCACCCAGCGCCTGGCGGGTCTCCGAGAGGTCCTTGATCTTGGCCGCGGCCTCCGCGCGCTCCTGGGCGAGCTGACGCTGCTTGTCCGCGATGGTCTTCAGCTGCTCGGCCTGCTTGCCGCTCAACTGGTCGAGGGTGGCGGCCTTGTCGAGGTAGGTGTCCGGGTCGCCGGAGAGGAAGAGCTGCACGGACGGGTCGATGCTGCCGCTGCGGTACTGGCCGGAGGCGACCGCGCCGAGTCCCTTGCGGAGCTGGTTCAGCTCACCCTGGCCGCGGGCGACCTTGTCCTGGAGGGCGTCGACCTCCTTCTGGAGCTTCTCCTGGTCCTCCTTGGCCCCGTTGTACTTCTCGGTGGCCTGCTCCGCCTGCTCGTAGAGCTTGTCGACCTCGGACTTGACGTCTTCCTTCTTCGGCTTCGGGTCGGCATGGGCGGCCTGGGACGAGAGGGCGACGGCCGCCGCGGCGGTCGCGGTGAGGACGGTCACGCGCGTGCGGCTCGGCTGCTTGGGTCGACGGTGGGACGCCACGGAGGCGAGCTCCTTCTTCCTTCAGCCGCCTACCGGGCGTGGGGGGTACAGGACCCCGGCTCCGCGTGAACACCGCGGACTCGGCGGTTCCTTCACTGTTCATCCCGGGTGGATGATCAACTGCATGAAGGGTTGAGGCCTGACCTTAGTAACCGACTTGTGATCGCTTCAAATCCTCACCGGAAAAAACTGCTGGATGCTCCTCATCCTTTACCAACATCACACAGGCAGTAATGGTCACTTGACACTCAGGCACGAACGGCAGGCATACGGTGCCTCGTTGATGGGTACACCTTTACCTCCGTCGCGGACGGCACACCGGCCACGTGTCCTCCCGCGGCCGCACCAGCAGGATAGGCACCGCGGACCCCACCAGGACGAGCGTTCCGGACAAGTCGTACGGACGGAACGTACGACTCAGGTACGGGCAAGTCGCTTGAGCAGCAGGGCCGATGCGACCGGCCGCGCCCCCGCCTTGGCCACCCCGTCGGCCACCTCACGGTCCGTGGAGACCACCACCACCGGACGGCCGGGCGGCTCGGCCCGTACCAGCTGACGGATCAGCTCGTCGGCCGTCACGCCGGGCTTGCTGAACAGGACCCTGACTCCGCGCGGCGGCGCGAGCAGCACCGGCGCGGCCAGCTCCGCGCCGTCGAAGACACAGGTCATCTCCGCGCCGGTCTGGGCGGCCAGTACCGCGAGACCGCCCAGCAGCCGCAGCCGCTGCTTGTCCAGCGGCATCGTCGGATAACCGGTCTTGGTGACGTTGTAACCGTCCACCACCAGGTGGGCCTGCGGCAGCGCCAGCAGCTGGTCCAGCAGCGCCGGGTCGGTCTCCGAGAGCGCGCGCGTGGCGATGTCCTTGGGCGTCATCTTGCCCGGGGCCACCGCGTCGACGGTGTCCGCCGGGTGGGTGTCGGCGGGCGGCAGCGCCAGTTCCCGGCGCAGCCCCTGCGCCGCGTCCAGGACGGTGTCCAGCAGCAGCCGCAGCCGCATGTCCTCGACGCTGCGGCCCTCGCGTGTGGCGCGGCGGCTGGCCTCCAAGGACGCCTCGGCCTCCGCGACACGGGCCTTGAGGCGGCGCACCTCGCTGTCCGCGGCGGTCTTCTCCTGCGCCGCCGCGACCCGTACGGACTCCGTCTCGGCCGCGGCCTTGCGCGCCGCCGCCTCGCCCCGCTTGACGTCGCTGAGCGCGCTGCGCAGCTTGCGCTGCAACGACTCGTTCTCCCTGCGCAGCGCGTCCAGGTCGCCGCGGGTGCGCTCGGCCTCGGCGCGGGCCTGCGCGCGGACCTGCGCCAGTTCCTCGCGCAGCGCGGCCAGCTCACGTTCGGCCTCCTCGCCGGCCTGTTCCGCGCGGGCGCGCTGCGCCTCCTCGCCGGCCGCGGCGACCAGCTTCACCCAGCCTTCGGGGCGCAGCACATAGGCCGCCGCCGCGACATCGAGCGGGTCGGCGGCGGCGGGCGGGGTGCCGTTGTCCAGCGCCTCGGCCAGTTCCGGCTGGGCCTCGCGGAGCCGGCCGGCGATCCGCTGCCGGAAGACCGCGTCGTTCTCCAGCGCGGCGGCCATCGCGTTGCCCGCGAACTTGGCCCGGCGGGTGGGGGTGAACCGGGCGTACTGGCGCAGCGGCGGCGGAAGTTCGGCGACCGTCAGGCCGCCGAAGGACTCCGCGGTGAGCGCCACGACCCGGCGCCGCACGCCCTCGGGCAGCGGACGGTCGAGCACCTCGTCCGCCTCGGCCGCACCGGCCTCGGCATCGTGCTCCGCCCCCGCAGGCCCTTCTGGACGCTCCACCACTGCTGCATCGCTCCGATCTCAGGCGCTCGACTCAGGCACTGGCGCCCGGCCGGTCGACCAGCTCGATCTGGTCGACCGCGTTGCACCAGCGGCAGCGCACGGACTCGATGCTCTCACTGAGCACCTCGCGTTCTTCCACCTTCGGCTCCCCGGCGAGGTCGAGGTGGAGGTACTCCACGACCTCGGAGCGCCGGGTCACGTCGAAGCGCGTCAGGTTGCCGCACAGCGTGCAGCGCCACCGGGTACCGTCCGTCGGCAGGGGAACAGCCATCGTGTCGTCCTCTTTCGTCACGCTCGGGCGAGCGGGGCTCGTGCGGTCGTTCGGGGGCTTCCCGCGGTGCGCCGTCGGACTGCGGAAGTACGCGGGGTACTGACCGTTACCCTACGGCCTGACGCGGGTACGGTGCGGGCCCGCCCGGGAGCCGGGACGCGGCGAGGCACTCTGTCCCGATTGCCCGTATTACGCAATGATCACTTCATGACGGCCCCGCCCCTGTTCCCCCGGACGCCCCGCGCCCGCTCGGTTGTGACCGTGTTCTCCCGCATGACGAACGTCCTGATCGCCGTGTGCTGCGTCCTCTTCGTCGTCGGACCCGCCTCCGGCCTCAACGGCATATACGGCACCGGCGACGCCGTCGTCCAGGCGCAGACCGCGTACTTCGAACGCTGGGGCGTCATCCCGCGCGACCTGTGGAGCGGCTCGCCGCGCGCGCTGCTCACCCCGCTGACCGCCCTGTTCGTGCACGGCAGCTGGCTGCACCTGCTGGGCAACGTCCTCTTCCTGTACGTCTTCGGCGGTATGGCCGAGAGCCGCATGGGCCGCCTGCCGTTCACCCTCTTCTACCTCGTGACCGGCTACCTGGCCCTGATGGGCTACGCGGCCGCGCACGCCTCCTCGGGGCAGACCCTGGTCGGCGCCTCCGGGGCGATCTCCGGCGTACTGGGGGCGTTCCTGTACCTCTTCCCCAAGGCCCGGGTCACCAGCATCTACCCGTTCCTCTTCTTCCTGCCGCTGCGCTTCCCGGCGTGGGTCGTGCTGCTCTTCTGGTTCGTCCTCCAGTGGATCGCCGCGCAGCGCGACCCCAGCACCCCGGGTGTGGCCTACCTCGCCCACGTCGTGGGGTTCGCGGTGGGCTTCCTGTACGCCTGGGTGCGGTACCGGCCGAGCCCGGCTCCGGCCGGGGACGCCGCCGCGGCCCCCGGTAGTGTGGACTCCGCCGGAACGGCGAAGCAGCAGGCGGCCGAGGGAGAGAGCCAACCGTGATCACTTCGATCGTGCTCATCAAGACCAGCGTGGACCAGATCCCGGAGATCGCGGAGAAGATCGCCGCACTGGAGGGTGTCAGCGAGGTCTACTCCGTCACCGGTGCGCACGACCTGATCGCCATGGTGCGGGTCGCCGAGCACGACGACCTGGCCGACGTCATCCCCGGCCGGATCAGCAAGGTGCCGGGCGTCGCCTCCACCGAGACGCACATCGCCTTCCGTACGTACTCCCAGCACGACCTGGAAGCGGCCTTCGCGATCGGCCTGGACGCCTGACCCGGACCGCCCCCGCAGACGAAAGACCCGCGCCGCGGCGCCCGGACAGCGGGGCGCCGCGGCGCGGGCGGTCCGGAAGGCTCACGCCGCGGTGTCCGGCACGCAGCGCCCGTCCTCGGTGCGGTAGCTCCACCGCGCGCCCTGCGTCACCAGTTCCTTGACGGCCCGTACGAAGCGGTCCACGTGCTCGTCGGGCGTGCCCGCCCCGAAGCTCACCCGGATGGCGTTCAGGCTCTGCTCGCCCGGTGCCCCTTCAGGCGCACCGCACTCCCCCGGGGCCTCGGACTCGGCGCCCAGCAGGGTCCGTACGAGGGGGTGCGCGCAGAAGAGCCCGTCGCGTACGCCGATGCCGTACTCCGCGGAGAGCGCCGCCGCGAAGTGCGAGCTGTTCCAGCCCTGGACGACGAAGGACAGCACGCCCACCCGCGGGGCGTCGTCGCCGAACAGCGACAGCACCTTCACCTCGGGCACCTCGGCGAGGCCCGCCCGTACCCGCTCGACCAGCTGCTGCTCCCGGGCCACCAGGTTCTCGAAGCCGGCCTCGGTGAGCGCCTTGCACGCGGCGGCGACGGCGTACACGCCGATCACGTTGGGCGAACCGGCCTCGTGGCGGGCCGCGGTGGTGTGCCAGTCGACGTCCACCCCGCCGTCCGCGCGGCGGGCGACCGTACGGCTGGCGCCGCCGCCCGCCAGGTACGGCTCCGCCTCCTGGAGCCAGTCCGCGCGCCCGGCCAGCACGCCGGCCCCGAAGGGCGCGTACAGCTTGTGGCCGGAGAAGGCGACCCAGTCCACGTCCAGCTCGGCGATGTCGACCGGGTGGTGCGGCGCGAGCTGGGCGGCGTCCAGCACGATCCGCGCGCCGTGCGCGTGCGCCGCCGCGGCCAGCTCCCGTACGGGCCACAGCTCACCGGTCACATTGGAAGCCCCCGTCACGCAGACCAGGGCGTTCTCGCTCCGCTGCGCTCCGCCTCCGCTCTTTTCGAAGCCCTCGGAAGCGGAGCCCGGCTCGCGCTCCGCCAGCGCCCGCTCCAGCGTGTCCACCGCCTGCCGCGGCGTACGCGGCGCGTCCAGGTACGTCACCTCGACGTCCGCGCGCTGCTCCCACGGCAGCAGCGAGGCGTGGTGCTCGGTCTCGAAGACGAACACCCGGGTGTCCGCGGGCAGCGCCGCGGCCAGCAGATTCAGCGAGTCGGTGGTGGAGCGGGTGAAGACCACCTGGTCTCCCTCCCGCGCCCCGAGGAAGCGGGCCACCTCCGCCCGGCTGTTCTCGAACAGGTCGGTGGACAGCTGCGAGAGGTAGCCCGCGCCGCGGTGCACGCTGCCGTAGTACGGGGCGTACGCGGCCACGTCGTCCCAGACGCGCTGGAGCGCCGGGGCACTGGCGGCGATGTCCAGCGCCGCGTACTCCACCTCGCCACCGGTGACGAGCGGGACCAGGACGTCGCGCCCCAGTACGGGCAGCGGGGCGCAGACGGCGGCATCGGAGGCGGCAGCGGTGGCAACAGTGGCGGCGGCAGCGGAAACAGGCATGGCGAACTCCCGTGAAAGCAGGGCGACTTCGCTGCGGGGCACGCACGCGGAAGCGGGGCCGGCCGACAGCGGTGAAAGGAAAAAGGGGTGCGGAAGAAGGGGCCGAGGGCCCTAACGCATTCGCTTCATCACGGGAGATCTCCCTCAAGGACCAGGATCCCTGGCACGAGGGATCCGCGCTTGCCGCAGACCTCGCTGCCTGCGGCCTGGTCATCACCCGGGGCACCCCGCCACGGACGGAGGGTTGCCGGACAGCGGGCCGGGGCCGTAGTCGCTGTCACTCGTGACCTGGGCAGCATCATGCCACACGAGCGGAGACGCGCAAGGCCCGGTCCGTATCCCGGACCGGGCCCCGCGTCACACCGCAGCCGCCTCAGGCGTTGCTGGCCGCCACCCACCGTTCCAGCGCCCGGCGGGCCGCGCCCGAGTCGATGGCCTCGGCGGCCTTCTCGATGCCCGCGGTGATCTGCTCGGTCAGCGGCGCCGCGGACGGCTCCAGGGCCACCAGGGCCGCCGCCGCGTTCAGCAGCACCGCGTCCCGTACCGGCCCGGTCTCGCCGCCCAGCAGGCGGCGTGCCACGTCCGCGTTGTACGACGCGTCGGCGCCGCGCAGCGCCTCCACGGGCACCAGGCCGATGCCCACGTCCCGCGGGTCGAAGGTCTCCTCGCGTACGGCGCCGTCGCGCACGACCCAGACCCTGGACGTGGCCGTGGTGGTCAGCTCGTCCAGGCCGTCCTCGCCCCGGAAGACCAGGGCGCTGGAGCCGCGTTCGGCCAGCACGCCGGCCAGGATCGGCGCCATCCGCGCGTCGGCCACGCCGGTGGCCTGGGCCCGTACCTTCGCCGGGTTGGTCAGCGGGCCCAGCACGTTGAACGTCGTACGGATGCCCAGTTCGCGCCGCGCGGGCGCCACGTGCCGCAGCGACGGGTGGAACTTGACCGCGAAGCAGAAGGTGATCCCGGCCTCCTCGGCGACCTCGACGACCCGGCGCGGGGTCAGGTCCAGGTTGACGCCCAGTTTCTCCAGCACGTCGGAGGCGCCGCTGGCCGACGAGGCGGCGCGGTTGCCGTGCTTGACGACCTTCGCGCCGGTGCCGGCCACCACGATCGAGGACATCGTGGAGATGTTGACGGTCTTGGCGCCGTCGCCGCCGGTGCCGACGATGTCCACGCTCGGGCCCGGCACCTCGATGAGGTTGGCGTGCGCGTACATCGCCCGTACCAGGCCGGAGATCTCCGCGACCGTCTCGCCCTTGGCCCGCAGCGCCACCGCGAACCCGGCGACCTGCGCGTCGGTGGCCTGGCCGCGCATGATCCGGTCCATCGCCCACGCCGTGTCGTCGGCGCTGAGGTCACGGCCCTGGAGGAGCGCGTCCAGTACGGCCGGCCAGGTGTGGGCCGCCACGCTGTCGCCGCCACCCGGGGTCACAACGTTCATGGTCCACACTCCTGGATTCGAGTCCTGCTGGTGCCGAAACCTTATCCGGCGCCCCGGCATGCCGGAGGGCCCCCTCCAGTCTCTGGAAGGGGCCCTCTGGGTGGCGTACTTACGCGGTGGTACTGCCGTGCGTCACACGGCGGGGATCAGTGGTGGCCGTGGCCGCTGGTGATCTCCTTGTACTCCTCCGGGGTCGGCTTCGGGATGACGTTGTCCTCGCCGTAGTAGCTCTTGGAGAGCTTGGCGCGGAGCTTCGTCGACCGCTTGACCTTCCGCTCGACACCGTTCTCGTCGACCTCCGGGCCGATCTCGAACGGCTTGGGCTGCTCGTGCTGGGTGAGGGTGTGCAGCTGCTCCTGGTTGAGCGGCTCGTGCACCTCGATGAACTCACCGTGCGGCAGCCGCTTGATGATGCCGGACTCGCGTCCGTGCAGCACCTTGTCGCGGTCCCGGCGCTGCAGACCCAGGCAGATCCGCTTGGTGACGATGAAGGCCAGCACCGGCCCGACGAAGAAGCCGATCCGGACGAACCAGGTCAGGGCGTTCAGCGACAGGTGGAAGTGGGTGGCCCACAGGTCGTTGCCGCCGCCGACGAGCATGATGAGGTAGGCGGTCAGCCAGGCCACACCGAAGCCGGTACGGGTCGGGGCGTTGCGCGGGCGGTCCAGGATGTGGTGCTCGCGCTTGTCGCCGGTGACCCAGGACTCGACGAACGGGTAGACCGCGATCGCGACCAGCACCAGCGGGAAGATGAGGATCGGGATCAGCACACCGAAGTTGATGGTGTGGCCCCAGATGTCCCACTCCCAGCCGGGCATCACACGGACCAGACCCTCGGCGAAGCCCATGTACCAGTCGGGCTGGGCGCCGGTGGACACCTGGTCGGGCCGGTACGGGCCGATGGCCCACACCGGGTTGATGCTGGCGACCGCCGCGATCACCGAGATCACGCCGAAGACCAGGAAGAAGAAGCCTCCGGCCTTGGCCATGTAGACCGGCAGCAGCGGCATGCCGACGACGTTCTTGTTGGTCTTGCCGGCACCCGGGAACTGCGTGTGCTTGTGGTAGAAGACCAGGATCAGGTGCGCCACCAGCAGGCCCAGCATGATGCCGGGCAGCAGCAGCACGTGGATCGTGAAGAACCGCGGGATGATGTCGTGCCCCGGGAACTCCCCGCCGAAGATGAACATCTGCAGGTACGAGCCGATGAGCGGCATCGCCAGGATGACACCCTCGATGAACCGGACACCGGTGCCCGAGAGCAGGTCGTCCGGCAGCGAGTAGCCGGTGAAGCCGGTGAACATGCCCAGCACCAGCAGCAGGAAGCCGAACAGCCAGTTGACCTCGCGCGGCTTGCGGAAGGCGCCGGTGAAGAACACCCGCATCATGTGCACCATCATGCCGCCCAGGAAGACCAGGGCCGCCCAGTGGTGGATCTGCCGGATGAGCAGACCGCCGCGCACGTCGAAGCTGATGTCCAGCGTCGACTCGAAGGCCTGCGTCATCCGGATCCCGTGCATGGGCACGTACGAGCCGTGGTAGGTCACCTCGGCCATGCTCGGGTGGAAGAACAGCGTCAGGTAGACGCCGGTCAGGATGATGATGATGAAGCTGTAGAGGCAGATCTCGCCCAGCATGAAGGACCAGTGGTCCGGGAAGATCTTGCGCATGTTGGCCTTGGCGAGGCTGTAGATGCCCAGCCGGCCGTCCGCCCAGTCGGCGATCCGCTCGCCCCGCGGCGCCTGGCCGCGGCGCGTGGTGGTCGCGCTCGTCTCGTTACTCATCCGCGCTCCCAGAAGCTCGGGCCGACGGGCTCCGCGAAGTCGCTTACGGCTTCGAGGAAGCCGTCCTTCACCGTGATGTGCAGCTGCGGCAGGGCGTGTCCGGCGGGGCCGAAGATGACGCGTCCGCCGTCGGACAGGTCGAAGGTCGACTGGTGGCAGGGGCACAGCACGTGGTGCGTCTGCTGCTCGTACAGGCTGATCGGGCAGCCCACGTGGGTGCAGATCTTCGAGTACGCGACGATGCCCTCGTGCGACCAGTCCAGTTCCTGCTTGTCCTTGATGTTCTCCGGCTGGATCCGGACGAGCATCAGGGCGTCCTTGGCGATCTTCTGGTTGAAGTCGTGGTCGTCCTCCTCCAGGCCCTCGGGCTTGGCGAAGGTCAGCGAACCGACCGCGATGTCCTCAGGACGCAGCGGCAGGTTGGTCGACTGGTTGACCAGGCGGATGCCCTTCTTCCAGCCGGTGGTGCGGAGCTTCTTCTCCGGCAGCGGACCGAGGTCGCGCAGCAGCACCACACCGGAGAGCGGCACCAGGGCCAGCGCGCCGAACATGGTGTTGCGGACCAGCTTGCGCCGGCCGATCCCGGACTCCTTCGCCCCCTGGCGGAAGTCGTCCATGACCTTCGCCTTGACCTCGGGGGGCGCCTCGATCGGGTGCCGGTCGTCGGCCACCTCTTCGTCGGACATCAGCGTGCGGGCCCAGTGGACCGCGCCGGCGCCGATGCAGAACAGCGCCACACCGAGCGTCAGGCCGAGCCAGAAGTTCAGCGCGCTGACGTGACCGAACGGCCAGATGTAGGTGATCTTGTCGACCGGAAAGATCACGTACGCGGCGATGAAGCCGACCGTCGCGAGCATCGACAGGGTGAAGAGGAAGGCGACCGCACGCTCGGAGCGCTTGGCGGCCCGCTCGTCGATGTCCTGGATGCGGGGCTCGTGGGGCGGCAGCCCCGGGTCGGCGAAGGGGTTGTCCGCCGTCTCGACCGCGCCGCCGTGAGCCGTGTCCCGCTCACTGGGGAGGTTCTTTTCTGGCACGTCTTCGTGTCGTCCAGTCTCACTCATGACTTCTTGGCCTTCGTAGTCCGGGCTGCGACCCAGATGGCGACCGCGATCAGCGCGCCCAGGCCGGCGATCCAACCGAAGAGGCCCTCACTGACCGGGCCGAGACCGCCCAGGCCCAGACCACCGGGGCTGGGGGTGTCGTCGCTGTTGACGGCGCCGAGGTAGGACACGATGTCCTTCTTGTTCTGCGGGGACAGCGAACCGTCACCGAAGGAAGGCATGTTCTGCGGGCCGGTCTCCATGGCCTCGTAGATGTGCTTCGGGTCCACGCCCTCGAGCGTCGGTGCGAACTTGCCGTTGGTCAGGGCGCCGCCCTTACCGGTGAAGTTGTGGCACTGCGCGCAGTTCGTACGGAACAGCTCACCGCCCTTGGCGATGTCCGCGCCGTCCTTGCTGTACTGGTCCTTGCCCGGCACGCTGGGACCGGCACCGAGCGACGCGACGTACGCCGCGAGCTGGTCGATCTCGGCCTGGCTGTAGATGTTCTTCTTCCGCGGCACCTGGGCGCCGGGCTGCTGCGCCGGCATCCGGCCGGTGCCGACCTGGAAGTCGACGGCGGCGGCGCCCACGCCGACCAGGCTCGGGCCGTCGGAGGTGCCCTGACCGCCGGTGCCGTGGCAGCTGGCGCAGCCGACGGCGAAGAGCTTCTTGCCCTCCTTGATGGCAAGAGACTGGGCGGTGTCATCGGCCTGAGCCTTGTCCGCAGGCGCGAACGCGGCGTACAGCCCCCCAGTGACCGCCAGCGCGAAGAGTAGGACGACGAGCGCCGCCAGCGGATGGCGCCGTCGTGCGGAGAGCTTTTTCACGGATTACCCCGGTGTCAGGATCTTCTGCGTCGATGCTTTGGCTATGTCTGTCTGAAGCGCGGTTCCGGTACGGGACCGGTCAGCGGATCAGGTAGATCGTGGCGAAGAGGCCGATCCAGACGACATCGACGAAGTGCCAGTAGTAGGACACGACGATGGCCGCGGTGGCCTGTTCGTGGGTGAACCTCTTGGCCGCGTACGTCCTGCCCAGGACCAGCAGGAAGGCGATGAGTCCGCCCGTCACGTGCAGTCCGTGGAAGCCGGTGGTCAGGTAGAACACCGATCCGTACGGGCTGGACGAGAGCGAGAGGCCCTCCTCCTTGACCAGATCGGTGTACTCGAAGACCTGACCACCGATGAAGATCGCACCCATGATGAAGGTGATCACGAACCAGGTCCGGAGCTTCTTGACATCGCCGCGCTCGGCCGCGAACACACCGAGCTGGCAGGTCAGCGAGCTGAGTACCAGGATCGTGGTGTTCGTCGCGGAGAACGGAAGATTCAGCGCATCGGCGGATTCCTTCCACATCTCGGCCCCGGTCACCGATCGGAGGGTGAAGTACATCGCGAAGAGGGCCGCGAAGAACATCAGCTCGGAACTCAGCCAGATGATGGTTCCGACGCTGGTGAGGTTCGGCCGATTGACCGACGGGTGCGCGTGCCCGGTTTCTACTGTCGTTGCTGTCGCCACGACCGACATTATGTCGGTCGCTTATCCCGCCCTCACCCCGGGGGGTGCCGTTCGGTGTGTCAAGGGCGTATGCCCTGCTCGTACGGCCCACCGCGGCAGTCGCCCGAAGGGAGGACCCGGGGCCCGCCGTACGGCCCCGTGACCCCGCTCCGACCAGTCCTGACGGGCCGTCGGCCGGATCTTTGATCCCGTAGAACCCTCCTGCGCGCCGCCGTACGAGCAGTAGCATCCGCGCTGGAGGCACCTCCCGGCGCTGGCCGGGTGGGTTTCCGCCCGAAGCCGTACCGCCGAGATGTGTGGAGGAACGATGCAGGCGACTGCCACGGTGCTGGTCTACAGCGACAACGCCGACACCCGCGAGCAGGTACGGCTCGCGACGGGCCGCCGGCCTGCCGCCGACGTGCCGCCGGTGGAGATCCTGGAGTGCGCGACCCTGCCCGCCGTCCTGGAGGCCCTGGAGCAGGGCGGGATCGACGCGTGCGTCCTGGACGGCGAGACGGCGCCCGCGGGCGGCATGGGCGTCTGCCGGCAGATCAAGGACGAGATCTTCCACTGCCCGCCGGTGCTGCTGCTGATCGGCCGCCCGCAGGACGCCTGGCTGGCGACGTGGAGCCGCGCGGACGCCGCTGTGACGCACCCTGTGGATCCCGTGGCCTTCACGGACGCCCTGGCCGGACTGCTGCGCCGCCGGCTCCTCACGGAGGCCTGAGCGGCCTCCTGAGGGCCTTTCTGAGAGGTCCTCAGACCTGCGGGCGCAGCCGGGCGGCATTCTCTGGTCCCGGCCGCTGGTCCTGCTCGCCTGTGGTGCTGGGCTTGTTCTTGTCCAGGGCGCTGCCCGCGCGCCACTGCTTCCACGGCATGTTCCAGTCGCCGAAGCCGTTGTCGAAGGGCGTCATGGTCTCGCCGCCGCTGTTGACGACCGTGACGAGGTCGCCGACGCGTACCGTGTCGAAGAACCACTTGGCGTTGCCGGTGGACATGCCGGTGCAGCCGTGGCTGACGTTGTCGGCGCCCTGCGACCCGACGGACCAGGGCGCCGCGTGCACGTACTCGCCGCTCCAGGTCACCCGGGTGGCCCAGTAGACCGGCAGGTCGTAGGAGTCCGAGCTGCCCGACGGGATGCCGATGCTCTCCCCCCGCATCCGTACGAAGCCCTCCTTGCCCAGGATGACCTTGGTGCCGTTGCGGGTGGAGTAGCCGGGCTTGCCGGTGGTGACGGGGATGGTGTTGATCACCTCGCCGTTGCGGGTGACCGTCATGGTGTGCGCCGCGGCGTCCGTGACGGCCTCCACCCGGTCCCCCGTACGCAGCTTCACGGGCTTGGCGGGGCCTCCGTACAGCCCGCCGGTGATCTTCAGGCCCTCCAGGTTGCTGCGTACCTCGATGTCGGCGTGCGTGGGCCAGTACTCGCGCGGCCGGAAGTGCAGCGTCTTGCTGTCGACCCAGTGCCAGGAGCCCTCCACGCGCGGGGTGGAGCGGACCTTGAGGGCGCCTTCGACGATCGCGCGGGCCTCGGGGTCCTTGACCGGCTTGCTGAGCGCGGCCGTGACGGGCTGGCCGACCCCGTACGTGCCGTTGTCCGGCCCGAGCGTGACGTTGAGCCGGTCGCCGGTGTCCTGGGTGTCGATCTGGAGGACCTTGCGGCCCGGCTCGCCGTCCTCGTCCTCGGTGCTCACCCGGACCGTGTAGCGGGTGCCGGCGGCCAGCGGGACGGTGGTGCGCCACTGCCTGCCGTCGGCGGCCAGTTCGCCCCTGATGTAGCGGCCGGAGGCGTCGGTGGCGGTCACGTCCGTGATCCGGGCCTCGTCACCGGTGGTGGAGATCTCCAGCGGCTTGTCCGGGTCGGCCTTCCGGCCGCCTCCGGGCGCGTTGGCGGAGATCTGCCCGGCGGCGTCGTACGGCGCGGCCGAGAGCGGGTCCGACGACGAACCGCCGCAGGCGGTGGCGCCTGCCGCCAGGGGCGCCAGCAGGAAGGCGCAGCCGAGCGCCGTCCGGTGTCGTGGTCTGAGGCTCATGACCCCAAAGTAGGAACTTCCCCCGGCCGCGGCGCGCTGGAGGACTGCAAACGGGCGGGCCCGGACACCTGGTGAGGTGTCCGGGCCCGCCCGGTGTACGGAAGACCGTTACCTACTGGGTGCGGTTCTCGCCGCGGTAGTACTCGAAGACCCAGCCGAACAGACCGATCAGGATGACCGGGGCCGAGAAGTAGAGCAGCCACCAGCCGAAGACGACGCCCAGGAAGGCGAGCGCGCCGCCGACGCCCAGGGAGAGCGGCTGCCAGCTGTGCGGGCTGAAGAAGCCCAGCTCGCCGGCGTCGTCGGAGACCTCGGCCTCGTCGTTGTCCTGTGCTCCGGCGTCCACCCGCCGGGCCGTGAAGGCCAGGTAGTAGCCGATCATGATGCACAGGCCGAAGGCGAGGAACAGCGCGGTGGTGCCCGCCGGCTCCTTCGACCAGACGCCATAGACGATCGCCATGGCGAGGACGAAGACGGAGAGCCAGATGAACATCTTGCCCTGGATCTTCACTTGCCGACCTCCTTGCCGCCGAGCAGCGCCGTGTCCTTCTGGCCCTCGTTCTCGACGGCTTCCAGCGCCGCGATCTCAGGGTGGTGCAGATCGAACGCCGGGGATTCGGAGCGGATGCGCGGCAGCGAGGTGAAGTTGTGCCGCGGCGGCGGGCAGGAGGTCGCCCACTCCAGCGAGCGGCCGTAGCCCCAGGGGTCGTCGACCTCGACCTTCTTGCCGTACTTGGCCGTCTTCCAGACGTTGTACATGAACGGCAGCATCGACAGGCCCAGCAGGAACGAGGCGATCGTGGAGATCGTGTTCAGCGTGGTGAAGCCGTCCGCGTTCAGGTAGTCCGCGTAGCGCCGCGGCATGCCCTCGGCGCCCAGCCAGTGCTGGACGAGGAAGGTGCCGTGGAAGCCGACGAACAGCGTCCAGAACGTGATCTTGCCGAGGCGCTCGTCGAGCATCTTGCCGGTGAACTTCGGCCACCAGAAGTGGAAGCCGGCGAACATCGCGAAGACGACGGTGCCGAAGATGACGTAGTGGAAGTGCGCCACCACGAAGTACGAGTCCGAGACGTGGAAGTCCATCGGCGGCGACGCCAGGATGACGCCGGTCAGACCACCGAAGGTGAAGGTGATCAGGAAGCCGACGGCCCAGAGCATCGGGGTCTCGAAGGACAGTGAGCCCTTCCACATCGTGCCGAGCCAGTTGAAGAACTTCACACCGGTCGGTACCGCGATGAGGAATGTCATGAACGAGAAGAACGGCAACAGGACGCCGCCCGTCACGTACATGTGGTGCGCCCAGACGGTGACCGAAAGGCCCGCGATCGAAATCGTCGCCGCGATCAGACCGATGTAACCGAACATCGGCTTCCGGGAGAAGACCGGAATGACCTCGGAAATGATGCCGAAGAACGGCAGCGCGATGATGTACACCTCGGGGTGGCCGAAGAACCAGAAGAGGTGCTGCCACAGCAAGGCGCCGCCATTGGCCGCGTCGAAGACGTGCGCCCCGAATTTACGGTCCGCCTC
Source organism: Streptomyces sp. NPDC052496 (assembly GCF_040679095.1). Taxonomy (NCBI): domain Bacteria; kingdom Bacillati; phylum Actinomycetota; class Actinomycetes; order Kitasatosporales; family Streptomycetaceae; genus Streptomyces; species Streptomyces sp. NPDC052496. Next base: position 57,061 of record NZ_JBFAUH010000035.1, read on the forward strand.
CAGGGCGAACAGCGCGGCGGCCAGGACCGGGAAGGCCAGCAGGACCAGCACACCGGTCAGCAGGACGTTCCAGGTGAAGATCGGCATGCGGAACATCGTCATGCCGGGTGCGCGCATGCAGATGATCGTGGTGATGAAGTTGACCGAGCCGAGGATCGTACCGAAGCCGGAGAAGGCCAGACCCATGATCCACATGTCGGCGCCGACGCCCGGCGAGCGGACCGCGTCCGACAGCGGCGAATAGGCGAACCAGCCGAAGTCGGCCGCGCCCTGCGGGGTCAGGAAGCCGGCCACCGCGATCAGCGAGCCGAAGAGGTACAGCCAGTACGCGAACATGTTCAGCCGCGGGAACGCCACGTCGGGCGCGCCGATCTGCAGCGGCATGATCCAGTTCGCGAAGCCGGAGAACAGCGGCGTCGCGAACATCAGCAGCATGATCGTGCCGTGCATCGTGAACGCCTGGTTGAACTGCTCGTTCGACATGATCTGCGTGCCGGGACGAGCGAGCTCCGCGCGCATCAGCAGGGCCATCAGGCCACCGATGCAGAAGAACGCGAACGAGGTGACCAGGTAGAGCGTACCGATGGTCTTGTGGTCAGTGGTCGTCAGCCAGCTCACCACGACGGAGCCGGGAGACTTCTTTCGTGCGGGCGGTGCTGCCTCAGCCGTTGCGGCGGCGGCACCCTGAGGTTCGTTGAGGATGCTCACTTGTTGTTGGTCTCCGCGTTCCTGGCGTGATCCGTCTGCTTGATGCCCGACGGCAGGTAACCGGTCTGGCCCTTCTTCGCCAGGTCCTTCAGGTGCTCCCGGTACTTCTCGGGGGAGACGACCTTGACGTTGAAGAGCATCCGGGAGTGGTCGACGCCGCAGAGCTCGGCGCACTTGCCCATGAAGGTGCCCTCCTTGTTGGGGGTCACCTCGAAGACATTGGTGTGGCCGGGAATGACGTCCTGCTTCATCAGGAACGGCACCACCCAGAAGGAGTGGATGACATCACGCGACGTCAGGACGAACTGAACCGTCTCGCCCTTGGGCAGCCACAGGGTCGGACCCGGGTTTCCGGTGTCCGGGTTCCGCGTGCCCGGGATGCCCTCGTCGTACACGCCGTCGGCGCCGGCGGGGACGTTCTTCTTCCACTTGTCCGGGATCGCGGAGAGTTCCTTGGAGTTGATGTTCGTGGTGTCGGCCTTGCCGTCCACGTTCTCCAGGTAGTTGAACGCCCAGCTCCACTGGTAGCCCACCACGTTGATGACGTGGTCGGGCTTCTTGGAAGTCTTGAGGAGTTCGCTCTCATCGCGCGCGGTGAAGTAGAAGAGCACCGCGATGATGATGAACGGAACAATGGTGTACAACGCCTCGATGGGCATGTTGTACCGCGTCTGTGCGGGGACCTCCACCTTGGTCCGGCTGCGGCGGTGGAAGATCCAGCTCCAGATGATCAGGCCCCACACCAGCACGCCCACTGCGAGGGCGGCGGCCCAGGAGCCCTGCCAAAGGGAGAGGATCCGCGGCGCCTCTTCAGTAGCCGGATTGGGCATGCCGAGGTTGGGAAAGTCCTTGTATGTGCAACCGGTCGCGGTTGCCAGGACCAGTCCCGCAGCCAGCACCTGCGGCAGCTTCCGCCGCATCGGGCGCCGCGACGAGCGGTCGGAGCCGTTGGGACTCACGTAGCGCCTTCCCGAGAGTCTCGCCCGCGAGACCGGCTGCGGCCGTCTCGCTGGTCGGTCGCCGGCCCTGGCACGGGCAGGGGTTTGGATGTTTATGCGGACCAAACCCTACTGGACGCTATTTGGGGTCGCGCGGGGAGGGTGCCCAACGCGCCGCACCGCTCCCCGAAGGGGTGGCTGCGGCATCCGGGGGAAGCCCGCCGAGCCCCGGAACGGCGGGCTCCGGCGGCCGTCTGACGCCGCGCCCGGGACAGGTGTACGACGCGCTAGCGTCTGGTGTGTGCCCTACTTCGACGCCGCCTCGGCCGTTCCGCTGCACCCGGTCGCCCGGGAAGCCCTGCTCGCCTCGCTCGACGAGGGCTGGGCCGACCCGGCCCGCCCCTACCGGGAGGGCCGCCGGGCCCGGCTGCTGCTGGACGCGGCGCGGGAGGCTGCCGCTGAGGCCGTCGGCTGCCGGCCCGACGAACTCGTTTTCACTCCATCGGGGACGCAGGCGGTGCATTCGGCCATGTCCGGCGCGCTCGCCGCGCGTCGGCGTGTCGGCCGCCATCTGGCCCACTCCGCGGTGGAGCACTCCGCCGTCCTGCACGCCGCCGCGGCCCACGAGGCGGCGGGCGGCTCGGTGACCGAGGTCGGCGTGGACCGTACGGGCCGGGTGGCCGCCGGGGACTTCGCCGCCGCGCTGCGCCCGGACACCGCGCTCGCCGTCCTCCAGTCCGCCAACCACGAGGTGGGCACCGAGCAGCCGGTGGAGGAGGCCGCCGCGGCGTGCCGGGAGGCGGGCGTACCGCTGCTGGTGGACGCCGCCCAGTCGCTCCCCTGGGGGGCGGTCGGCGGGGCCTGGTCGCTGCTGACGGCGAGCGCGCACAAGTGGGGCGGTCCGCCGGGCGTGGGTTTGCTGGCCGTCCGTAAGGGCACCCGGTTCGCGCCGCAGGGCCCGCAGGACGAGCGGGAGTCCGGCCGGGTGCCGGGCTTCGGGAACCTGCCCGCCGTGGTCGCGGCGGCGGCGTCGCTGCGCGCCGTACGGGCGGAGGCGGCGGCCGAGGCGGCGCGGCTGCGGGAGCTGGTCGGCCGGATCCGTACGCGGGTGGCCGAGGCGGTGCCGGACACCGAGGTGGTCGGCGACCCCGTGCGCCGGCTCCCCCACCTGGTGACCTTCTCGTGTCTCTATGTCGACGGGGAGACTCTGCTGCACGCGCTGGACCGGGCGGGCTTCTCCGTCTCCTCCGGCTCGTCCTGCACGTCCAGCACCCTGACGCCGAGCCATGTGCTGCGGGCGATGGGCGTGCTCTCGGAGGGCAATGTCCGGGTGTCGCTGCCGCCGGGCACCGCCGAGGCCGATGTCGACCGTTTCCTGGACGTGCTCCCGGAGGCGGTCCGCTCCGTACGGGAACAGCTGGGCGCCCCGGCGACCGCGCGGCCGGAATCCGCCCCCTCCCCCGCCGCGGAACACGTGGTGGACGCCCTGGGCAAGCGCTGCCCGGTGCCGGTCATCGAACTGGCGAAGGTCATCGGCGACGTACCGGTGGGCAGCACGCTGACCGTCCTGGCGGACGACGAGGCGGCGCGGCTGGACATTCCCGCGTGGTGCGGGATGCGGGGCCAGGAGTATGTGGGCGAGCGGGCGGCCGGGCAGGGCACGGCGTACGTGGTGCGGCGCCTGGTGTGAGCGGAATGCGGCGCGGCGGGCCGCCCTGGCCCCGCCGCGCCGCAGAGCGCCTTCGGGCGGCCTTATTCGGCCAGGTGCGCCCGGATGTCGTCGGCCGCCTCGTGTCCGTACGCCTTGGTGAAGCGGTCCATGAAGTGGCTGCGGTGCAGCTCGTACTCCTGGGTGCCGACGGTCTCGATGACCAGCGTCGCCAGCATGCAGCCGACCTGCGCGGCCCGCTCCAGGCCGACGCCCCAGGCCAGGCCGGACAGGAAGCCGGCGCGGAACGCGTCGCCCACGCCGGTCGGGTCGGCCTTGGCCTTCTCCTCGGCGGTGCCGACGACGATGTCCGGCTCACCGGCCCGCTCGATGCGGACGCCGTCCGCGCCCAGCGTGGTGACCCGGGTGCCGACCTTGGTCAGGATCTCCTCGGAGGTCCAGCCGGTCTTGGACTCGATCAGGCCCTTCTCGTACTCGTTGTTGAACAGGTAGGCGGCGCCCTCCATGAGGGTGCGGATGCCGTCGCCGTCCATCCGGGCGATCTGCTGCGAGAAGTCGGCCGCGAAGGGGATGTCGCGGGTGCGGCACTCCTCGGTGTGGCGGACCATCGCCTCGGGGTCGTCCGCGCCGATCAGCACCAGGTCCAGGCCGCCGACCCGCTCGGCGACGGTGTGCAGCTCGATCAGCCGCGCCTCGCTCATCGCACCGGTGTAGAACGAGCCGATCTGGTTGTGGTCGGCGTCGGTGGTGCACACGAAGCGGGCGGTGTGCTTGACCTCGGAGATGCGGACCGAGCGGGTGTCCACACCGTGCCGGTCGAGCCAGGCGCGGTACTCCTCGAAGTCGTTGCCGGCGGCGCCGACCAGGATCGGCGCGGTGCCGAGCTGGCCCATGCCGAAGCAGATGTTGGCGCCCACCCCTCCGCGCCGGACGTCGAGTTCGTCGACCAGGAAGGAGAGGGAGACCGTGTGCAGCTGGTCGGCGACCAGCTGGTCGGCGAATCGGCCGGGGAAGGTCATCAGATGGTCGGTGGCGATGGAGCCGGTGACTGCGATACGCACGACGGGTCTGCTCCTGCGGGAGGCGGAAGGACGAGACGGACGTTGGTCAACGGTACCGGCTGTCCTGATCTCCGCCCACCAGCCGAAACTACCCCTTAGTAGGGCTTTCTTCGCGAGGTAGGGGATGCGTACGGTGCCCGTATGACCAAGTATGTGAAGGGCGTCACACCCCGTTCCGCCGGCGTTTCCGCCCCCGCCGCCCGCCGCGCTCCCGGCTCCGCCGAGCCCGAGTCGATGGCCGAACTGCTCGGGGACTGCGCGCGGATGGCGCCGCACTGGCGCAGCGGCCGCCAGGCGCCCCCGCCGCCGGCCCGCGAACTGCACGGGATCAGCGTCCCCGCGTCCTCCGCGGCCCTGGTCAGCGGGATGTCCGAGTACGGGGACTGAGGACCGCGCCCGGCCCCGGCAGGCATCCGGTCACCGGCTCCGGACACCGGGCGCCGGCCGCCGGGGGAACCGCGGACGCCCCGGCTCCGTCCAACCGGCGTCCTCCCCACGGAGGAGGGCACGTCAGTTGTTCAGCGGAGCCGAAGGAGCGATGCGGTGAGCACCGAGGACACTCCCCCCGCGTCCGGCGGGGAGAATTCCAGCGACGACACCCGGGAGACGACCGCGCGGCGCCGGCGCAGCCCGCTGATCGCGGCCTCGGTGGCCGCGGCGGTGCTGCTGGCCGGCGGCGGCGCGGCGTACTGGGCCTCGACCGCCTCCGGTGGCGGGGAGACCGGCGCCGGCGCCCGGTCCGAGGGCGGCCCGCCGCCCCTGGCCCTGGACGGTTACGCGCAGGGCAAGGGGACCGGCTCGCGCAACGGGATCGCCCCCGGCGAGCCGAACCCGCAGGGCGCGGGCTACCGCGCCACCGGCAAGCTGCCCGACGGCCCCTCCTCGGCGCCCGTCTACCAGCCGCGCGGCGAGGTCTCCCAGGAGGCGGTGGCCCGGCTCGCGAAGGCCCTGGACCTGCCGGGCACGGTGCGTTCGGACGGCGACTCCTGGAAGGTGGGCGGTCTGACGCGGGACGCGCGCAGCCCCGTCCTCCAGGTGGCCAAGAGCGGTACGGGCGCGTGGACGTACGCGCAGTACGGCACGCCCGGCGGCACCGGCTGCGCGGAGCCCGGCGCGAAGGGCGGCAGCGGTGCGCAGGCGAGCGGGCCCGGCTGTCCGTCCTACCGGGACGGCGGCGCCCAGGACGACAGCGGCAAGGACGCCGTCTCCCCGGCGGAGGCCGAGAAGGCGGCGCAGCCCGTACTGGACGCGGCCGGCCAGAAGAACGCGAAGCTGGACGCGAGCGGGCTGTCCGGCGCGGTACGGATCGTCAGCGCCAACCCGGTGATCGGCGGGCTGCCCACGTACGGCTGGCAGAGCGAGATCCAGGTCGGCTCGGACGGTCAGGTCGTCGGCGGCAGCGGCCAGTTGGCGCAGCCGGTCAAGGGCGACACGTACCCGGTGCAGAGCGCCGAGCGGACGCTGGAGCGGCTGAACGCCGCGCACGGCGGCGCCAACTCCGGTTCCGGCGCGTGCGCGACGGCCGAGCCGCAGAAGAAGAGCGACGGCCAGGGCGTCGAGCCGTGCGTGGGCAACGCCTCCGCGCACAAGCCCGCCGACGTGACCGGCGCGGTCTTCGGGCTGTCCGCCCAGTACGTCAACGGCCGCCAGGCGCTGGTGCCGTCCTGGCTCTACGAGGTGAAGCGGACGGGCGGCGGCACGGTCAGCCACCCCGCCATCGACCCGAAGTACGTCAAGAACGGCGACGGCGGCTCCTCGGCCGGCCCCGCCCAGCCGCCGAACAGCGGCCGGCCGTCGGGCAAGGCCGGCGCGATGAGCCTGGAGTCGTACGAGGTCAGCGCGGACGGCAAGTCCCTCACGCTGCACTTCTGGGGCGGCGTGTGCAGCACCTACTCGGCGACCGCCGAGCAGACCGGCAAGAGCGTCAAGGCCGAGGTCATCGGCAAGGAGAAGAAGCCGAACCAGATCTGCGTGAAGATGGCGAAGGAGTTCACGCAGACGGTGCCGCTGGACCAGCCGCTGGCCGGGCGGGACGTGATCGACGCGGCTACGGGCAAGGAGGTGCCGGCCGCGAAGTAGCGCCGGCGGCGGCCCGCGGGTGAGGTGACCCGGCGGTCGGCCCCGGACACGACAACGGCGGCGCCCCCTGCGCAGGGGGCGCCGCCGTCGTACGTCCGACTGTCCGGTGACGGATCAGTTGAAGGAGTCACCACAGGCGCAGGAGCCCGTGGCGTTCGGGTTGTCGATCGTGAAGCCCTGCTTCTCGATGGTGTCGACGAAGTCGATGGAGGCGCCGCCCAGGTACGGGGCGCTCATCCGGTCAGTGACGACCTTGACGCCGTCGAAGTCCTTGACGACATCGCCGTCGAGCGACCGCTCGTCGAAGAAGAGCTGGTAGCGCAGTCCGGAGCAGCCGCCGGGCTGGACGGCCACCCGCAGCGCGAGGTCGTCGCGGCCTTCCTGCTCCAGCAGGGCCTTCACCTTCGACGCGGCCGCGTCGGACAGGATGATGCCGTCGCTGACGGTGGTCTCGTCCTGAACGCTCATCTAGATCTCTCCCGGGTTGTACGGACCGCTTGCCCTCGGCTGCAACCGACGGGGCCCGGAATTCATTCCGGCTGGCGCGACGTGTTCTCGTTCTTTCGTCTTTCATGCTCGCACACCGCGGGCCGGTCGCGGGCGGCCGAGGCACGGGGATGCGTCACATCGACGCGATGGGCATCGTCAAAGTGACGTGAAGCGGTTATGATAGATAGCGTCAAACCGACGAAAAGGGGTACCGGTGCAGCCGTCACCGGCTCCCCCGGGTGCGGCCGTGCCGCACTCCGACGACAAGAGAGGGTGCGTGTCGTGACCACCGCCCAGCCCCTGGACGTCCAGCCGACCCCGCTGGCGCTGCTCCTGCTCGGCCGCGAGGCCGACGCCAAGAGCGAGCGCGGCGTGGACTGCCCCGGTGATCTGCCGGCCCCGTCCGACCCCGGTCTGGTCGAGCGCGCCCGCGCCGCCAAGGCGAAGCTCGGGGACAAGGTCTTCGTCCTGGGCCACCACTACCAGCGCGACGAGGTCATCGAGTTCGCGGACGTGACCGGCGACTCCTTCAAGCTGGCGCGTGACGCGGCCGCCCGGCCGGACGCCGAGTACATCGTCTTCTGCGGTGTGCACTTCATGGCCGAGTCCGCCGACATCCTGACCTCCGACGACCAGCAGGTCGTGCTGCCCGACCTGGCGGCCGGCTGCTCCATGGCCGACATGGCGACGGCCGAGCAGGTCGCGGAGTGCTGGGACGTGCTCACCGAGGCCGGCGTGGCCGAGCAGGTCGTCCCCGTCTCGTACATGAACTCCTCCGCCGACATCAAGGCCTTCACCGGCAAGCACGGCGGCACGATCTGCACCTCCTCCAACGCCGAGCGCGCGCTGGACTGGGCCTTCGAACAGGGCGAGAAGGTGCTGTTCCTGCCCGACCAGCACCTGGGCCGCAACACCGCCGTACGCGACATGGGCATGTCCCTGGACGACTGCGTCGTCTACAACCCCCACAAGCCGAACGGCGGCCTCACCACCGAGCAGCTGCGCGCGGCCAAGATGATCCTCTGGCGCGGCCACTGCTCCGTGCACGGCCGCTTCTCCCTCGAATCCGTCGAGGACGTACGCGCCCGCATACCCGGCGTGAACGTCCTGGTCCACCCCGAGTGCAAGCACGAGGTCGTGGCGGCGGCGGACTACGTGGGCTCCACCGAATACATCATCAAGACCCTCGAAGCCGCCCCCGCCGGCACCAAGTGGGCCATCGGCACCGAACTGAACCTCGTCCGCCGCCTGGCCAACCGCTTCGCCGCCGAGGACAAGGAGATCGTCTTCCTCGACAAGACGGTCTGCTTCTGCTCCACCATGAACCGCATCGACCTCCCCCACCTGGTCTGGGCCCTGGAATCCCTGGCCGACGGCAAGGTCGTCAACCGCATCCAGGTCGACCGCGAGACGGAGAGCTTCGCGAAGCTGGCGCTGGAGCGGATGCTGTCGCTGCCGTAGGGGGTGGGCGCGCCTTTGGCGCGCAGGACCGAGGCCCGTGGGGCCCGCACCGGGCGGAGAGGCCGGTGCGGGCCCCACGGCCACGTGGTGGAGCCGTGACGCACGGCAGCCGGGGTCAGGGCACGAGGCTGTCGAGGTCGATGTCGACGAGGAACGGGACGGAAACCTTCAGCCGGTCCCGGTGAATCCCGGTGGCCACATATGCGCCGGTCATGCCGTCGAATTCGTAGGTGTGGACGGCGGGGACACCGGTCTCGTCCTCGATGCGCCAGAAGTGGGGGATCTTGGCTTGCGCGTACTTGAAGGGCTTCAGGGACCTGTCACGGTCCGCTGACTCCTCCGAGACGACTTCGATGACCAGGGCAACGTCTTCGGGCGAGTACCAGGTCCGGTCGGGATCGTACGCGGCGGTGGTGACCAGGATGTCCGGCTCGGGGCGGCTCCTCTTGTCGAGCCGGACGGTCATCTCCCGCTCGGTCTCGAACCCGGCAGGGGCGGATTGCCGCAACGCGAAGGTCAGGTTCTCCACCAGTCGGGAGTGCCAGGACCGCTGCGGCGACATCCTGAAGATCAGGGCTCCGTCGATGAGTTCGGTGTGCCGCGGTGCCTGAGGGAGGTGGTCGAGGTCGTCGGCTTCCCAGCCACTGGGCCTGGGCGGGATCATCCAGTCGGGGAGTTCGGCGGTCACGGCTTCCTCCAGGCGCCTCGAAGACGGCGGCCAGGGGCCTTGATCCCGGATCGCGGACGCGGTCGGACGGCTGGTGCCAGCGTAGTTGATGCGGCTGCCGGACACGGCCCACGGCCCGGCTCAGAGGTAGAGCTGCCGCCGGCAGCCGCAGCAGAACGTCTTGCCGCCGCACCGCTCGGTCTTCCCGTGCTCGCAGGGCGGCGCCTGCGCCTGCGCAAGCCGGGCGCCCCGGCTGACCGCGATACGGAGTGCGTCGCGCAGCGCCCGGTCGTAGCGAATGAGTGCGCGGCACAGTTCCCGCGGCGAGTCCGCGCCGTCCGGGCCGTCCGGGACCGGCGACGGCCCCGACTCGGCCAGCAGCTCGTCCGCGGCCCGCAGCAGTTCCTCTTCCGCCTCGTCGGCGACTGCCGACAGCAGACTCCCCGGGTCATCCGTGTCGAGGTAGCACGCCCCGCCCGTGGGCGTGGTCCAGGGCAGCAGGCGCAGCGGCCCGCCGTGCCCCGCGATGGGGTGGCACATGAACATCCCGCCTTCTCCAGCACACTCGGGCACCCGGTGGCTACCGTGTGCAGCACCATCGTCACTGTGTGGCGTGGGTCTCAACAGGGGCGGCACCTCCCACTGTTGAGAATGGGACGGCAGAGAGGCGCACCCCATGAAGTTCACCGGCCAGGCCCTGACCCCGTACGTGTCCGCCCGCCACTACTTCGGCTCCGAGCAACGCCGCCACCGGGAGGCCGCGAAGCTGTCGCTGGTGCAGCTGGCCTCCGTGGTCAACTCCAGCAAGAGCACACTGGCGCGCATCGAGACGGCGGAGCTACTGGCGCCCCCCGACCTGCCGCCCAGGCTGGACGCCGCCTTCGGAACGGACAAGCACTTCCACGGCCTGTACCAACTGGCGAAGCGGGAGGTGCACCCGGACCAGTACCGGCGCTTCATGGACCTGGAAGCGCAGGCCGAGACGATCGAGAACTATGAGCCGCAGGTTGTGCCCGGCCAGTTCCAGACCGAGGCGTACGCCCGAGTGCTGCTCCGCTGCCAGGAGGACCTGTCCACGGAGCAGGTGGAAGAACGAGTCGCCGCTCGGATGTCCCGGCAAGAGCGCCGACAGCCCGCCCCCTTCCGCTGGGCAATCATCGACGAGTCGGTCTTGCGGCGGCAGGTCGGCGACAAGAGCTGCATGTTCGAGCAATTGGCATCGCTGCTGGAGCAGGGGAATACTCCAGACAGCAAGGTTCAGGTGATGCCCTTCAGCGCAGGTCCTCACTCACTGATGAGCGGGGCGCTGACCTTGCTGACACAGCCCAACGGCTCCACGGCAGCCTACGAAGAGGGCATCGAAGCCGGTCACCTCTACGAGGACACGGACACGGTGAAGAAGTGGCGGCGGCAGTTCGAAGTGCTGCGCGCCAACGCTCTCTCGCTGACTGCATCGGCGGAGTTGATCCGAAAGGCGATGGAGGACTACAAGCCATGCGACACACTCCCGATCTGAGCGCAGTCCGTTGGCGTAAGAGCAGCTACAGCAACACCAACGGGGGCAACTGCATCGAGATCACCGAAGATTTTCCCGGCACCGTCCCCGTACGCGACAGCAAAACCCCCCACGGCCCCATACTCACCTTCCCCAGCGCTTCCTGGACCGCGTTCATCGACAGCCTCAAGACGGCCTGACACGGCTCGGCCCGTCCCAGGACCTTCCTGGGACGGGCCGAGTCATGTGCGCCAAGCGCCTCAGACGCCCGCGGGCTCCGGCGTGCGGGGCTCCTCCGCGGGCTGTGCCCGCTTCGCCGCCCGCTTCGCCGCGCGGCGTTCCTTCCGCAGCTCGATCATCGCGTAGAGCGTCGGAACCAGCAGCAGTGTCAGCAGCGTGGACGTGATCAGGCCGCCGATCACGACCACCGCCAGCGGCTGGGAGATGAAGCCGCCGTCGCCGGTGATGGAGAGGGCCATCGGGAGCAGGGCCATGATCGTGGCGAGGGCTGTCATCAGGATCGGGCGGAGGCGGTGGCGGCCGCCCTCGATGACGGCTTCGACCACGCCGTAGCCCTGCGACCGGTACTGGTTGATCAAGTCGATCAGCACGATCGCGTTGGTGACGACGATGCCGATCAGCATCAGCATGCCGATCATCGCGGGGACGCCCATCGGGGTGCCCGTCGCGACCAGCAGGCCGATCGCGCCGGTTGCCGCGAAGGGGATCGAGATGAGGAGGATCAGCGGCTGGACGAGGGACCGGAAGGTGCCTACGAGCAGCATGAAGACGATGGCGATGGCGGCGAGCATGGCCAGGCCGAGCGAGGAGAACGCGTCGGACTGGTCGGCGGAGACGCCGCCGATCTCGGCGGTGGCGCCCTCCGGCAGGTCCAGGGCCTTGATCTTGCTCTGGAGCTGGGCGGTGACCGCGCCGGTGTTGTCGCCGGTCGGCTTGGCGGTGATCGTGGCGGACCGGGCGCCGTCGATGCGGGTGGTCTGGACGGGGCCCGCCACCGTACGGATCGTGGCGAGGTCACCGAGCGCGGCCGGGCCGGCCGGGGTCGGGACCGCCAGGTCGCGCAGGGCGGCCTCGGAGGTGACCGGGTGGGCGGACTTGATGACGATGTCCCGCTCGGTGTCGTCGATGGTCACCTTGCCGGTGGTGGTGCCGCGCACCGCCTGGGCGACGACCTGGCCGAGGGCGGCCTGGGTGTAACCGGCCGCCGCGGCCTTCTCGTCGGCCTGGACGGAGATGCGGGGCACGCTCTGGGCGAGGTCGCTCTGCACGTCGGTGACGTGGTCGAGGCCGGCGACGGCGGTCCGTACCTGCTCGGCCGCCTTCTTCAGTACGTCCGCGTCGGCGGCCTTGACCACGACGCTCAGGTCCTGGTTGCCGAAGCCGCCACCGCCGGACGAGACGGTCGTCTCGCCGATGTCCTTGCCGAGCTTGCCGAGTTCGGTGCGGAGCTTGCCGGTGACCTTCGCGGAGTCCGCCGCGTCCTTCAGCTTGAGCTGGTACGAGGCCTGGTTGGCGCCGCTGCCGCCGCCGAAGGCCGCCATGAAGCCGGAGGAGCCGACGGTGACCTGGTAGTCCTGCACCTCGTCGAGGCCGCTGAGGACCTGCTCGACCTTCTTGGCCTGGGTGTCGGCCGCCGCCAGGCTCGTACCGGGCTTCAGCTCCTGCTTGACGCTGAGGGTGTCCTGGTCGCCCTGGTCGAAGAAGTTGGTCTTGAGCAGGGGCGCCATGCCGAAGGTGCCGAGGAGGACGACGACGGCGATGACGACGCTGGTCACGCGGCGGCGGGTGGCGAAGCGCAGGACGGGGACGTACAGGCGCTGGAGCGGGCTGCCGCTCTCCTTGGCCTCGGCGGCCCGGCGCAGTTCCTCGGGGTCGGTGCCCTCGGGGATCTCCGGGGCGCGCAGGAACCAGTAGGACAGGACCGGGACGACGGTCAGGGAGACCAGGAGGGAGGCGAGGAGGGCGACCGTCACGGTGATGGAGAAGGAGCCGAACAGGGCACCGACCATGCCGCCGACCACGCCGATGGGCAGGAAGACGGCCACCGTGGTGAGGGTGGAGGAGGTGATCGCGCCGGAGACCTCGCGGACCGCGGTCAGGATGGCGTCGCGGCGCTCCTCGCCGTACCCGAGGTGGCGTTTGATGTTCTCCAGGACGACGATCGAGTCGTCCACGACGCGTCCGATGGCGATGGTGAGCGCGCCGAGGGTGAGCATGTTCAGCGACAGGTCGCCGGTCCACAGCACGATCAGCGTGATGACGACGGACAGCGGGATGGAGACCGCGGTGACCAGCGTCGAGCGCAGGCTGAGCAGGAAGACCAGGATCACGATCACGGCCATGACCAGGCCGAGCAGTCCTTCGGTGGTCAGCGACTCGATGGACTTGGAGACGGCGGGGCCCTGGTCGGAGACCACCGTGACCTCGGTGCCCTTGCCGAGGGCCGTACGGATGCCGGGCAGCTTGTCCTTGACGGCCTCGGAGATGTCGACGGCGCTGCCGTCCTGGCCCATGGTCACCATGACGGCCAGGCTGGGCTTGCCGTTGGTGCGGGTGAGGGAGGTGGGGGTGGCCTGCTCCTCCTTGACGGTGGCGACGTCACCGAGGCGTACCGGCTTGCCCGCCGAAGCACCGCCGGAACCACCGGAACCGCCCGGGCCACCGGGGCCCGCCGCCGGGGTCAGCGGCAGCTCGCGGAGCTGCTGCGCGGAGGTGAAGCCGGAGCCGACCTGGACGGTGTTGCTGCGGCCCTTCTCGGCGAACGAACCGGCCGGCACGGACGCGCCGCCCGCCTCCAGCGCCTGGCCGAGCGCCGCGGCCGTCAGTCCGGCCCGCGCGAGCCTGGCCTCATCGGGGGTGACGGCGACGATACGGTCCCGGACGCCGTCCACGGTGACCTGGCCGACGCCCTCGATGTTCTTCAGGCCGGGCACGACGCTGCGGTCGAGCTGCTCGGCCAGCGCCTGCTGGTCCTTGCCGGCCGCCGACACGGCCAGGACGACGGCCGGGATGTCGTCCGTCGAGCCGGCCACGACCTGCGGGTCCACGTCCTTCGGCAGCTTGGCCCGGGACCGGTTGACGGCCTGCTGCACGTCGGCGACCAGCCGCTTGGAGTCGTTGCCGTAATCGAACTGGGCCATGATGACGGCCGAGCCCTCGCTCGCCGTGGAGGTGACGCCCTTGATGCCGTCGACCGCCTGGATTCCGTCCTCCAGCGGTTCGATCACCTGCTTCTCGACGACGTCGGGCGAGGCGCCCTGGTACGGCGCCAGGACGGACACCATGGGCAGTTCGATGGTGGGCAGGAGCTGCTGTTTGAGCTGGGGGATCGCGATGGCGCCGAAGGCGATCGCGACGATCGACATCAGCGCTATCAGGCCCCGTTGTACGAGGCTGAGTCGGGACAGCCAGGACATGGGTGGGGTCTCTCTTCTGTTCTGTACGGCGTGGTGGTCGTACGGCGTGCTGGTCGTACGGCGTGGCCGTACGGCTGTTCTGTACGGCGTGGTCGTACGGTTCCGGCGGGCGGGCACCACTGGCCCGCGGACGGGCACCACTGGTCCGCCTAAACGATCCGCCATGCCCCGCCCGGTTTTCCTCGCTCCCAGGTCGGTTTCCGCCCCACCCGCAGTACAGCGATCGGAGTACGCCGGTCTCCACCCCCTGCTGCACCCGTGGGCGGACAGTCCCCGCCCGCGCCCGGTCCCTACTGCACCCGCGGGCGCACCAGCCCCGATTCGTACGCGATGACCACCAGCTGCGCCCGGTCGCGCGCGCCCAGCTTGGCCATGGCCCGGTTGACGTGCGTCTTGACGGTGAGCGGGCTGACCGCGAGCTCACCGGCGATCTCGTCGTTGGACAGCCCGCCCCCGACCAGCACGAGCACCTCCCGCTCCCGCCCGGTCAGCGTGCCCAGCTCCGCCGCCCCCGGCCGCACGGGGCCGCCCTCGGCGGGCCCCTCCCCCTGCGCGAGGAACTTGGCGATCAGCCCCTTCGTGGCGGCCGGTGACAGCAGCGCCTCGCCGGCCGCCGCGATCCGGATGGCGCTGAGCAGCTCGTCCGGCTCGGCGCCTTTGCCGAGGAATCCGCTGGCCCCGCCCCGCAGCGCCTGCACCACGTAATCGTCCACCTCGAAGGTGGTCAGGATGACCACGCGTACGGCGGTCAGTGCCGGGTCGGTGGTGATCATCCGGGTGGCCGCGAGCCCGTCCACCCCCGGCATCCGGATGTCCATCAGGACGACGTCGGCCCCCGTCGTGCGCGTCAGCTCGTACGCCTCGGCCCCGTCGGACGCCTCCCCCACCACCTCCATGTCGGGCTCGGAGTCGACGAGGATGCGGAAGGCGCTGCGCAGCAGGGCCTGGTCGTCGGCGAGCAGTACTTTGATGGTCACTCGGTCTCCCCCGTGCAGCAGCTGCGGCCGGACCGGACGGCCCGGGTGGTGGCTTGAGTCGTCTGGAGCGGCAGGCGTACGCGTACCTGGAAGCCGCCTGCCGGGCGGGGGCCGGTCTCGACCGTGCCGCGCAGCGCGGCGACGCGTTCGCGCATGCCCATCAGGCCGTGGCCGCCGCCCGGCTCCTGGGCGCGGGGGCGGTGGTCCGGGCCGGTGGCGCCGCCGTCGTCCAGGACGGTGACGGTCAGGGCCTCGGTGCTGCGCACGATGCGGACCGTCGCGCGGGCGCCCGTACCGGCGTGCTTGTGCACGTTGGTCAGCGCTTCCTGGACGATGCGGTACGCGGTGAGGTCGATGGCGGCGGGCAGCGCGTCCACGTGCCCGGGGACGTCGAGGGTGACGGGCAGGCCGGCGCGTACGAAGCCGTCCACGAGCTGGTCCAGCACGCCGAGGCCCGGTGCGGGTTCGGTGGGGGCCGTCGGGTCGTCGGACTGGCGCAGCAGGCCGACGGTGGCGCGCAGCTCGTCCAGGGCGGAGCGGGACGCCTCGCGGACGTGGGCGAGGGCCTGTCTGGCCTGGTCGGGGCGGCTGTCCATGACGTGCGAGGCGACGCCGGCCTGCACGTTGACCAGGGCGATGTGGTGGGCGACCACGTCGTGCAGCTCGCGGGCGATGCGCATCCGCTCCTCGGCGACGCGGCGGCGGGCCTCCTCCTCGCGGGTGCGTTCGGCGCGGTCGGCCCGTTCCCGGATGGCGGCGACGAAGGCGCGCCGGCTGCGGACGGCGTCACCGGCCGCGGCGGCCATGCCGGTCCAGGCGAAGATGCCGAGGTTCTCCTGGGCGTACCAGGGGCGGTCCCCGAAGAGCATCGCGGCGGCGGTCAGCACGACGACGGTCAGGACGCCGACGCGCCAGGTGGTGGAGCGGTCGGTGCGGGCGGCGAGGGTGCACAGCGCGACGACCACGGCGCAGGCGACGGGGGCGCGCGGGGCCTCGGTCTCCAGGAGCAGTTCGAGGAGGGTGCACACGCCGGTGGCCGCCAGGACGCTGCGCGGGAAGCGGCGGCGCAGGACCAGGGCGCCGCCGGCGGCGACGGCGAGGACCACGGTGGTGGCGGTCAGTTCGCGTTCGCCGAACCGGGGCCCGTGCGGTCCGTGCGGTCCGGCCATCGCGCCGACCATGATCGCCACGACGACGGCGAGCGCGAGCACCGTGTCGAACGCGAGCGGATGGGCCCGTATCCAGGCGAGCGGGCCGCCGCCCGGGCGCGGGCCGGGGTGCCCGGAGGCGAGGGGAGTCACGGGGAAACGGTAGCGCCCCGGTTCCGTGCGGAATCCGGGGCGCTGCCTGCGCTGGAGGTGGTACGGGCCGCCCGGCTCCGCGGGCGGCGGGTCAGCCCGGGATCAGGCCGTCGTCGCTGAGCATGTCCCTGACCTCGTCGAGGGTGGCGTCCTGGGCGGGCAGGATCAGCTCGGACGGCTCCAGGGCGTCGTCCGGCAGCGGGCTGCCGAGGCGGCGCACCGCGTCCAGGAGGGCGCTCAGGGTGCGCCGGAAGCCTTCCTCGTCGCCGCTCTCCATCTCTTCGAGCAGCTCGTCGTCCAGCTTGTTCAGCTCGATGAAGTGCGAGTCGTCGAGCTTCACCTGCCCCTCCCCCATGATCCGTACGATCACGACGGTCTCCTTCTGGTCCGAGGCGACGATCTGTCCGGCACGGCGGGCCGGTCCGGTGCGGCGGTCCCGACGAGGCTAACCGCCGCCGGCCGTCACTGCTTGTCGAAACGCGGCTGACCGGGCTGCGCCTGCGGGGTCTGCTGCCCCTGGCCCGCCTGGCCGCCCTCGATGGCCTGCTTGTCGGCGCCCGGGCCGGCCAGCTCGGCCTTCATCCGCTGGAGCTCCAGCTCGACGTCCGTGCCGCCGGAGAGCCGGTCCAGCTCGGCGGTGATGTCGTCCTTGGCCATACCGGTCGGGTCGTCGAGCGCGCCGGAGGCCAGCAGCTCGTCGATGGCCCCGGCCCTGGCCTGCATCTGCGCGGTCTTGTCCTCCGCGCGCTCGATGGCCATGCCGACGTCGCCCATCTCCTCGGAGATGCCGGAGAACGCCTCGCCGATACGGGTCTGGGCCTGCGCCGCGGTGTACGTGGCCTTGATCGTCTCCTTCTTCGTACGGAAGGCGTCGACCTTGGCCTGAAGGCGCTGGGCGGCGAGGGTGAGCTTCTCCTCCTCGCCCTGCAGGGTCTGGTGCTGCGTCTGCAGGTCCGTGACCTGCTGCTGCAGCGCGGCCCGGCGGGACAGCGCCTCGCGGGCGAGGTCCTCCCGGCCGAGCGAGAGGGCCTTGCGGCCCTGGTCCTCCAGCTTGGAGGACTGGTTCTGGAGCTGGTTGAGCTGCAGTTCCAGACGCTTGCGGGAGGTCGCCACATCGGCGACGCCGCGGCGTACCTTCTGGAGCAGCTCCAGCTGCTTCTGGTACGAGTAGTCAAGGGTCTCGCGCGGATCCTCGGCCCGGTCCAGGGCCTTGTTGGCCTTCGCGCGGAAGATCATCCCCATCCGCTTCATGACACCGCTCATGGGCCTCGCGCGCCCCCTTCTGACCGAGTTACATCGGGCTTAGGCTCCAGCACATCTACAGACCCCACAGTACGGGCCCCGGTTCCATTACCGCACTGTTCGGGCCCGGATGCGCTCCTCCTGCAGGACGATCAGGGTGCCGCCGTTATCCGGCGCAAGGAGTAGGGAGCGCCCCGGAAACCCGCACCGCGTCCCCTTCGCTCCCCTTTGTCCCATGCGTGGCATCCACCACGGGACCACGCCGTTGCCGGATCGTTCCCCATGCCGCTGTGGTCCATGCGCGCCCAACCCGTACTCTTGCGTGTGTGTTCCGAAGCCGTTCGAAGGATGAGCAGGCCGCGGCCGCCAAGGTGACCGCGTCCGAGCCCAAGCAGCCCCGCGACCCGCAGGCCCCGAAGGGCCGCCCGACGCCGAAGCGCAGCCAGGCGCAGTCGCAGCGCCGTACGCGTGCGCACACGCCGGCCAACCGCAAGGAGGCGCAGAAGGCTGCGCGTGAGGCGCGCCGCGCCGACATGGCCCGGCAGCGCGAGGCGCTGGCCAACGGTGACGAGCGGTTCCTGCCGGTGCGCGACAAGGGCCCGGTGCGCCGGTTCGCGCGCGACTTCGTCGACTCGCGGTGGTGCGTGGCGGAGTTCTTCCTGCCGATGGCCGTGATCATCCTGGTGCTGACGATGCTGCGCCAGCCCGGGATCCAGAACATCGCGCTGCTGCTGTGGCTGTTCATCATCGTGCTGATCGTCATCGACTCGTTCGTGCTGTGGTTCTCGCTGAGCCGGCGCCTCAAGCAGCGCTTCCCGGACGAGAGCCACAAGGGCGTCAAGCCCTACGCCCTGATGCGCACGCTCCAGATGCGCCGGCTGCGTCTGCCGAAGCCGCAGGTCAAGCGCGGAGAGCGGCCCTGAACACAACCTCTTCGGGCTTCTCGCCCGGCGCTGAGCGGTGGCTCGGCGGGCTGGGCGGACTGCGCAACACGGTCCGCCAGGAACTGATCGCCCGCCAGCTGGAGGAACAGATAGCGGCGCGCTTCCCGGTCGGGCAGCGGCTGCGGGTGCTCGACGTGGGCGCGGGCCAGGGCACCCAGGCGCTGCGGCTGGCCCGGGCCGGTCACAAGGTCACCGGCCTGGAGACCGACCCGGCGATGCTGGCCGCGGCCCGCGCCGCGCTGGCGGAGGAGCCGGCCGGCATCCAGGAGCGGATGGAGCTGATCGAGGGGGACGGCCGGGACACCGGCGTGCTCTTCACGCCCGGCGCCTTCGACGTGGTGCTCTGCCACGGCGTACTGATGTACGTGGCGGAGCCGGACCCGATGCTCGCCGGGCTGGCCCGCGTCCTGGCCCCCGGCGGCCTGCTGTCCCTGGTGGTGCGCAACGCCGACGCGCTCGCGATGCGGCCCGGCCTGTCCGGTGACTGGGACGCGGCCCTCGGCGCCTTCGACACGGCCGAGTACGTCAACCGCCTCGGCCTGACGGCGCGCGCCGACCACCTGGCGGCGCTCACCGCCACCCTCGACGGGATCGGCGCGCCGCTGGAGACCTGGTACGGCGTACGGGTCTTCACCGACACCGCGGCGGACGACGCGCCGCCACCCCCCGACGCCGAGCTGGAACGGCTGCTCGCCGCCGAGGACCGGGCCGGCCGCACGGACCCGTACCGCGCGGTGGCGGCGCTGCTGCACCTGTGCGGCGTACGGGGCGGACCGGGCGGCGAGAGCCGGTAGGCGTACGGAGGGAGCTGCGGCGCGGACCGACGTGTCGCGCGCCCCCTGAGCCGTACGGCGTACACCCGCGTGTGCGCTCCTCCCCCTCCGTGACGCGGATTCTCGCCACGGCGTCCGATCAAGCGGCGGTTCAGGCGTCCTGACGGGACACTTCAGACATGACGCCTTCACTGACTTCCCGTCACCGGGCGGCGGTCGCCGCGGCCGCCGTCCTGTGCGCGACCGCGCTGGTGGCCGGCTGCTCCGGCCCCGACTCCGCTTCCGGGCCCGGCAAGGACGTCGCCTCGTCGGCCCCCGCCACCTCCCCCGCGAAGGCGGCGGCCCCCAGTGTCAGCACCGACCTGCAGAACGCGTACCAGAAGGTGGTCAGGGACGTCCTGCCGTCGGTCGTCCAGATCACCACCGGGGAAGGGCTGGGCTCCGGGGTGGTGTACGACGCGCGCGGGCATGTCGTCACCAACGCGCACGTCGTCGGCGAGGACAAGAAGTTCAAGGTGACCACGGCGCGCGGCAGCCGGTCCCTGGACGCGTCGCTGGTCGCCTCGTACCCGGAGCAGGACCTCGCCGTCATCAAGATCGACGAGGCGCCGAAGGACCTGAAGCCGGCCGTTTTCGGTGACTCCGCCAAGGTCGAGATCGGGCAGATCGTGCTCGCCATGGGCAGCCCGCTGGGGCTGTCCGGCAGCGTCACGCAAGGCATCGTCTCGGCGACCGGACGCACCGTCAGCGAGCCCAGCAGCGGCGGCGGTACGGGCGCGACCATCGCGAACATGGTGCAGACCTCCGCGGCCATCAACCCCGGCAACAGCGGCGGCGCGCTGGTCAACCTCTCCGACCAGGTCATCGGCATCCCCACGCTGGCCGCCACGGACCCGCAGATGGGCGAGGGCGCGGCGCCCGGCATCGGCTTCGCGATCCCGGCGTCCACCGTCCGCAACATCGCCGATCAGATCATCAAGAACGGCAAGGTCACCAACTCGGGCCGGGCGGCGCTCGGCATCACGGGCCGCACCCTGGTCGGCGCGGACTTCGAGGGCGCCGGGGTGAGCGTGGCGAGCGTCAAGGAGAACGGCCCGGCGGACCGGGCGGGCATCGAGGCCGGTGACGTCATCGTGAAGTTCGACGGGACGGCCGTCCGTACGATGCAGGCCCTCTCCGAGGCGCTGGCGAGTCACAAGCCCGGCGACAAGGTCGACGTGACGGTCGACCGGGACGGGTCGGAGAAGACGGTGAAGGTGACGCTGGGAACGATCTGAGGGGCGCGTGACGGGCGCGGGCCCGCACCGCGCGCGGGGGCCCGCACCGCACGCGCGGGCCCG
>NZ_JBFAUH010000036.1:0-71111 GCF_040679095.1 Streptomyces sp. NPDC052496
GCGCGCGGGCGACCAGCGCGACATTCTGGCGGGACTCGGCGACGAGGTGCTCGTAACGTTCCCGCGTGACGTTCCCGATCCGCTCCGACACGAGGACACCGCCTCACTCCAGGCAGACACGACCACCCACCGTGGTCGATAAAAAGGTTTACCGCCCAGGCCACCGCAAGCGTGACGCCGTCGGCGGGCGGTGGGCAGGCCCTTTTGCGTCGTTCCGTTACGGCGTCTCCGAAACGCCCATGCGTGACGCCTCACGCGCCCGCCAGGCCCGCACCCGGCACCTGCGCGAGCAGTACACCGCCGAGCGCTGACGCTCCACCCCTACCGTCCAGCCCCGCCCGCACACCGGACACTCGGCCCGCTCGCCCTGCTGGATCGCTGCCACCCGCCGGCGCGTCTGTTCAAGCTCCCGCCACCGCCGTGACCTGCACCGCCCTGAGCAGAACATCGCATCCGGTGCCCTGGTCGGCGGCAGCGGATCACCACACTCCCGGCAGTACCGGCGTGCTCCTGGTCGTGACGCCACATCCCCGATCGTCCAACCAGGTCAGCCCACAGGCCAGCCTTCAAAAACACTCACTGAGCGAGGAGGAGTCGCAGTCCGGTCCCTTCGCATGCATCGACCGTGCGGGCACGCACCCCAGCATCAACTGGTACGGCGTCGCCACACAGCTGATCGGCAACACCGTCGGCGGCGCCTTGACGCACACTCCCATCGTCGGCTCGCGCAGCGAGCTGGCCGTGCTGAGCATCGCGTCGTCTCTGGCCGGCGGCACGCCGATCGAACTGCGGGAGGTCCTGGCCCCGCTCGACGGAGAGGAACTGCGTCTGGTCCTGCGGGCCCTGCAGGAGGCCGTGTACGGCGAGGACTCCCGAGAGCACTGATCCACTGCTATCGGATACCCACTGGTCTTGATCACGACATAGGAGAGCCGGTACCTACGCAATCACCACCCCCTCAGACCATCGACTGACGTCCACTCCAGAGCACCAGCACCTCTCCTACCGATCGAGCACCCACACTCCTCCAGCCCCTCAGATCAGCACCTCAGAACCTTCTGCCATGGGGACTACCCGATGTGTGAGAAGAAGTCGGCATTCCGGCAGCCCCTTGCCGACCGCCTCTGACCTGCTACTTTCCCTGCTCTGAAACCAGCTATTGAGGCATGTTCAGAGGCATGTTCAGAGGCATGCTCAGGGGCAGGCGCAGAGGCACGTGCAGAGGCATGCTCAGGGGCTGTTGCTTGCCATGGTGGAGTGGATCTTAAGAGCCTGGCCGTTGCTCGTCGGCGTGCGGCCGCAGGTGTGCGGGCGCAGGGTAGAGGCATGGCCGCACCGATCACCGTGCACCGGCCGACGCTCTCGGGCGGCCGCCGCGTCTCCGTCCGTACGGACGGCATCGACCGCGACCTGGGCATCGCGTTCTCGGACACCGATGTCGAGGAATTCTTGCGGCGCGCTGGGCTGTCGGAAGGCGCCGCGCTCCTCGATGACCCCGGCTGGGTGGAATGGCGCGGCGGCCGGGAGTGGGTGACCGGCTGACGTACGGGTGCGTGTCCGGCCGTGAACAGGGTTGGGGCAGACAGGGGAGCGGTGTGGCCGTAGGTTGGTCGCCATGGCGGAGACGCAGGATCTGTGGCGGGCGGTGGACCAGCTGGCCTTCGACGTGTCGACGACCGCGGGGAGGACCGAGCGGTGGCATCGGGCGCTGCGGCGCTCGGCCGCCTTGTTGGAGCCCGCGTGGCCGACGCAGTACAGCGGCGGGCCGTTCACTGACGCGCTGCCCACTGTCGCGTTGCTGCTGTACGCGGGCCTCTTCGCGAGCGAGGTGGAGGAGGTGCCGGTGGAGCAGCTCGTCGCCGCGCTCACGCCGCGCCCGGTGGGTGAACCGCAGATCGAGGACGCCGTCCGTGAGGCACTGACGGAGCGCGGGCACGACCTGCAGGACGACTCGCCGCTGTCTGCGCTGGTCCGCCGGCTCACCGCATCCCACCCGCCGCTCGCCTACGGGGCGGGCGGCGTAGAGCTGCCCTCGATGGAGAGCTGGCCCGGCGGAACGACGATGCGTGAGGCGGCACGGTGGGCGGCGCACCGGCTCACCCACCACCTCAGCGCCGACAGCGCCTGATCAGCCCGAGGCGTCAGGCCGCCTGTGGCAGCAGCCCCAGGTCGAGGTCGGCGCTGACCGCAGCGTGATCCGACAGACCCTTGTCCACCGGCACCATGTGCACCTGATAGTCGACCAGTGCCGGGGCCAGGGCGGGGCTGGCCAGGATGAGGTCCTGGCGCCGCGGCACATCGCCGTCACCGAACGCGGCCGTCGGTGTGGCCTGCTGCCCGACCCACCCGCTGGTGTCGATGAAACCGGCCCGGGTGAGCAGCTCCACGGCGTCCCGGTCGGAGACCTCCTCCTGCCCGGGCAGCCGCAGGTGCCCGTTGAGCAGATGCGGCGGAAGCTTGCTCCAGTCCGGTTCGGGGAAGGCCGTCCCGATGGTGTTGATGTCGCCGACGATCAGTGACAGCCGTCCGGGTGCGGCGAGAACCTCCAGCGGGGCGATCTCCCGTGCCCGGTTGCGCGGGTCGAACGGGTCCAGGTGCAGATTCCGGATCTCCAGCAATCCGCCGGTGCCGGGCAGAAGCAGGCTGGCCCAGCCCATGACGTGGTGATAGCGCGTACGGTCCGCGTCCTCGGCGGCAACCCGGACCCGGTCGCTGAGCAGGATCGCGGAGTGGAAACGATGACCGGTCGTCGTCGCGTTGGCCTCCGCGAGGAAGCCCTGAGCCAGACCGAGTTCGGTGACCGCCCGGTGCAGCCGCCGGCGTCCCAGCAGCTCGAAGAAGACGCACTCCTGCAGAGCGAGTACGTCCGGCTGCAGCGACCGCAGGAACGCCATCTGCCCGTCCCACCGGTCACCCGGCCCGAGCCCGGCGTCCGCGTGTCCGGCAAACAGCATGTTGAAGGTGACGACCCGCAAGACGGGGCTCATGCCCGAGTCTCCGGGGTCTGCTCCAGGGCGGCACGCAGCATCTTCACCGTGGCGGCCGCGGCCGCCAGGGCCTCGGGATCCGCGGCCGTACGGGCCGGATCGTCCAGGAGCGCGGCGGCGGCCTGCAGGGCCCCGGCCTGGACGGACACGGTGCGCAAGGCGGCGAGGGCGGCCGCGGCCTGTCCGGCCGGGGTATCGGCGGCAGGGCTCGCGGACTGGGGAATGAGAGAGCTGACGCCGCGTCCGAGAGGCGTGCGAGACGGCTGAGCCGGTGCTGTGGTCACCGCGTCAGTGTGCCGCGTGCCGCGTCCCCGGGCTGGCGTCGGGTCATACCGGCTGCGCGGCCCTTGCATGGAACTTGGCGAACAGTACGATCCTGACCCGCCGGCCCCGCCCCGGCAGGCCGCGGTCGGTGGCGGCGCGCAGCACGGTCAGACCGTCGCGGGACAGGTCCTCGGTGTCCGCCTGCAGGTGCTCGGCCCAGGCCCGGAAGGCGTCGCGGCAGGTGTCGGTGCGCGGTACGTCCGCCTTCAGGGTGCCGTCGGGCATCACGGTCCACTTCAGGGTCGGCAGGCCGCAGGCGCGCCCCTCGTCGAGCGCGTCGATCAGCGTGGCGGCGGCTTCGTGCTGCTGGAGGTACGTCGTCGCGTCGAACATCTCGGCCTCTCCGGTGCGGTGCGCTCTGTTCCTTCAACGAGCCGCAGGCGACCGCGTAGCGACCTCGCCGTCCGTCTCCGGCGGCCGACCGGCAGTTGGGGCCGTTAGGACCAATGGGGGTAACGGCGGCTGACGTCGCGTCGTACGGGGCGGCGCAGGGGTGCCCGATGCGGGCCACCGGTCGTTGACGGGTCTTCCTCGGGGGCGGACGCTGAGGATGGCGCCGAGTGGAGGAGGCGGTGGGGATGGGAGGGCCGGGCGTACCCGAGGAAGTCAACGGCTATCCGCTGCTGGAGGCCGAGACGGTAGTCGAGCCGGAGGAGGACGACGCCGGCACCGAGGAAGACGGCGACGATGGAGCGGGATGAGTCGGGGCGGCGCTGGGCTGAGGCGTATCTGCTGCGGCCCCCGGTACGGCCCCTGCCGGTGACCACCGATCCGTTCTGCTCCGTGCACCCGGACGCCGAGCCGGTGCGTGTGCTGGGGCGAGTGCCCCTGTGCCCGGCCTGCCTGCGCCAGCCCCGCTACGGGGCCCCGGAGTGACCACCGCGGCGCCCCGGTCGGCCGCCGCGCAGTCCTGCGGCATCCGGCGACCGGAAACCTCCCCCTTCCCGGTCGGCGCGCACCGCTGAACCGCGGGCCCGGTGACCGGAAAGGGGGGCGGCAATGGGGGGTGGATGGCGGACCTGCGACGGGCCGGGGTGCGGCAAGACGGTGCCGACGACGAGCGGCACGGGACGCCCACGGCGGTACTGCTCCGAGGCGTGCCGGTCCCGCTGGAGGCGCGTCGCCGCCCGGATACGTCGGCGCCAGGCGCTGCGGGAGGACCGTACGGAGGCCCTGTGCGAGCCGCGGCACGAACTGCGGGCCGCGGCCTACCGGGCGGCGGCCGCCGCCCGGGCCCTGGCCGCCCTCGTCGACGCCGAGGAGGCGCGCGGGGAAGGCGAGATGGAAGACCGCCACTGGCATCCCGAGCGGGCGGCCGCGCTCTACACCCGCGCCGCCCGCACGCTCGCCGAGGCGGCCGAGGACGTCCTCGCGGCCGCGGTGCGCGCCGACCGGACGGCCGGGGACAGCTGGGCAGCCGTCGGCAGGGCTCTGGACGTCAGCGCTGACACTGTCGCCCGCCGCCACCGGCGCGCCGCCCGCCTATCCAACATCAGACCTGTTGCCCCTAATGGCCCTGACCCGGGGTGACCAGGCATTTCAACATCAGACATGGCCCACCGAACCACGGCCCTGTTTAGGTGCCGCCGTAGCGGTGCAGTGCGTCCGCCAGCTCATCCGGGGCCATTGGAGGTGGCTGCTGAGAGGGTGGGCGTTGGTCGAGCACAGCCATGGCAGCCCTGGCGATCTCTTCGGGCTCCGGCACCCGACTGGACCCGAAGGGCCGGCGGTCTGGAGGAAGATTCACGTCGTTGCACATGACTTGAACCTTGGTGCGTGACCAGGTCCACCCCTCGTCTTCGTGCCAGTACAGGTACAGGTTGGCGCCGTCCTCGTCAGCAGCATGCGTGAGGATGATGCCCGCCTGCGAGGACTGGCCGGTCACGCCCCGCGTGCGGCAGTGGTGAACCGTCAGCTCGCCCCTCTCTTCGAGGCAGTGCCGGACCGCGTTGATGTAGCCGGAGTGCAGGTTCGCTGGTCGCATGGCCCGGCCCCTTTCGAACGGTGGTGCTTTCAGGTTCCGCCTTCCGCAGCGGGCCCGCACATGCAGCGGCGCCTCCTTGTCACCCCTGTTGCCTCTAACAGGTCCTACCGGCCCATCGACGGCCCTCCACGCTCCTGGGACGGCGGTGTGTGCTGGTAGGCGGCGGCCGACGACTCCGCGGCTGTCCTGGCCCGCTCGGCGGCCGCGCGCTGTTGCTTGGCGATATACGACCGGCGGGCTTTGGTCTCGTTGTCGTGCAGCTCGGGGTACTTCGTGGCGATCGTCCGGCGCAGGACCTGCTCGGCCTGTCCGGTGGCGACGGTCTTGCGGCTGCGGGCGGCCGCGTCGGTGTACTTGGTGATCTCGCCCTGCAGGCGGGCCAGCGTCTGGGCATCGCGGCGGTCCAGGCGCATCTCAATGTCGGGCAGCCGCTCGCGCATCGTGGCCAGCCGCTCGGTGACGACGTCGATCTCCTTCGGCGCCGGCTGGTCGGCACCGAGGTCGCGGAAATGCCCGGCGAAGTTGCTGTCGCGCACCAGCTTCCATGCCTCATCACGGGCGTCGCGGGCCGCGTTCTCGGCCCGGTTCGCCTCGGTCCGCAGGCCCGCACGCTCGGCCGACAACGCGGAGATGTCGGCCTCCAGCTGCTTCAGGGTGAGCTTGGCGCGACGCCGCTCGAAGAAATTCAGGTCCCGCTTGGGCTCCAGGTACTCGCGCAGGTAGGTGTCCTTCTGCTCTGCCTCTGCCCGCGCGTTGAGTGCCCGGCCTGCCTCCTCGGCGGCCTTCTTCGCCTTCGCCTCCGCCTGGTCCAGCACGGTGGCAGCCGCAGCAACGAACGCCTGCCCGCGGGTCTGCCCGGACGCTTTCTCCTCGGCGAGACGCTCCTCAAGGACGCGGGCCTTCTCCGCAGCCTCCGCCGCGGCGCGCTCGGAGATGCCGGCCGCTTCATGAGCCAGACCGATCACCCGGGCCAGTCCGGCGTCCGACCGCTTGCCGTACGGCCGGTGCTTCCAGGACTGCACGGACGCCATCTCGCGCTGCCGCTGGGTCTCCGCCAGACGCATCTCGCTGGCGGCCCGCTCCCGGGCGTCGTCCTCGTTGTCGGGCTGGAGCTGCACGGTGGGCTCGACAGCGGCCGTGGTGTCCTCACCGGCTTCGGCGGCGAGCCGCTGCGCCTGCTCGTACGCCTCGTGCGCCCGGCCGGAGGAGACGGCGGTCGCCGCCTGAACCCGTCGCCGGGCGGCCTCCGACTCCTCGCGGACCAGCTCGTGCTCGCGCACGGCCGCCTGCTCCGGCACGCGTACGGCCGGGGCCGGCGGTTCGCGCAGCAAGTCCGAGACCATGTAATCGCCCCGGTCCTGTCCGAGGAATGTCGCGAACGCGATGACGGCGCGCTGCAGGCGTTCGGTCTCGGTGCGGGCCTTGCCGAGGCGGGCCTGGGTCTCGTCGTCCTCGACGACCTGCAGGGGTAGCCACAGGTGGTTCTCGGCGCGGCCGCGGGTGATGCCCGGGTAGACGGCGAAGGCGTTCGCGCCGTGCCCGTAGAGCAGGTTGACCTCACTGGTGAGGCCCTGGCTGGCGGCGACGGTCATCGCGTAGCCGAGGGAGAGGGCTCCGGCGCTGATGGCCTTCGGCTCGTACCAGGCGGAGACGTGGTCGCCCGTCTTCGTATCGCGCCAGGTGATCTCGACGCGGTGGTCCTCGTCGATCGCCGTGACCACGGCCCGGTAGCCGTTGAGGACGTCGGGGCCCTCGCCGCGCCTGCTGCGGTAATCGTTCTGGCGCACGCGCACCAGGTCGCCCACGGCGAGGTTTACCTCCGCGCCGCCGGACAGGGCGTAGCGGTGTTCCGCGCCGAGTTCGCCGCGCTGCCGGCGGATCTGCTGTGCCCCCAGGTTCAGCACGTCGAC
The DNA here is from genome assembly GCF_040679095.1 of Streptomyces sp. NPDC052496. NCBI lineage: Bacteria > Bacillati > Actinomycetota > Actinomycetes > Kitasatosporales > Streptomycetaceae > Streptomyces > Streptomyces sp. NPDC052496. The sequence goes on from NZ_JBFAUH010000036.1 coordinate 7,206, forward strand.
GTCCGTGTTTTTGGCGGCCAGCACGGTCAGCGCGTCGATCAGGTCGTGCGGGTCGGTCCAGCGGCCGCGCAGCTCGTCCCAGGTGGTGAGGATCTGCTCGTGGGCCTCGATAGCGCTCTCGGTCGCGTGGACGCGGCCGGTGTCAGCCAGGATGCGCAGGGCCTGCTCGTGGTCGCCGGTGCGCCATACCTCCAGGGCGGCGCGCTCGGCGTCGTTGCGCTGGCGCCGGTTCTCGGTGAGCGTGAGGCCGCCGACGAGGCGGTGGACCTCCTTGAACCAGCCGCCCGGGCCGATCGCCTGCATCTGCTGCGGGTCGCCGATCGCCACCAGCTTCGTGCCGGTGCGCTGCGCCTCTTTGAAGAGGGCGGCGGCCTGCCGGTCGTTGGCCATGGTGGCCTCGTCGACGACCAGGACGTCGATGCCGGACAGTCCGTTGCCGTCGCGGATCTGTGTCAGCCAGGAGGCGATCGAGCGGGCCGGGATACCGGACGCGTCCTCCAGCGACGTGGCGGCGACCGCGCTCACCGTGGCGCCGGCGTAGGTGTGGCCGGTGGCGTCCCACGCGATCCGGCACGCCTCCATCAGCGTCGACTTGCCGGTGCCGGCCGCGCCGATGTGCGCGTCGATGCCGAGCCCGGCGGTCAGCGTCCGCTCGATCGCCGCGCGCTGTTCGTCGGACAGCGCGAAGCCGTTCGCGACCTCGAAAACTTCCATTGCGCCCGCGGCCTGCTCGGCGGTCAGCTGCACCGCGCCCTCGTGGACTCGCGCCTGGACCTGGCTGATGACGAGTTCCTCGGCGTCGAGGATGTCGCGGGTGGTGTACCGGTCGGTGCTGCTCATCACCGTGGAGCCGACGTGCGGCAGCGCCACGGCGTACCCCTCGACGCGCAGGACGTCGTCGACCAGGTGCTGGAGGTCGGTGAGGTCGGCGCTGCCGAAGCCGTACGGCAGCGCATTGACGACGGCGGCCATCAGCGCGGCGCGGGTGAACTCCTTCCTACTCGCGGTGACGCCGGTCTCGGGGTCGAAGACGATGCGCGCGATCTGGTCGGGCGGCGGGATGCGCGGCCCGCCGGGACCGTCGACGGCTGCCCCGCCGTCGGGGCCGGGCGGACCGGGCGCGGCCTCGGCGACCATCGCGTCCACGTCGATGCCCAGCGTCTCGGCGCGCTGCCGCCAGCTGGCACGCATCCCGGTCGCATCAAAGGCGTGCTTGGCGTGACGGGTCTTCGCGGAGGCGCGCATCTTGTCCTCGCGGGAGGCGTCCTCGCCGACGGTCTCGTTCACCAGAGCCGCGCGCCGGCTGAACGCGTCGCGCAGCTGCTCGGGGATGCCCTCGATCTCCCACGCCCGCGTCGTCTCCGACTGCACGCGCCGAACGCCGAACCGCTCGTACGCGAGCTGGCGGACGCGGGCCTTGAAGGTGGCGTCGAGGACGGCGGCGTGCCGGTAGAGGTCACGTCCGGAGTTGGCGATCGACCGCCACTTGCCGTCCTCACAGAGCGCCAGGTTGGCGATGACGACGTGCAGATGCAGATGCGGGTCACCGGGCTGTCCGTCGCCCATCGGACGCGCGGCGCGGTGTTCGACGGACCAGCCGAGCAGACCGCCGGTCGCGATCCGCACCGGCTCGCCGTCCTCACTGCCGACCGCGTAGCCGACCAGTTGCTCGGCCATGCGCAGCGTCTCGTCCTTCGCCTGGTGGACGATCTCGCGGTACGTACGCTCGTCGAGGTCGGGCATCAGGCCGTCGAGCGTGCTGTCGCTCTTGGTCAGGTCGAGCACGATGTCCCAGCCGCGCACACGGGAGTCGACGCGCAGGTCCTTGTGGCCCCACGCGAACTCGACCGCGTCCTGGCCATACACCGTGTCGAGGTCGATGCCGGTGGCGCGGGCGAGCTTGCCCACGGTCTCGACGTGAAGTCGCTGCGCCTCGCCCTTCCGGTTGACCATCCGCTGTTGCTGCGCGAGAACCTTCTGCTGCTTCGGTTTTCCCTCCAGCAGCGCGGCGGGTTCGACGCCTTGCCCGGCGGCCTTCGCCTCGATGGCGCGCAGCAGAGGAGCGACGGTCAGCGTGGCCTTCTCGTCGGCGCGCACGGACGTCTTGGTGGTGATCAGCCGGGCGCCGGTGGCAGGGTGGCAGCCCTTCATCAGACGGCGGGCCGCGGCCTCGCCTTCGGTGCTCATCACGGTGCCAGCCTTGAGGCCGACAGCGTCCAGGCCGGAGCCGACCCACACCAGGACGCCGTCCGCGTCCGACTCCAGTCGGTAGTCGACCTGGCCGTCCTGCCCAGCCTCGACCTGTTGGCCGGCCCCGTCGACGACGCCGCATCCGGCCTGGCGGCTGAGCCGGTAGTCGACCTGCTCGTCAGCCCTGATCTCCGTCACCCACGCCATCCGGCGGCCCTCCCCGTTCCCGCAGCTTGTGCGGTTGTGCAGTCGTTCGCTCTTCCCGGCCGCGCCGGGGTTCCCCGACAGGGGAACCCCCTTTGTCCATCCCTGTTCTTTGATCTTGCTCTATTCGAATCTGAGTTCTAATCATTCGGGCGGCATCGAGGGTCGTTGACGGTAACTCCGGATCAGCGGTTGACCAAGAAATGGCCTGCGGGGCGCCTGGTTCATGACGGTATGACCAGCCTCAGCGTCTGCCCTGGGAGCGCTGGACGGTTCCGCTCGCGGGCCCGCCAGGCGGTCTGCAGGATGCGCGGCACGCCCCGGAGGAGCGTCCGCGATTCGCGGACGACTGGCGAGATCAGTCACGGACGGTGATTGGCGGGCAGGCGTCCCGGCGCGGCCGACGAGACCGAGCCGGACCCCCGGAGGGTCGTCGCCAGCGTCGGCGACGGTGCGGTTCACGGTCCCCAAAGAGGCGGTCCCCGCGCACCTCGCGGCACTCCGCGCTTTGCCCGTTCTTGATGTTCGCCGGGGGTCGCGATCCGTGTGCGCTTTACCCTTGCTTTGCTCGCTGGTCGGCGCGGTTTGACGGCCGTACGGTCCCCGACGGTATGTCAGGGGGACCGGTCCCCGAACGGCAAAGTCCCCGACCGCTGGGAGCGCGGCCGGGGGCTACGGGAGGCGTTCGGGCGGTGGCACGTCCCCGGTTTCCGGTGCCGGAGCAGGGGCGGCAGCTCAGCACAGAGGCAGCAGCATCGCGTGGAACAGCGGCGCATCCTTGATCCGTGGTCGCAGGTTGCCCAGGGTCTGCCAACCCCAGCTCTCGTACAGCGCGTGCACCTTGGGATGGCCCTGGTCGACGAGCAGCGTGGCGCGCTCTTCGGGGCGGCCTTCGAGCAGGGCATCGTGCAGCTGCTTCGCGGCGCCGGTCTTGCGCCAAGGGGTGCGGACCATCAGCTCGCTGAGTGCGTACGTACGGCTGCCGGTCTCCGCGGTGATGGCCGGGTCGACGTCGCTCAGCAGGCCGCCCCACCACGGGGCGTCGGCCGCCAGCGGGGCGCCGTAGGCGTAGCCGACGGCCTGGTCGCCGTCGTAGCCGACCACGCACGTCCAGCCGGGCCGTGCGCTCCATCCGTCGAGGCCCCGGGCGAAGCGGTCGACGCCGGCGAACGGATCGGACATCGCGGCGTCGGCATAGACCTCGGCGTAAACCTCCAGCAGCAGCGGGCGCAGCTCGGCGGCGTGGCGGTGGTCGTAGCGCCGTATGGCGATGCCGGTGGTCACGGGCGGGGCTCCTGGGAGGTGAGGGTGTGCTGGACGGCGGCGAGCCGGCTGGCGATGCGGCGGCTGTCGAGCGAGGCGTTGTTGAGGGCGGCGACGGTGTGCGCGGCCTGCTCGCGCTCGCCCTGCGCGAGGTGCAGTTCGGCGAGCTGGACGCCGTAGTAGGCGCGGGAGCGGCGCATGGCAGGCGGCAGCAGGTGCAGGGCCTGGACGGTGGCGGCCTGCGCCGGGCGGTAGTGCCCGAGCGCCTGGTGGGCGATGGCCGCCAGCCCCGACAGCTCGCCTGCGGACAGGAACCTCAGCCAACTCGGTGCGGATCCGGCGGCGTCGACGCGGTCGTACGCCTGCTCGGCGGCGAGCAGAGAGCGGGCGGCGCCGGTGCGGTCGGCGGTGCGGGCCCGGCCGATGGCCAGGCGGGCGTGCAGCAGGGCGGCGATGCGCGGGTCCTGGCGCACGCGGCGGACATCGAGGGCGGCGCGGGTGATCTGGACGGCCTCGCGGTGCCGCCCTTCCAGGCGGGCCTGCAGGCCGAGGTTGGACCAGGCGCGGGCGACGGCGGACGGATCGGCGGCGAGCAGGGCGCTTTGCAGCGAGGCGGTGTGCAGCAGCCCGGCCTGGCGGGGCTCGCCGCTGTCGTGGGCGGCCCACCCGGCGGACGCGTACAGGCCGCTGATCGCGCCGTGCAGCCGCCGCTCGACGCGCTCGCCGTAGACGCAGCCGTCCAGGGCGTCGCGCAGCCGTTCCACGTAGGTGGTGCACACGCTCAGCAGCGGGCCGCCGCCGACGGCGAAGAAGTGGGCGTCCAGGCGGCCGATGCTCCGGTCGATGCGGTCCAGGTCGCTCATCGCCAGGCGGCCGCGCACCGGGGTGTCGTCGATGCCCAGGGCGAGCGCCACCGTGGCGGCCACGGGCGCGGTGACGAACGTACGGCGATACATGTCGCCTCCCACCTCCTTGGGTGCCGTCGGGGCGGACCGGCGGACGGCGCTGTGCTTTCCGCGCGGCACGAACCCGATCGCCTCCGGCGGCCGGCCGAAGATGCGTTCCAGCGCCAGAAGATAGACGGTGCACGGCCACCGGGCCTCCCCCGAAGTCCAGCGGCGCACATGCCGGTCCGTACACCGGCCGCGTGCGCCGGTCAGCTCGCCGACCACATCGTTGATTTTGTCGGCGAGGCTGGAGTGGCTGAAGTCGTACTGGAAGAGCAACGCCTCCAGCACGGTGTTGCGCTGTCTGGTCATCAGGGCCCCCGGCCGTGTGGTGCGTGGCCGCGACGGTAGTCCGGATCCGGCGGCCCGCGCGGGTAAAACCGTCCGGTCCCTGGCAGGTAAGTGCCCGGAAAACGTCCGGGGCGCACACGCGGGAGCGGGGGTTGGCTGGGTACCGATACCCGCACCCCGCTGGAGGCCCTCGTGCCGCTCATGACCGCCGCTCCCGGCACACCCCAGCCCTCAACCTCGCCCCCGGCCCCAGAACGCGCTGGCGCCGCCGTGGACGCCATACAGGCCACCGTCGCCCACGTCCTGGCCCCGCGCCGCTATGTCCCCGGCCTGCGCACCGCCCGGCAGCAGCGCCAGGCTCTGGCGCGGCACATCGACCTGCTTGCGCCGATCGCCGAGGAGCGCATCCGCTCGGTGTGGGCCGGCAGCGAGACCGCGCACCTGGTCGTGGCCGGTCTGGCCTGCCTGCGCTACCGGCTCGACCGCGGCCTGCCGATGTCCGCGGACGCCGCCTGGACCAGCGTCCAGGTGCTGGCCCTTCAATGCCGGGCCCTGCTGGCCCTGGCCACCGTCCCCCTGGCCAGCGAGGCCCGGCGGTGATCCCCGCGTCCGCCGCCCCGTACGGCCCGGACGGCTTCGCGGACAAGGTGCTGCCGCTCGATCGCGAGCCGTACCTGGCGCTGGTCAAGGCCGTGCTGGCCTGGTCCAGCCCCGGTCCGGATCTCCAGCCGCGCGACTACGAGCAGATCGCTCACGTGCTTGCCGTCCACGCCCGCGGTCTGGCCGGTGACGTCCAGCGCCGCTGCGCCGGGCTGCCGGCGGACAGCGAGGTGCGGGCCCTGACCGAGGTCGTCCTCGGCGAGGCCGGGCGGCGCCTGTCGGTGCCGCCGCGGGCCACGGTGGCCGGGGTGCAGCACCTGGCCCGGCTCGTACGGGCGCTGTACGAACGCCTCGACCGCCTGGACCCCGCCCCGGCCGCGCCCTGACCCCACCTCGAAGCCGCCGCCCGGTGGTACCTCCCCATGGACCCGGGCGGCCGGAAGCCCTGGCGCCGCACGCCTGTTACGGACTGCGGCCGCCGGGGCTTCCTCCATCGCTGGTCAACACCTGTTGGGCCCGTTACCCCTAACAGGCCCAACCTCCTGGGCCCGGGCGTGCGAAAGGCCCTGCCGAGGGAGCCCGGCAGGGCCTTGGCCGGTGGTGTGGGGGTGTGCGAGGGCCCGCCCCAGCGGTGCGTCTCGTCGGGGCGGGCCTGCCCGTACGGTACGCGAGCCGGTCCGTGCCCGGACACGACGAAGCCCCCGCCCGCGGGGCCGCGGACGGGGGCTTGGGGGTCAGTCCAGGTCCGGCATGACGACCTCGTCGACGATCGTCGGGGGCCTGCCGGTGTAGGTGTAACGGGCAAGGCCGTGGCCGCGCGGGAGGTCGATGGTCCAGGTGCCGGCAGCCGCGTTGTCGACGCGCGCACCGGGCGGCTGGATCCCCATCTCGTGCGCCTCGCTGATGGCGACGGTGACGGCGAAGAAGGCACCGAAAGCGTCGGCGTCGTGCAGGGCAGCGTGTTCCAGGACGGCCATCGCGCGGTCGGAGGGAACGACCGGCCAGCCCTCATCGTCCTCGTCGGGCCCGTTCACGCCGCTCCGGCGGCGACGCGTGCCCGGTCGATAGCGTCCCAGTCGATGTGCCGGGCGCCACGGCGCTCGCGCATGGCGTCGATCTCGTTCCAGTCGATCGCGCCGCCGGCGGCGATGCGCCGCAAGAACACACTCGTCATGGAGACGGTGCCGGGCGGGGTGGCCTCCTCCTTGGGCGCGGCGGCCTCCAGGACGGCGACGCCCCACCATTTGGCCAGGCACGCCTCCAGGTCGGCGGCCTCGGTGGTGCGGGCCTCCGCGTTGAAGCGGGCGCGCTCGGCGGACGGCAGGGCGTCGGCGATGCCGTCGATGGTGCGGGGGATCGGCGCCACCCGCGCATGGGTCTGGGTGCTCATCGGCTTCCTTCCGACGATGTCGAGTGTGCCGCCCCGGGCCCGGCCGGGGCGAGCGATGGACGCAGAACGGCTCCACGGACGGACCTCGATCCTGGCGGCGTCGCCGGGCGGCCGGGCGACGACGGACAGCCGTACGGTGCCGGGCGGGCCCGGCTGCGCCTGCACCGAGTGGAAGGCTCCGGCCGCTCCCAGGGCGTCGGGCTCGAACGCGCTGGCGGGCAGGTCCAGGGAGCCGCCGTGGTGCATCAGCACGGCGATGAGCATCGCGTGCGACATGTCCTCCGGGGCGGGCAGGCCGGTCACCAGTGCCCTCCCTCGTCGCCGATCAGCTTGGCGACCCGGTGCCCGGCGATGTCGTTGATGCCCGCCACGGCAATGGCGACGGCCTGCTTGGCATCGTCGATCAGCAGCTCCTCGACCGGCCACTTCCCGGCGGGCTCGTGCAGCATCCAGCCGTCCGCTGGCAGGCGCAGGGTGGCGGCGAGCAGCAGCGCGGGCCTCGACTCGTCCTCGGGAGCCTGCAGGCGCCGGGGGCCGTCGGAGGAGTACGAGTACCGGTCGGTTTCCCAGTCACGCATGGCGGCGTACGGCGGGCGCACGCCGGGGGCGAGCTGACCGTGCTGGACAGGGGTCTCGACCTCGACCAGGAGGCGGCCGTCCTCCTGCGACTGGGTGAGCCGGACGGCGCCGAGGTCGGGGCGGATACGGACGTAGCCGGGGGACATGACCGGCGGGGTGGCGACCCGCCAGGCCCACACCAGGAAGGCGGCCGGGTCGGTGCGGTCGTCGTCCCACAGGCCGTCGATCCGCTGGGTGAGGTAGCGGCCGAAGCGGGAGTCGAGCGGGGCGCCGGAGTCGCCCATCTCGCGGTCGTAGTCGTCGGCAATGGCGACGAGGGTGGTGCTGGACCAGGTGGTCACGAAGGGCTCCTCGGAAGGGAGGGGCGGGGACGGTTTCGGCGGCCCCGCCTCGGGTCAGCCGTGGTGGGTCAGCGACGGAACGGGTTGCCGAGTTCGCCGTGCACAAGAGCCCGGACAATCTCGGCGACCTGGGAGGCGCCGGCCTGTGAGGCGGGGGCGGCGACCGGCAGGAGGGGGGCGCCGTTCTGGTTGAAGGCCATGTCCCATCCGCTGTCAGTGTGGATGCCGACGATCAGGTTCGCGTCGCCGTGGAAGCCACCGCGCGGGGTGGCGGAGCCGCGCTCGACGATGACGCTGGCGCGCGGTCCGGGCGTGGCGCTCAGCCCGATCTCGTCGGAAGTCAGGGCCTCCATCAGGTGCCGGGCGAGGGCGAGGGCCTCCTCGGAGGTGCGCTCCTTCGCCGGCCGCTCGTACCGGCGGGAGACGACGTCGAGCGCACCGCCCGCCAGGTCAACCGCCCATCCCCACTCGGAGGCGGTGACGCCGTGGCGCTCGCCGGTGGCCCATAGGCCGGTGAGGAGTTCAGCGGCGTGCTCCAGGACGCTCGGGGCGTACAGGGTGCGGTGGGAGCGAGCGGCCTTCTCGATGGCGGTGTACGCCTCGGGGGAGTAGACCGGGCCCGGCGCCGGGGCGCTGCCGGTGGTAGTCATGGTGTCCTCATCTCATGAGTGAGCCCCGGGGCCGGTTTGGGCGGCCCCGGGGCTCATGCTGTCGCCTGTGCTGATCGTGCGGGCGGGAATCGGCCGCACGACCCGGTGGGGGCGTTGGGTCCAACAGGCCCAACCCGTCGGGCCGGTCCGGCATCGGGCAGCAGAAGCGCGGCGGACCTAGAAGGGCGGCTCGAAGTCGTCGTGCGCCGGGTCGGCGTAGCTCGCGCTGCGGATGCGCAGCCGGTAGTCGCAGGCGACGGGCGCCCCGGGAGCGGTGTCGAGTTCGTCGAGCATCATGATCAGCGCGTCCTCGTCGGGGATCTCCACGTGCAGGTACGTGCCGCAGGTGCAGGGCGCGATCAGGGTGAGGACGTGCTGTGCCTCGCCGAGCTGGTCGTGGCGCTGGGTGGCGTGCAGCCACCAGCTGTGGTCGCCGTCGGCGGATCCGAGGGGGGTGACCGCGCACGCCGCGTGCGCGGCGTCGTCGACCGGCGGGTAGCCGGTCCAGGACATGGGCGGGACGGCGGCACCGAGGGTGTCGGGGAACGAGCCGATCATGGCGGCTTCGGCAGCCAGGACCGCCTGGAAAGCAGCCGCCTCGCCACGCTCACGCTGGCGGCTGACCAGGTCGGCACCGGCCACGCGCTGGCACAACGCGACGATCGGGGCCGTCGTCTCATCGGTGGTGCGGTCGTGCCGGACGGCGGGGTGCATTTGGACGACGCTCATGGATCTGTCCTTCCGGGATGGGGACTCCGGTCCTCGCTGCGCCCGGCCCTGGCAAGAGAGCCGGGCGGCTGCGGGAAAGTGCGGATGTCGGTCTTTTCGGCCGGCTCGCACGCGGCGGCGGCCCGAGCGAGCCGACGTCAGATGGTGGCGATCACCAGCGCGGCGACGCCGAGCCATAGGACGTGCCAGGTCTGGTCAATCTCAAAGGCCGCGGTACCGGGCCCGGTCGCGTCTGCGTCTTTGTCGGGCTTGCGTACGACGGTGCAGTGGTCGAGATAGCGGCCGCGCCGGATGGCCCGTACCAGGCCAAGCAGCATGAAGCGGCGGTCAGCCCAGTAGTGCGAGACGGCGTCCACGGCGCTGCCCAGGACAAGTCCGGGGATGGTCACCGGCAGGTGCAGCGTCAGGACGACTGCCGCCAGGATCCCCACTTTGGTCGCCGTGAGGGTGGCGACGTGGCTGACGCAGGCGAGCCGCCCCGGCCACCCCCGGGTGCCCTTCACCTCGGCCTGTGCGCTGGTCTGGACGATGTGGTCGCCGAGCAGATGCCCGATGTAGAGCGCGACGAACACCGCTGCGAATGTGGCTGCGGCCGTCGCCGCGGCGACGGCCGATTTCATGTCGTGCATACAGGCAGGTCCTCCTGGACTGCGCGGTAGGTATTGGGTGCTGCCGCCCGCCCGGGTCGGCCGAGCGGCAGCGAGGAGTCTCAGCGGGTCGGGCCGGAGTGGCCGTGGTGGCGGTGGACGACCTGCACGGTGACGCCGGCGGCGCGCAGTCGCTCGGCGATCTCCTCGGCGACGGCCGGTGCGCGGACCTGGCCGTCGGGGCTGCGGACGTGGACGTCGACCTGGCCGCTGACGCCGAGACGCTGGCGGATACGGTCCAGGGCCTGATGCACGAGGTAGGCGGCGGCCTGGGTCTGCATCACCTGTGCGCGTACGGCCGGGTCGCGGCCGCCGCGGCCCTGCCGGGCCCGCGGGAGCGGGCCGGGCAGAACCTCAGCGTCGACCGTCACGGGCCGCAGGCCCGGCGGCGCATCACAGCGGGCAGCGGCGTACGAGGTGATGATGACGCTGCTCAGCGGCGCGGGCACGGTGCTCAGCGCGCCGTGCGGGCGCCGTCCGCCCACACCGGCAGTCCTCGCAGGGACCGGGCGGTGCGGCCGCGGCCGAGACCGACATGCAGGTAGCGCAGCACGCGGCGGCCCTGCTCGGCGAGCGGCACCAGGTCCGCCCGGGCCGTGAAGCCGCGGAGCCGCTGGACGGCGCTCTTGAGGAGAGCGAGCTCCTCGATGAGCACCGGGAGGGTGGTGGGCTCGCCGCCCTCGGCGACCTGCGCCGCCCCCAGACGCTGGTGCAGCGCCTCCAGGAGGCGCTCGGTCTCGTCGCGGTCGTCCAGCTCGATCATCAGGGAGACAGCGGCCTCCAGGATTTCCTCGACCACGGGCAGGTCCTCGGTCGCCAGGGGAGCGGCGGCCCGGCTGGGGGCTGCGTCGGCCGGCGGGCGCTGGGCAGGGATGGGCAGGCGGTCGGTGGCGGTGGTGGTACGGCGGTCGAGTTCGATCTCCATGGTGTGTTTCCTTTCTGGGCCGCGGGTGGGCGGCCGTCGTGGTGTACGTACGGGTGGTGCGTGGGGTGTCGGCCGTCCCAGGCGGCGGTCAGCCGCCGGGGCAGGCCGCCGTCGGGGAAGGCAGGCGGGGCAGGGGCCGCGCGGCCGGGACGCTGCCGGCCGCGCTCAGTCCGCCCGGGGGTGCAGGAGGCGCGCGGTGGGCTGCACCAGGCGTTGCAGGAGGGGGGTGCGGCGAGCCCAGGTGCGCCACCGGGCCGGGTGGGTGTGGCGCCAGGCGCTGCGGCCCGCGTCGCCCTCGGTGGAATGGCGCTGGCCGATGCCGCAGGAGCACTCCCAGCCGAAGGGCAGAGCCGCGGCGTTGGTGCGGGTCACGACAGCGATGGCCTTGGTGCCGCCGTGGTGCCCGTGGTGCGTGCCGACCCACGCGGCGGGGCCCGCGGCATCGTGGCGCTGGCGGGCGGCGTCGAGCCGCTGAAGCCACGCATCAGCCACGATGCGGCTGTGGTCGAAGGCGAGGTCGCCGGGATCGGCCAGCGGCGCCCACATCACGGCTGCCGCGTCGTCGTCGGCCCGCGCCGTGGTGCCGTCGGGCACGGTGACCATGTAGGCCACGGTGATGAACCGCCCGCGGGGGTCGCGGCCGGGCTCGTCGTAGACGCCGACCAGCGTGAGGTCGTCCTCGACGACGCGAACGCCGGTCTCCTCGGCCAGTTCGCGGACCGCGGCGGTGAGCGCGGTTTCACCTCGCTCCACGTCCACATATCCGCCGGGCAGAGCGAGCTGCCCCGCGTGGGGCGGGTAGCGGCGCTCGACCAGCAGGACGGAGCTGCCGCGGATGCACACCACGTCAGCGGTGAGGATCGTCTCGGTTTCGGTGGTCATGGGGTCCTTTCCTGGAGATAGGGGTGTTGGGTCCAATGGGTCTGACAGGTCGTGAGCTGGAGGAACAGGTGGGCCAGGCTGGTTAGCCGCGCAGTTCGTTGCGGGTGCGGGCGACGAGCCCGCGCGTCTGGCTGGTGATCGCGCGGTGGTCCTGGACGACGGTGCCGCTGTAGTGGTTGTGGATCTCGGGCGGCGCAGCCGCGGTGGCCTCTTTGGCGCGCTTGAACACGCGGCACAGGGCGAGGAGGAAGGCGGTGGGCCCGCCGATGACGAGGCTGACGACGGCCGGTCCGGCCTGGCCGGCGGTCCACAGCAGCAGGGAGGCCGAGCCGCCGAGCGAGACGACGGCGACGCTGCCGGAGAGCATCAGGCCGCTGAGGTCCGTGGCGCGCTGGCTCATCGGGGGCCGGCCGGGCTGCGGGACGGGCGGAGCAGTGCCGACGGCGGGCACGGGGCTGGGGTCGCGGTACGACGTCACCGCGAGCTGCTGGGGCTGGTAGGCGGCCTCGATGAGGCGGCGGGCTTCGGCGGCCGCCTCGGATTCGTCGAGCCGCGGCCCGGGGACGTCATGCTCCACTGCTGATGCTCCTTCGCGTGTGGTGGGGGGAGTGGGCGGGGACCGGCGCTTTGTGACGGGAGGGCCGGTCCCCGTGCCGGTCAGAGGCCGTCTCGGGCCTGGCGGGCCCCGGTGGTTCTCCGAGGCCCTGCCGGTGGGTCAGTCGGCTACGGGCACGGCGCGGCCGGAGCCGTCCGGGCGGGCTACGAGGCCCTTGGCGCGCAGGGTGCTGAGGGTGGTGCGCAGGGAGCCTCGCCGTACGGCGCGGCCGCCGTCCGCGTTCAGCGCGTCCAGCAGGTCCGCCTCGGTCATGCCTTCGGGCGGCAGGAGGGCGAGGATGCGGTCGGCGGTGGACGCCGGCGCCGTCATTTCCTCGGCCGGTTCTGGTACTGCGCCCGCTTCCGGCGATGCCGGATCATCGGGCTGCTCGGCCATCGCCTTGATTTCCTTCGGCTTCACATAGGCCATGAGGAAAAGCCCCTCGCCGGGCGGGGCTTCGGCGCCGTACAGGTCCAGGACCAGCGGGTCGTGCCCTTCACAGGGCGCAATCGAACCGACCCTGCACGTCCGGGCCATACTCGTCGGACGCGGTCCGCTGAGGTGATAGAGCATCCCTTGGGAATTCACCTTCTCAACACCTCTTTTGACCGGCTCGTTGAACCGGCGGATGCGGCGGACCTTGCCGACCTCCTTCAGGATGGGCTGCAAGGCTTCGCCACGCGGGATCAGACCGTCGCCGACGAGCTGCTGCATCATGCTGCTGCTCCAGCGCAGCAGAATGACTTCGCCTTCCTTGAGCATGGCTCGCAGGGTGTCGCTGCCGCCGAGTTCGTCGAGGTGTCCGGCCTGGGCGGCGATGATGATGCCGACGCCCACGCTGCGCCCCGTCCGGCCCAATTCTTTGATGAGCGTGGCGCCTTCGTCGCGAAAAGGCGCGTTTTTTTCCAGAAGGCGGTTGGCTTCCTCGATGATGCCGTACATCAGCGGGTCGGGGCGGTTCAGGACGAAGCCCGAGCGCCCCATCTCGGCGTATTCCTTCATCCGCCGCTCTGCCTCGGCGACCAGGCCGCGCAGCATGAGGATGGTCTCGTACTGTGTGGTGACGCGGGTGGCGACCTGTCCCTTGGCCTCGGGGACACTCTGGCCGTGCTTGAGGTCGGCCAGGTGCACCACAATGCCGGAGCGCTTACAGGCAATCAGGATGGCCTGCACCAGCCGGGATTTCCCCGCGCCGGTGGTGCCGAAGATGGCACCGCGCTGCGCGTTGCCGGTGTCGGGGTCGAACAGGCGGAATTTCAGGGGCTCGGCGTCGTAGTAGGCGCCGAGCACGATGTGGCCGTCCGCGTCCATCAGCAGGTCGTCCGGCCGGATCGGGCGCATGTTCATCAGCGGGTTGGCCGGGTAGATGCGGACGATCGCCTCCCGGCCGACGCCCTGCTCGAAAATCACCCGGGACCGGTCGTCGATTTCCAGCAGGTCGCACAACGCATCGTGGTCGTATCTTTTGATGCCGCCCGGCGGGGTGCGCAATACGTATTCCTTGACGACGGCGGGCGCCATCAGGTCAGCTCCTTCACGGTGTAGGTGTTCGCCTCAACCAGCTCCACACCGGGCATCGCGGTCTGGGCGATCACCGTCCAGGTCTCTTCGTCGTCACTGCCCCTGGCCGTGACGGGCTGCGGGCGCTCGCCGAGGAGCACGAGCTTGACGCCGGCGCCGCGGCCGGGCACCGGCTCTATCGCGATCAGGGGTTCCGGCAGGTCGGTGAGGGCCGACAGGCCGGAGGGCTTGATCTCGGGGACGGGGGCGCCGGGGACGGCCGAGCCGATGACCAGGGCCAGGCACCGGTCGCTGATCTGCTCGTGGGCCAGCAGCACGGTGCCCGGGGCGGGGCCGTCCTCGGCGGCCACCACGGTGGCCCACCAGCGGGCTGCTTCGCTGACGGGCTCCGGCTGGACAGCTACCGGTGCGGGCGTCTCCTCCGGCGCCTCTTCCTCGGCCGTCTCCTCGGCGGCCTCGGCGGCGTCCTGGGCCTTGGCCTCGTCGACGACCATGCGGGCCAGGCGTCCGGGCCGCAGGTACCAGGTGGCGCCGGTCCACAGCGCCACGGCGCTGGCCTGCCCCATCAGCCAGGCGGGGCTGCCGCCCTGGGGGATGAGGTGTTCGCCGACCAGGAGGGCGGCGCATCCGGCGTGCGGGGCGGCGTAGAGGGCGATGGCCGTCGCCCGTACCGTGTGCGGCCCGCACAGGATCTTGAGGTTGGTGGCCAGGCCGATCCCGGCGGCGGCCGCCGCGGCGGCCAGGCCCGGCAGCATCGCCGCGTCCGTGAACAGGCCGCCGGTGAGCAGGGACGCTCCGGCGAGGGTGGCGATACGGCCCGTACGGTCACGTACGCGGTCCAGCATGCTCTTTCTCCCAGGTATCGGGAGGGCGGCCCGGAAGCTCCAGGCCGCCCTCGGCGGGTGGTGGTGCCTCCGGTGCCGCCAGTCGCGCTGGCTACCGGTTGCTGTAGTACGTGCGGTCGGCGATCTGCCCCTGCTTGGTGGTCATGGCCTCGTGCACCGGCCCGTAGTCGGCCTCGTGATCGTTCTTGGCGTTCTCGAAGTCCGAGGCCATTTCCTGGGCCTCGGTGGCCAGGGCCTCGGCGTCGGCCAGGATGGTGCGCGCGGCCGTCGCCGCGTCGACGTGCGCCTCGATGACGGCCGGTTCCACCTTGAGGCGTCCGGCCGTCTCCGCGATCGTCAGGACCTGCTGAGCGCAGCCCTCGACGTAGTCGTAGGCGCCGCGCACGGCCCTGCTGAGGCTCATCATCGACAGTGACGCGGAGGCCAGCCGCGCCGTGATGATGGTGAAGGTCACGGCGTCTTTGGCGCCATCGACGATCTTGCCGCCGATGCGTTCGAGTTCCAGTCCCATGGCTACTCCTGGTGGTATGAGGCGTCGGCGGGCGCGGTGTGGCCCATGTCCTTGACGACGTCGGCGGCGTGCTTGTCGCAGTCGGCGGCGACCTGACCGGCATGGCGGATGGCCTCCGAGGCCAGCGGCAGGCCCACGGCGAGCGCCTCGGCCCTGCTCTCGACGACCCCGGCCCGGTCGATCAGGCGGACGCACCAGCCGAGCAGCGTGCCCGGCACAAACTTCGCGGTCAGCTCCGCCCGCACTTCCTCCAGCGACGACTTCAGGTCCTCGCAGCGGCTCGCCACGTACTTGACGTGCTCGCTGCCCGCGAGGATCTCCTCGGCCATGTCCTCGTCCGCCTCGATGACGTCGTAGACCGTCATCTCCGCGTCCTCGAACTGCACGCTCTCAACCGGTACCGGCGCTCCGCTCATCGCGCGCGCTCCTTTCTGTGGTGCTGGTGACGGGCCGGACGGCCCGGAGACGACCACCCCTTCGATCACCGGGGCACCGGTGGTCGTCGCCGCGGGCGCCGGCGGCGCGGGGGCGTCCGGGCCGGGGGTGGCTCCGGTCGGCTGCGGCGTGGTGCCGGCCGGGCGGCCCCGGGGCAGCGCGGGCCGCACCGGGGGCTGCGGCGGCGGCTTGTCCTTCGGCAGCCGGGTGAGCCTGACGGCGTAGGTGGCCGTCATGCCGGGCGGGGGACGCAGCCACTCGCCGTCCGTACGCGGCATATCGCCGGGCGGCGGAGTCTGCTGGCGCTGCCTGCGCGAGCGCGAGCCGGGCCAGCCCGGCGTCGGCCCCGCCGCCCCCGCACCGCGGCGGCCCTTGAAGACCTTGGGCCCCTTGGCCTTCTTGGACTTCTCGCCGTCTGCCTTCTTCCTGCCGCGCCAGGGCCGCATGCCGGGCGTTCCGCCCGGCGTGTGTGTCGCCCCGGGCGGCGGTGAGGTGGCGGTGGAGCCCTTGGGCGGCGCCGTCGAAGCACCCTTCGGCGCCGTCGTCTTCGGCGGCTTCTTCGTCAGGTCGACCTTGGGCGGCGCCGCTGCCCCGCTGCCCGCCTCGCCGGACGGCGGGGTAGCGGAGGATCCCTTGGGCTTCTTCGTCAGGTCGACCTTCGGCGTGCCCGTCGAGGCGGTCTTCGGCGACTGCCCTGCCGTCCCGCTGCCCGTGCCGCCGTGCTTGGGGACCTTGGCCACTACGGGCGGAGCGAGATTCTTACGGCGCTGGTCCAGGCGCTGCTGCGCCTGATCCGCCGCGGCCTTGCCCAGCGTGGTGCGGCCTGCCTTGGCGGCCGCCGCATTCGCCTTCTTCGTCAGGTCGACCTTGGGCGGCGCCGCCGCCCCGCTGCCCGCCGCGCCGGACGGCGGGGTAGCGGAGGATCCCTTGGGCTTCTTCGTCAGGTCGACCTTCGGCGGGCTCTTGGGTGCCTTCGTCAGGTCGACCTTCGGCGACTGCGCCGCTGACCCGCCGCCCGTGCCGCCGGGCTTGGGGATTTTGGTCAGTACGGGCGGGGCGAGATTCTTACGGCGCTGCTCCAGACGCTTTTGCGCCTGATCCGCCGCGGCCTTGCCCAGCGTGGTGCGGCCTGCCTTGGCGGCCGCCGCATCCGCCTTCTTCTGGCGCCGGTCCTCGGCCCGGGCATCGCGGGCCTGCTCTTTCCGGTTGGCCTTCGCCTCCCGCCGTGCGTTGCGCAGCTTGTCGTCCGCGGCCTGGCGGTCGCGCTTCGCGCCGTCCTTACGGTCCCGGGCCGCATCACGGTCCTTGGCGCGGTTCTCCAGCCGGGCGGCCTGCCGGTCCGCGCGCCGCTGCATCTTCGCGCCCTGGCGGTCCGCGGCCCGCTGCTGGCGGCCACGGGACCGCTCCAGCGCAGGGCTGGAGGCACTGGAGCTGGGTGACTTGCCGCCGGAAGGCGACTTGATCCCCTTGCCCTTGCCGGAGCTGCCCTTGTCCGAACCGGACTTCCCGAGGCTGCCCTTGCCGGGGCCGCCCTTGTCCGAACCGGACTTGCCGGAGCTGCCCTTGCCGGAGTCGGACTTGCCGCCCGACGGTTTCGGCCCCGGGCCCTTGCCGACGCCCCCGGACCCGTTGGCGGTGCTGGGCTTCGTCTTGCCCGGCCGGTCGCTCCCCGACCGGCCGGAACCGGACGACGTCGGCGAGCCGGAGCTGCCCGAGGGTTTCTTGCCGGACCCGCCGCCCGACCTGCCGGATCCCGACCCGCCGGAGGCCCCGGAGCCCGAGGACTTCTTGCCCCCGCCTCCACCCCCGCCCTTGGCGGCGCTCTTGCCGAACTCCGTGGGGGACTGGACGACGCCGGCGGCCTTGGCCCGCTTCTGAGCGACTTCGTCGCGCAGCTTGGCCATAGCCACCTCATGGTCGGCCCGGGCCGCGAGCTGCTGCGCTTTGGCCTTGGCCGCGGCCTCACGCACCGGTGCCTCGTCCTGGAAGCGCTGGCGGCGGTCGGCGAGCCACCCGGCCATGCCGCGCAGCGCGGCGACGGCGGCGCCGACCGCGACGACCATCGCGCCCTGCGCGGCGCCGTGCCCGTCGCCGTCCTCCTCGTACTCGTACTCCTCCTCGTCGGCGCCGTCGGCGTACACCGCGGTGGCGGTGTCCCCGGCGAGCAGCGGCGCGGGCAGCACCGGCGGGGGAGGCACCGCGGGCGCGGGCATCTCCAGCTGCGGCCACTGCTCCTGCTCCTCGGCATCGTCCTCGTCGGCCGCGTCGACCGCGTCGTCCTCGGGTTCCGTTTCGGAGGCCGAGGGCGGCGGCGGAGGGCCCGGCGGCGGGGGAGGGGGCGGCGGCGGTGCGCCCCCGGTCGGCCGGAACGGCAGCACCCGCCCGCCGTCCGGCCGGTCGTCGTCGTTGCTCACACTCTCCTCCAGGGAGTTGACAGACGGTGACGGCCTCGCGTACGCGCGCGCGTGTCCGCGCGCCCGTGTGTCCGCGCGTCCGCATTACGCGCGTGCGAGGCCGTCACCGGCGGTTTGATCGGTGGATTGATTGACCCGCGTGATTACGCTTCGTAGCGGCTGCACCAGGTGGCCAGCGTCCTCGCGAGGTCGTTCCACGCCTCGGGGTCACCGGCCCGCTCCCGCTGTGCGGCGATGGAACGGGCCCGCTCGGCCCACGACTCGGCCCGGCCGCGCGGGCCCCGCTTCTCGCGTTCCGCTTGGCGCTTCTCGAAGTGCGCCAGCTTGTTGAGTGCGGCCCGCTCCGCCTTCGTCTGCGCCCGCGTCACGCTCACGCTCCCTTGCGCAAGTGCTCAAAGACGGTGTTGAACGGCCCCTTCGACTCCTGCTCGGCAGGCACGGGCGCCGTCCCGCTGTCCGCCGGCGCGGACTCGATGGCCTGCGGCTCCTGGCCCTGGCGCTTGGCCAGTTCCTTCTCGGCCTTCTTCCTGGCCCGCTTGACCGGCAACTCCTCGTAGGACCTGCTGTAGCGCCCGTTGAAGGACACCACGTTGGCGATGGCCTTCTCGACTTCGTCCGCCGCCTTGAACAGCGGCCGGACGGCGTGCCAGGCCCGCAGCCGGTCCTGATACGGCCAGTCGCCCTCGATCTCGCCGACCTCCTTGAGCTCGGCCTCCATCTCCCGGGCCAGGCGGCGCAGGTCGTCGACGATCGGGTGGAGCTGGGCCCGGCGCTGCTCCAGATGAATAGCTCGGCCCGCCGGCTCCGAAAGCCGGTCCGGGGTCCACTTGTCCGCGCTCATGAGTCATGCCTTTCGCGTGGTCGTGCAGGGGGAGGAGGCCGGGCCCGCCGGGTCGGAGCGCGGCGGGCCCGGCGGGGCGGTGGTGCTCGCCGTACCGCGTCAGGAGCGGACGGCGGGGTTCAGGTGCGGGTGCGCTGCTTCGACCCGGTCGCGGATGCGCTGAGCGGTCGGCCGGGACGGAGCCTCCATTCCGGCGGCGCTCAGCGCGTCGCGGATCTCGGTCCACTCCGGGCGGTGGCCCGCCGTGTAGAGCGCGCGCACGATCTCGTCCTGGCGCTCCTTGAGCGCGGCGCGCTCACCGGTGTGAGCGCGCTTGGCCTGACGGCGCTCACGCTTGGGACGCTCAGCGGGCGGGCGCTCACCATCAGCGCTCCGAGCGCGCTCACTCGTGGCGCCCTGAGCGCGCTCAGCGCTCGTACGGTGAGCGCGCTCGGTCTGCCGGTGAGCGCGCTCGGCGGTGTGCGGCTGAGCGTCGGACTGAGCGGGTGCGGCATGGCGCTCAGGGACGCTCGCGGGCTGAGCGCCCGCGCTGTCTTCGGCGGGCGGGGCGCTCGGCTTCGCGGTGTCGTGATCGCCTTCCTGAAGACGGTGGATGCGCCAGACGATGGCGACCACGACGATCACGGCGACGACGATCAGCCAGACGCTCGGATGCTGCTGGCCGCCCACCACGGTCATACCGGCGCCGGTGCGGTCCGCCACGTGGAAGGTGATGTTGGTGGCGGCCATCAGGCCGAGGGCGAAGCCCACGTCCTTCTTCTTCCGGAAAGCCGTGACCGCGTACACGTCGAGACCGAGCGGCAGGGCCCATCCGGCGTCGCCGATCGGGGTGTCCCCCAGACCGACCAGCCGGGCGAACTGCCACTCGCCGGACGCGGTCAGGACGATTACCGCTGCCAGCCCCACCCACAGGGCGGCCGCCTTGGCGATCTCGCCTACGCGGTACTGGCGCTTGAGGCTGGTGGCCCGCTGCTCGGCGAGCCGGTGATCCTCCTGCGCGGCCCGGAGCTCCTGTTCGGCGGCCTGGCGGGTGTGCTGGGCTGCCTGGAGCTCCTGGTCGGCGTCGCGGCGGATGTCCGCGACCGCGGCGCGGGCCCGGGCCTCCGTCTCCCGGCGCAGGGTCTGCGCCTCGGCGGCCGCCCGGTCACCGAGCTGCCCGGCCTCCCGTTCGGCCCGGGCCCGGATGGCGTCGGCTGCGTCCTCGGCCTCGTGCCGGGCCTTGTCCCGCACTTCGGCGAGT
Organism: Streptomyces sp. NPDC052496; assembly: GCF_040679095.1. Taxonomy (NCBI): domain Bacteria; kingdom Bacillati; phylum Actinomycetota; class Actinomycetes; order Kitasatosporales; family Streptomycetaceae; genus Streptomyces; species Streptomyces sp. NPDC052496. The sequence continues at coordinate 27,246 of NZ_JBFAUH010000036.1, forward strand.
TCCGCCTCGATCGCACGGCGCCGCTCGGCCAGGTCCTCGTCCAGCTCCAACCGGGCCGTACGGCGGGCCAGCTCCAGGTCGGAGTCGAGCGCGGCACGGGCCGCGTGGATCTCCGCGGCCTGGCGCTGGGCTTCGTCCAGGATCTTCGCGGCGTCGGCGAGCGCGTCGCGGTAGGCGGCCTCGGCCGCCGACCGGCGCAGCGCCGCCATGCGTTCGGCCTGCTCAGCGGCCTCGGCGAGGATCTGCCGCGCCTGCCGCTCGGCCTGAGCCAGTACGTCGGCGGCCTGGTCTTCGGCGCGGCCGCGGATCGCCCGGGCGGCGCGGTCGGCGTCCGAGCGCGTCCGGCCGGCGGCCGCGCGGGCCGAGGTGGCCATCTGCCGGGCCTGGTGGCGGGCGCCGTCATGCAGCGCCTGCGCCTGGTCCTCGGCGGCGGTGCGGACGCCGTCCGCCTCGGCGGTGGCCTGCCGCAGTCGCTCCCCGGCCTCCTCGGCCGCCTCGGCCAGGACCCGGCGGGCGTCGGCGGCCGCCGCCCGGCGGACCGTACGGGCACCGTCCTCGGCGGCCCGGAGCAGCCCGGCGGCCTCGGCGGATGCCTGCTGCCGGGCCCCTTCGAGGACGTCGGCGGCCCGGTCCATCAGGTCCGCGGCCCTATCGCGCAGGTCTGCGGCGCGGGCCTCGGCCTCCTCCCGCACCTCCGGGCTCGGCGGCACGGTCGTCGCCGGGCCGGGAGGCTCGGCGGCCGCCCCGGTCGGGCGGCGCGGCGGCGGTGTCGTCGTGGTCTTCGACGGCGGCTTCCGGGCCGCCGGCGTCTTCTTCTTCCCGGGGGTCTTGTTGCGGGTCGCGGTACGGGCGGCCACGCCTCAGCTCCTTTACGTACGTACGAAGGTGACCGCCCGTCGGGCGGTCACCTTGGCGTGGTCAGTCCTGGGTGGTGCGGGCCCCGTCGCCCTTCTCGCGGGAGGCGAGGTTCTGGTGGATCTCGTACTCCACCGCGTCCCACTCCTCGTCGACCGGGTCACCGTGCGCCTGGCGGAACGCGGAGGCGGTGGTCGCCGGGGCGCGCCAGGACTCCTCCAGCCCGAAGAAGGCCAGCCACTCGTCGGGCGGCGCGCCATCGAGGTACCAGCGGTCGATCGCCTTGCGCACTGGCAGCTCGCCGAAGGCCCGCCACAGGATCACGACGCTGAGCGCGGCCAGCCATGAGTCGATGCCATCCGTCGAGTGGAGGTCGACCAGGCTCGACGGCCCGTGCGCCCCGAACAGCGGGATGAGCGACGCCATGACGGCGGCACCGGCGAGCACGGCGAACGGGGCGACGTCGCACACCGCGAAGTGCGCGATGCGGGCAGTCCAGTAGCGCCTGCTCATGCCGTCACCCCCGAATTCGCAGCCCGCATCCGGCGGTCGACTTCCTGGCTGATCAGCTCGGCGGCGTCCGGGTCGTCGGCGAGGCGGGCGGCCTGGTGCGCGTCGACCAGCTGCTCGGCGTCGAGCTCCCGCAGGGCCTCGGTGCAGGCGGGGCACCCGTCGCTCAGGTGCCGGGCGATGACCGCCGGATTGCGGCTGTCGTGCTCCTCGGCCACCGCCGGCAGCGCGGCCACCGGCTGCGGCGTCCTCTTGTTGTCCTTCTCCCGGTAGTGGGCTTCGAGCGCCGCGGCGGACGGCGCGGGCGCCAGCTCGGGCAGCACCATGCGGTGGTGCCACCAGCCGGTGCCCGGCCCGTCGTCCGTCCGCGGCTTCCAGACCGCCAGGTCCGGCGCATCGGGGTCGAGGCGCCGCACGGCCTGGGCAGCCTGAGCGTGCGTACGGTAGAGGCCGATCAGGCGTCCGGCGCGCTGCAGCACGTGCACGGGCTCGTCGATGGCGGCGGTGTAGTAGTCGAGCGCCTGGTGCAGCAGCACCTCGACGCGCCGCAGGTCGGTGAGCTCGGCGTCCGCGGTATTCAGGTCGGTGTCGAGCCGCCCGGCCCGCTGCTCGGCGGCCTCCAGGGCGCGCTCCAGGTCGGCGATGGTGCGGGCCTGCCGGTCGACGCGCTCGGCCAGGAGACCGGAGCGCCAGTCGGCGAGGTCCCGCTCGTTCTTCACACGGGCCAGCCGAAGCTGGACGGCCCGGATGCGGGCATCGGCGTGCTCCCACCGGGCGATGAGCCAGGTGGTGAGCCGGGCGTGCCGGCGTGAGCTGATGAACCAGGTCATGCGGAGAACCCCCTGGTGCCCGCGCGGCGGCGGGCGGCGATGTGGGAGGAGAGGTTGAGGGCGGTGCGGAGCGCGCAGCGTCCGATCAGGACGGCGCCGAGCAGGCCGGGTGCGGCCGCCGTCGACGCCACCAGGACGTCGACGACGGCGTTGAGCACCAGCTCCAGGAGGTGGCCGACCCCGTAGCCGAGGCCGGTCCCGAGCAGGGCCAGCGCGGCGAGCGCGGCCGGGTGCAACTGATCGGCGGTGCGCCGCAGGCGGCGCCAGACGCTGCCGAGCCAGCGGACGACGGGGGAGGGGGTGCCGGTCATCCCGGCCCCTCCTCACCGCCGTGCTCCAGGACGTCGCAGGCGGCGCGGATCTGCGCGGCCACGGCGGGCGGCAGTTCGGCGGTGTCGATCGCGTCCAGCAGCCGGACCGCCTGCGACCTGCGCAGGACGAAGACCGTCAGGTCGTCGGTCGCGGCGTTCAGGTACGCCGTGGCGGTGTCCGCACGCGCGGTCGTGGTGCGCAGCGCGTACAGAGTGGCGGCGTGGTGAACGGACAGCAGCTCCGTCTGGCGGACGACGTCCTGCACCGCGTCGCCGAGGGCGGCGCGGTGACGCAGGTCGTCGAGGACGTCGGCCGGGACGAGCCGGAGGGCGGAGGTCACGGTCATCGCCGGCCCCCCACTCCGGCCCGGGCCTGGCCGTGACGGCGCAGCTTGGCCTCGGCCTCCTGGCGCGCCTTCACCGCCTGGCGGGCGGCTTCGGCCGCATCCTTCGCGGCCTGCTCCTGGCTGCTCATGCGAGGTGGCCCGTGTGCGCGTCGTACGCGGCGAAGTTCGGGTCGACGACCAGGACCAGGTCGGCCAGGTCGCCGAGCGACAGGTGCGCGCGGTCGACGGTGCACCGGACGATGACGTGGTTGGCGTACATGGTGCCGCTGACCTCCACGGCACCGTGTGGGTAGCGGATCTGACCGTGCGCCAGCTTCTTGGCCAGGCCCGGCAGCAGGCCGGCGGTCTCCTGCGACAGGGTCAGACCGACGGTGACGTAGTCGCCCGGGTCGACGGTGACCTCGGTACGGACGCCGAGCCGGGCGAGCGCCTGGACCTCGGTGAAGACGTTGAACGCCTCGGCGACGGCGTCTTCGAGCCCGATGGCCAGGGCCTCGGGACGCAGCGGGGCGACGGCTGAGATGATGGACATGCGGATCGTCTCCCTGTGACTGGGTTGGTCCGTGACAGCCCCCGGCACACACGGCGCTGCAACGCCGTGCTGGGGGCTGTGCGCCGTCTGAGCGGCGCAGTTGAGCGGCGGCTGCCGCAGTACCCCGGGCCGGACTCGAACCGGCCATCGCCTACGGGGTCCGCGATCTTCGCCCTTGTGTCACCGCGCGGTCGGATCCTTGTCCGCCCGTGAGGACGGCATGGGACAAGGTGCTGCGGAAGCTGATCGCAGTTCAGCTGCGCACGCGGCAGGGCTGGCTTGTCGCTGTTGCCTGTCCCGCATCTCGCCTGCGGGATGGCGGTCCGCATATCCCTGCGGACCGGGCCGGGGCACCCAGTGGAGCCGCCTGCCACACCCTGGATGGGCGCGATGGTTCAGCTCGTGTTCCCCGGACGGATCACTCTGTGGAGTTCTCAAGGCCAACAGGTGCTTCTCCGACCGGGCTGATCCGCAGTTTCACGAGCCCAGGGGGTGGATCCGAAGCGCACGTAAGGCGTGGCCGCGCCTCTATGACTGCTCTGTGCATCCAAAACATAGGTACTAGTCGCTGCACATTGACTAGACAATGCGTTGGTGAGATCGATGTAACACCCCAGCGGGTCACCCCGTCAAGCACCGCGGCTACACGTTTCACATTGACTGGACAATGGGTAAGGGCGCAGGTACACATGGGGCCATGAAGAAACCGGTGCCCGTCTACCAAAAGATCGCGGACGACCTGAGAGCTTTGATCCTCGACGGCTCGCTGCGACCTGGTGCGCAGCTTCCGACCGAGGCTGCCCTGCTTGACCAGTACAAGGTCAAAGCGCGCGCGACGGTGCGCCAGGGGCTGAACGTCCTGATCAATGAAGGGCTGATTGAGCCGCGGCGGCCGCGGGGCTACTTCGTCGTCGAACGTCGCAGGTTGGTGTACCGGCCACAGGCTGAGTTCAGGCGCCGACCTCCCGAGACGGACATTTTCACCAACTTGGTCGCGGAGGAGGACGGTCGAACTCCGTCCCAGGACATCGAGGTGTCGATCGTCGAAGCGCCTGCGGCCATCCGTGACCGCTTGGGACTGGCCGCAGGTGAACTGGTCGCAGCGCGGCGCCGAGTGCGGAAGCTCGACGGCGTGCCGTACAACCTCAACGACTCCTACGTCCGGCTCTCGCTGGTGCAGGGCACCGACTGGATGAATCCGGGGGATGTCGCACGCGGCACCAACGCCGTTCTCGCCGAGCTCCTGGGGGCAGAGCTGGAGCAGGCCCTCGATGAGATCTACATCCGGATGCCTCTACCGGAAGAAGCACGCCGCCTGGAGATCGGGCCCGGAGTCCCCGTCGGCGAGCACATCGCCACCACGTTCGCGAACGACAACGTGGTGCAGTGCACCATCAACATCATCCCGGGGGACCGGCACGTCATCGTCTACGACCGAGTGAGGAACCCCGAGGACACCGGGCAGCCTCGTATCCCGTGGGGGGCTCAGTGATATTGGTCCGCGCCGAGCTCGCCGATCTGCCGCGATTGCTGCAGTACCGGACGGACGCTGCCGCCTGGCTCAAGGAACTCGGTACCGATCAGTGGGCTCGCCCGTTCCCTGCCGAGAACATCCTCGCGAGCATCCGGCGCGGCGAAGTGTTCCTCGTCAAGGAGGACGCGGACCACACTGATTCCTTCGCCACCATCACTCTCGACCGCCAGGCCGACGAACGGTTGTGGAACGACGAGGAGCGCCAGGAAAGCTCCCTTTACGTACACAAACTGACAGTCGACCGGCGGGCGGCAGGCCGTGGCCTCGGCGTACGCCTCCTGGATTGGGCGGGGGACCAGGCCGCACGGCGTGGCTGCCGGTGGTTGCGGCTGGACGCTTGGAGCACCAACACCCGTCTGCAGAGCTACTACCAGGGGCTGGGCTTCGAGCATGTGCGCACCTCAACCGACCCGACAGTGGTCTCCGGGTGGGCGGCCCAACGGCCGGCGCGCCGCAGTGTCGCCCATGGCCTGTCGCTCTTCGACCCGTACGAGTCCTGGGAGCAGCGGCACGTCAATGTCCTGGGTGAGAGCGCGTGGGACCGCATCCTGCGCTCCACATGGCGACTGGCGTCCTGGTGCCACGACTACTCCGCCCCTCGGAGCCGAGCTGCCATCAGTGCAGAGCGCCATGAGACGTGGTTGCCGGCCGCGGTCCTGCTGGCCCTGGCACTATGGCGTGCAGGCCGAGAAGCCGACGTACTCGCCGACGAGATTCCGCTTGACGCCGCCCTTCCGTGGCTGGTCGGCGAACAGCACCAAGCGCTCTACGCGGCCCCACTGCCCGTCGACACTCCCGTCCCGGTAAGCAGTTGGAGTGCCGTCGAACACGACGACAACCACCTGGCGACGGCTGCACAGCGCGTCATCGCAACCCACTTGGTGACCCCTGGCGTCCAACTCGGCGACTGCCTGCGCGCCCTCGACAAATACTCGGCTTCGTGACCGCTGCGGCCGGACCACAGCAGCGCGCCTCGACACTCCGAAGTCACATCACTGCTCACGCCGAGACTGGCAGAGGAGGATGATGACCCCGCAAACGCGAGCAGGCTCCCGCGTGCGGGAGCCTGCCGGTCGCGACGTCGGTGTGTGGAAGCCCGACGTGCGATCAAGCACCTGAAGCAGATGGAGGTGCCTGCGTGGTCTGCAGGCTACGCGTACTCACGGTCGTGTGGGCGCAGCAGAGGCGATACGACACGCCGCCCGGATCCCTTCCTGCGGGTTGTCGCACGGGTTCTCTCCCGGAGAACGGGATGACGGAACCCCGACGCTCGCGAGCGCGTTCCACACACCGCGCCACCAGGTGCACATTCGCTCGCTGCACCCTGTACCACGTGATTCCCGGTTTCCCGAACCGGAGAAGGGCCCGGATCATGCTGTCCATGCCACAGCCGCCGTGAACACGACGATGGCCGCCCCTGCGCCAACAGGGACGGCCATCCAAGTCGACTCCGCAGAACCTTGCCCAGTTCCGAGTCGTACGTCGGCGGTAACGCCGGGCACCAAGCCCCAGGGGCCCGGCTACCACACACCAGAATAGCTACACGAAGACACGCTGGACAGCACGTCCCGTGTGTTCCCTGCCTCCATCTGGTGATCGTTCGACGTGCGGCTCCCGTACCCCGAAAGGGACCGCACAACCCATGCACCACCTCCCCCGCTGCCGTCCGTCACGGCAGCCCGCGACAGTAACGTCCGCGGCCACGTACACCAGCGCCGTGACTACGACGCAGACGAAGAACAGCGCTCTGACCTGCCACGACGGCGGTGTCCGCTTTGGCGCATACAACGGCCGCGTGACGACGACGCCCGTGCTCGACAGCACCACCATCGCCCTGCCCACCACGGCCGCCGTGGTGGTGACCCGATGACTTCTCCGAGCCCGATGGACGAGGCCGCCGAGGAGCTGGAGTTCGTCGGTGACATCACCGACTACTGGACGCACACCCAGGTGCGTGACTGGGTGCTGCTGCTCCCGGGGATGACCCGGACCGCGCTGCACCTGTACCTGATCCTGCGCTCGATGGTCTACGAGTCGGCCCGGCGTAAGGGCGGCGGCCTGCGCCGGATGTCGCTGGACCAGCTGTGTTTCCTGCTGCCGGGCGTGAACGAGAAGCCCTGCAGCCCGACCATGGTCAAGGACGCGCTGAGGCTGCTCGCCGAGCACAACCTGGTGGTGAATCCCGACGGCGGCCGCCTGGTCACCTCGACGGGCAAGGGCGGGATCCAGAACTCCTTCCGCAAGTACAAGGTCAACGACACGCCGCCGGACGCCTATGTGGGCTGGCGCAACGTCTGGGACAAGCTCGACGCCTACACCCCCGACTGGCGGGAGAACCCGCCGCAGCCTCCGCTGCACACCCGCACCGAGGAAGGCGTCATCCAGACGCCTGCCGACCGGCCGGCTGGCGCGACGGTTCCGGCGGCCGCGGCCAAGCCCCGCCCGGCCAAGCCCGATGCTCCGGCCAAGTCCGATGCTCCGGCGAAGGGCGGGCCGGCGCGGAAGGCAGGCGGTTCGGCGTCCGCCGCCAAGACCGCGCCGAAGAAGCGGGCCCCGAAGGCGGCACCGGCGCAGGACCAGGTCGACGGAGGCGACGCGCCCGCCGACACCTCGGCTGCCAAGTCCGTGGTCGACGCCTGGGGTGAGGGCATGAAGGCCGGTGGCCGTCCGTTCCTGCCGAAGCGCGCGGCCGCCATCGCCACCGAGGCGGGCGAGCTCCTGGCCGCTGGCGCCGATCTCGACCACCTGTGCCGGGTGGCCCAGTGGATGGGCCGGATGAAGCCGACCTGGAAGGTCCTGGAAGACGCGATGACCTGGCCCGAGGCTCCGCAGCCGTCGGTGCCCGGGCAGCGTTCCGGCCGTTCGGCCCCGCAGAAGTGCGAGCACCACCCGACGTTCGCGGCCGACGACTGCCCGCAGTGTCGCCTCGCCGAGCGCGAGCGGCAGCGGCGTGGCCCGTCGGAGCCCGGCCCCGTCGACGGCGCCGGACTGCTGGCCCGGCTGCGTGCCGGTCAGCCCGCGTGACCTCGGCACCACGATCCGAAAACGCCTGTGGCGGCCACTCCCGTCAAGAACCGGCCGCCACAGGAGAACCTCACGAAGGAGATCCGTATGTCCATCGTCGCACCCCACGCCGCTCCTGACGACGGGTTCGGTCCCTCGGGACGGAACGACGGCTTCGACCGCGTCCCGCCGAACGACATCGACGCGGAGCAGTCCGTACTCGGCGGCCAGCTGCTGAGTAAGGACGCCATCGCCGACGTCCTCGACACCCCGATGCAGCAGCGGGACTACTACCGTCCGGCGCACGAGACCATCCAGGCCGCGATCCTGTTCCTGTACGGCAAGGGCGAGCCGGTCGACCCGATCACCGTCGCCGCCGAGCTCACCAAACGCGGCGACATCACCAAGGTCGGCGGCGCCTCCTACCTGCACACCCTGGTCCAGACGGTGCCGACGGCGGCGAACGCGGCGTACTACGCCGAGATCGTCCACGAGCGGGCCGTGCGCCGCCGCCTGATCGAGGCCAGCGTCCGGATCACGCAGGTCGCCTACTCCGGCGAAGGCGAGATCGACGACGTCCGCAGCGCGGTGGAGGCCGAGGTCCTCGACGCCCTGGCGACCCGTGAGCAGTCCGCCGGCTACGCGTACGTCCGCGAAGACGTCCCTGACTTCTGGGACCAGCTCGACGCCCGGATGAAGGGCACCGGCAAGATGACCGGCATCCCCACCGGCTTCGCCGACCTGGACGCGCTGACCAACGGCCTGCAGCCCGGCCAGCTCATCGTCATCGGCGCCCGCCCGGCCATCGGCAAGTCGACCCTCGCCCTGGACATCACCCGGGCCGCCTCCATCAAGCACGGTCGGACCTCGGCGTTCTTCTCCCTGGAGATGGGCCGCCCTGAGATCACCCAACGCCTCTACAGCGCCGAGGCCCGCGTTGCCCTGCACCACATCCGCGCGGCAACGGTCACCGAGGAAGACATGACCCGCATGGCCAAGCGCACGGCCGCCATCGAGGGCGCCCCCCTGATCGTGGACGACTCCCCGAACCTGTCGCTCACCGAGATCCGCTCCCGCGCCCGGCGCATCAAGCAGGCCAAGGACGGCCTGGACCTGCTGGTCGTGGACTATCTCCAGCTCATGCAGTCCGGCTCCGGCCGTCGGGCGGACAACCGTCAGCAGGAGGTCTCCGACATCTCCCGCAGCCTCAAGCTGCTGGCCAAGGAGCTGGAGATCCCGGTCATTGCCCTCTCCCAGCTCAACCGCGGCCCTGAACAGCGCATCGACAAGCGCCCGCAGATCAGCGAGCTGCGCGAGTCCGGCTCGATCGAGCAGGACGCGGACATGGTCATCCTGCTGCACCGCGAGGACGCGTACGAGAAGGAATCGCCCCGCGCCGGCGAGGCCGACCTGATCGTGGCCAAGCACCGTAACGGCCCGACGGCGACCGTCACCGTGGCCTTCCAGGGCCACTACGCGCGGTTCGTGGACATGGCGCAGTCCTGATCACTAGGACAAAAGGCTCTATACCACCACAAACCACCCGGCAGGAGGCTGACGACGCCCCCGACGCATCTCCGCGTCGGGGGCGTCGCCGTTCCTCACGCCTCCGGCCCGCGCCACACCCGGTCGACCGGAGGTCGAGACACCCCAGTCGGAAATCCGTCCATCGAAGCGACCAGGCGTGATGTGACATCAGTGCAGGTCGCTTCGATGGACGGATTTCCGACCTGACTGGACGGATTTCCGACCTGACTGGACGGAAAAAAAACGCTGCCACGCCTCTGACCTGCGGAAACGCGATCCCCTAAGAAGCCCCCCCAACAAGTTCTTCTCTCTTCCGTACCGCGCACCACACCGGTCCCACCCCTTTGGCTAGGGACGGTGCACCACGAGGAGAGAGAGGCGGCTGCGCCGAACAAGCACTGCCTGGCGGTCGCCGGCATCGTCGGCGGTACTGAGCAGCGGGGCGGTGGCGACGAGGCGGGCCTGCGTGCCGGGCAGCGGCCGAGCGAGAGCACGCGACACTGTCCGCTTCGGATGGCAGGCTGCCGTCCGTCTAGTCACGCAGACCGCCCCCGGCGCACGTCCGCGCCGGGGGTGTCGTACGTGCCGGGTACCCGGAGGGCGGCGGGCGACGAGATCCCTCGATGTCGTCATACCGACGCAAAGCGGATACCGCGGTATCCGCTTCTCGTCATCGCGACACACCGGAGGGCACCCCACCCCGGGGCTATTAACAGGCCCGAGCGCCCTCGACTCCTCCCACCCCCTCCCGTCCCCGCTCACCCCATTACCCCAGCTCAGGGCACTCCTCCGGCCCCTTCCGGCACGAATGATCTTGCCCCCTGGACGCAGGAGGCCGAGGCAGTGACCTGCATTTGGGACGGCCGGAGGTCGGGAACGGAGGGTGGGCATGAACGTGCCAACACCGGCCGGTAACGAGCGCTCGGGCCTGTTAATAGCCCAGAGGAGAGGGGGCGCGGCCCGTCACCCATTCGGGTGACGGGCCGCGCCGTGGCACTGACGCTGGGGGGAGAAAGTGCAGGTCAAGGCAAGAAAGGAGCCCTTCGGGCACGACTTCCCACCCCATCGGCTCCGCCGATGAACAAACGACGCGCTTCGCGCGGCGACCTACAAGAGCACGGCAGCGCGTCCCTGGATGGGCGTGTGCGGCTCTCGGAGCCTGGCGGGGCACTCGGGGGCGGAGGGGCGGAGTTCGGCGCTCCGAGGCCCCTTTGCGGGCCGTCTCGGGGGTGTTCCGCGTGATCGCCGCGCCCGGCGGTGAAGGGTGTCCGGGCTGGTCAGTGGGGCTATGCGATAGATCATCCGCATATGTGACCGGGCCCCCTGGGCTCGCCGTCGTCCGGCCCCCTCCCGCGACCAAGCGTGTCCGCGATTCACGGACAGCGGCCGCAAGCCGTCGAGGCAGCACCTCTCGCGGCACCTGAGACGGTCGTCGCGCCCAACCCCGCCGCCCGCTCTCTTTAGGGGTGTTGGAGCTAACAGGTCTGACTGTGCCTGAACAGGACTTACTCCTGGCCGACGAGACGGGCCATCAGTCCTTGTATGTGAGGGAGCCCAGGCCGCTGTGAGCACGGGTCAGGGAGACGTACAGCTTCTCGGCCGCGGTGCGGGCAGCGTCCAGATCGTGGAAGATCTCTCCGAGGTCGTCTTCGAGCTGGTGGTCCTTGTCGCTGCGCAGGTGGCCGCCCTCGTTGAGGCCGGCGATAAGACGAGCGGCCTGGTCCAGGGCCTGCGGCAGCATCATCGCCATCGTGGAAAGGCCGCCGATCAGGCTGTAGACGTCGCCGGGGTACTTCCATTCGCGACTACGGCTCCTGGTCAGCTCGTTGATGACTCGCATCGCTTCGACCGCCACGTCAGCGAGCTCGTCGGACGTCTTGTTGTCAGTCATGGCTTCGGGTCCCTTCGCGACGAGCCGAGGCCGCCACACAGCGCCCCGAGCCCATCCTGGTCGGCCGGACCGGCAGTCCGTGAACAAACGCCGAAGCCGGGCGCTCCTGGCCGACTTGCGCGCCGCCCGCAACGGCTACGTCGATTAGAGGCATTGGGCCCAACAGGTCTTACCCGTCGTGATCAGGTATTTCCTCGGCCGCTGGGACGCGGGCCGCGTCGGCGATCTGCTCCCTCGCCTCCTCTACGCAGCAGGAGGGGCAGAGCGCACGTCAGGCTCAGCGGTGCGGATCGCACGCAGGAGCAGGGTGTCCGCCCCGCGAGGGCTGGAGGCGGCCGCGCTGAGCCGTTCCGCGGCGATTGCGGTGAAGCCGGCGCCGTCCAAGGCCTTCGTCCATACGTGGGCATCGAGGACCCAGCGGAACATCGTCGTCGTGGTGCCGTCCGGCAGTTTCGCCGGGATGGCGGCGGCACGGATGCCGGCAGCCGGGGGCTGGCCGGTCAGGTAGTGCGCGAGGGTGGCGATCACCAGTTGCCCGCCGGGGCGCAGGGCGTCGGCGACGGCAGGCAGCAGGACGGCGGGGTCGGTGAAGCAGGCGGCACCGAACAGGCTGTATGCGAGGTCGTACGCCGCGGGGTGTTCCCGCAGGTGGGCGGTGACGTCGGTGTGGAGCGGCCGCAAGCGGGGAGCGAGATGGCCGTACAGGTCGCGGGCCATGGCGTGCTGGGTGGCGGAGGCGTCGACGGCGTCGACGCGGTCGACGGGGTGGTGGACGGCCAGGTGGGCGGCCTGGCGGCCGGCCCCGGAGCCGAGGTCGATGACGCGGGCGCCGGTGAGGTCGCCGAGGATCTCGGCGCCGGGGCCGCTGTCCTGGCCCCAGGTCCAGTACAGCCTCTCGGGCACGGAGCGGTCGGTCTGGGCGCGGCGACGCCCATAGTGGTGCCACAGGTCGGAGGCGGGTGCTGCGGGGGATGCGGAAGTCACCGCACCATCGTGGAGCGGTGAGTGGGGCAGTCAGGGGCGGATGGGAGAAAGTGCCCCGCTTGTCGGCTGCCGGGCGTACGGTCCGGGCCCTGCCATGAACGGCAAGGCCCGGACCGTACGGGGGTGTCGGGTCAGTGGGAGTCGTTGCCGTGGTGGCAGGGGCCGCAATCGGCGGCGTCCTCCCACAGCGGCAGGTCGAGCTCCCAGCCGTCGGCCGCGATCAGGTGCGCGGTGCGCATCACCGAGCCGTCGTTCTTCATCTCCACCTTGGGCACGTGGTGCAGGAAGTGCCCAGCGTTGTACTTCTGACACAGCTCGGCGTAGGCGACGGTGTCCAGGATGATCGTGTGCACGCCGATGTCGACCAGGCGGCTCGGGACCAGGCCCAGCCGCTCGCCGCGGTGCGCCATCGCCGTCAGCAGGTAGGCATAGCCCTGGCCGAGCACGCGTGCGGCCATCACCGAGTCGTACGGGTAGTCCCGCATCAGCAGGCCGACCTGCTTGGCGAACAGCGCGGCCGGCACCGCGGCGCGCACATCGCGCGACGGACCGGCCACCGGGGCGGCGGCCCCTGTCTGGAGTTCGAGGACGGTTGCCATGTGACCTCCCGCATCAAGCCCCGCTCAGTCGGGGCACCGCTGCCAGCACACCGCGCCGCCCCGGACGCGTCGCCCATCCGTGCAGGGTGCGCAAGCGGTTTGCAGGCTGTGCAAGGACCGTCGCCACCGGGCGGTTGCGCCCGTACGGTGAAAGGCCCCGTCCTGCGTGCGGTGGGAGGGCGCCATGCCCCACGACCCGTTCTGGAACAGCCACCAGGCCCGCGAGGTGGCCGTCCGCCACCGGCCCGGTGCCCTGGTGCGGATGGGCCGGCATCACCGGGGCTGGACGCTCGCGGACCTCGGACAGCGGCTGGGCTGCTCAGTCGCGACCGTCTCCCGTCTGGAACGCGCCGTCCGCATCGGCGACCTTGTCCTGACCCGCCGCGCCGCACAGATGGTCGGCGTGCCGTCCTCCTTGCTCGCGACTTCCCTCGGATTAGCCGCAGCTTCCCCCACGACCGCCACTACAGTGGCCGCCGGGCCGCGTGCTGCCGAGGAGGACTCCATGCGCCGTCGCACCCTGCTCGCCACCGCGGCCGCCGGACCGGCGGCCGCACTGCTGGCCGTCGATGACGCCCTCGCCGTCCCGCCGCAGCCCACCGCCGACGCCGAGCCCCTTGCCCAGGCACTGGCCCGCGCCCGCGCCTTGTACGACCACGGCTCCTACCGCCCCCTGCTTGCCGGCCTGCCCGGCCTGCTGGGCAACGCCCACCACGCCGCGCGCTCCCGCCGCGACCTCGACCACGCGCACCTGTCGGCCGCCTACGCCCTGGCTGCCGCCGTCCTGGTCAAGGTCGGCCGCTACGCCCCGGCACGGCTGGCCGCCGACCGCGCCACCACCTACGCCCACGTCTGCGGCTCCGCCCTGGCCGGCGCGGCCGCCGCCCGCGAACTGGCCATCGTGCTGCGCCACCAAGACCGCGGCGAGGCCGCCCGGCAGCTGATGGCGCGCGCCACCGCCGACGTGGAAGCCACCGGCCTGCGCACCGAGGCGCAGGCCGCCGCCTACGCCCAGATGCTCGCCACCTCCGCCTACACCGCCGCCCGCTCCGGCGATCGCACCACCGCCCTGGCCATGACCGACGAAGCCCGCCGCGCCGCCCGGCACCTTCCCGATGCCCCTCCTGCAGGACGGCTGTTCCCCATCACGCCGGCCGCCGTCGACCTGTACGCCGTCGGCGTCCACTGGGCCCTCGGCGACGCCGGCGCCGCCCTGGAAGCAGGCAAGAACCTGCACCCCGGACAGTTCCCCACCGCCGAACGCCGCGCCCGGATGCACACCGACCTGGCCCGGGCCTGGTGGCAGTGGGACCGCCCCGCCCAGGCCGCCCACGAACTGCTGGCCGCCGCCCGCGTCAGCCCCGCAGAGGTCCGCGACCGCCCGGCCATCCGCGCCATCGCCCAGGACCTGGCCGCCCGGCACCCCCGCGTCGAGGACGTACGCGAACTCGCGGCGGCAGCCCACGTCGCCTTCTAGCTGTTCCGGTTCCCGGACGGACGCACCACCCGAGACCCCACAGAGCCTCGGCTCGTTGCCCAGCCGTGAACGACCTGTACGACCGCGCCGCCACCGTTCTCGGGCAGGATGAGCGCGGCATCCGCTGGCCCTACGGGCTGGCGCCCCCGCTGCGCCGCACCGACCCCGCAGCGTACGAGCAGCGCGCGGCGGATACCCGGGCCCGCCAGGAGGTGGTGGTCGCGTGGGCGCAGCGCTACGGCCTGCGGCTCAGTGAGGCCGGCTGCTGCCCGCGGTGGCTGCTACGCGACGGCAGCCAGGGCTGCCGCCTCCGCTATGACGTCGGCGGCCCGTGCACCCGTTACGGCACGTCCCACCCCGACAGCGGGTGGCTGGACCACACGGTGACCTGGCTCAAGGACACCCGCCCCGCGGTGCTCACCGCTGCCCCGTACGACGTCGACGACCACGACCGGCGGCGCCTGGCCCACTGGGAGCGCACCGACCCGAGACTGCGGTCGGCCATCGGCACCGGCTGGTACGGCTTCGGCACCACGCAGATCGTGCTGTGGCGCAGCGACCGCGTCGCCGAGCTCCGGGCAGCCGAACCGCTGGTTAGGGCCATTGGAACCAGTAGGGCCAACCGGTTCGGCGGAAGCTCTCCCACGGCCCCGTCTCGTTGACCAGCGCAGACGGCGCCCGTCCGCAGGCGCCGGGAGAGACAAGGTGAAGACCGTGACCGAGGTGGTCGCCCCGGAGGTGCGGGCCGCACAGCGGCGAATCGTCAGCACGATCAACGCGTCCGGGAAGCTGAATGCCGACGGGCTGGCCATGTGGCGGGAGGTCGGCTGCGGCGAGTGGAAGGCCACCGCCGCCGACATCGGCCGCGACCTGGACCTGCTCCAGGTTCCGCACACCATCGTGACGGCCTTCCGGTTCCCGCTCGCCTCCTCCTACAGCAAGGCGATGCGCAAGGGCGAGGAGGTCCGCATCTCGCGCAAGAACTTGCCCCACCTGGTGCCGTGGATGCCGTCGCTGGAGCAGACCATCGCCGGCATCCCCGAGGACGCCCCGGGCTGGGACTTCGTCCTGTTCCAGCCCCGGGCCGAGGGAATGGCCATCGCCAAGCTGGCTTTGTCGGCGGAGTATCCCGCCTGGTCGAAGAAGCAGGCCCGCGCCGCCCGGCTGGTCTGCGCGGAGTGCGACTACGACCTGCGCGAACTCAAGGACGAGACTCGGCTGCCCTACGACATCCGGCTTCCCGAGCGGCCCAAGGCACGGCGGCTGGTGTGCGGGCAGTGCTGCAACGACGGCGTGGACGAGATGAGGCGCCTGGCCGCGCTCGCCGCCAGCTAGGCCGACGGTTCCCCGGTCAGCGGGTGAACAGGCGTCAGGGCAACCCCGTGCGCAGCCGCGTACCGGATGATCCCGTCGTCCACCGCGGCCGCGTTCTCGGCCGTGAACCCTTCTGCCTGCATCTTCTGATCGAGCGCGAACAGTTCCTCGCGCGCCTGGACCTGCGTTTCACTCACAACAGCACCTTATCGGGCCTTTCGGACTGCCGTGCGCCTCCCCTGCGGCAGCCCGTACCCCGGCACACCCGCCCCGGTTAGGGATGTTGCCCCCAATAGGGCCAACGCCCTTCGGTCGGACGCCGGGCCACCGGGCCTCCCGCAGCACAGCGGCCAGCAACACCTCGCGAACGGCCTGCACATGCTTGTCGAGGCGGTGGCCGGCAGTAGCGAGTGCCCGACGCTCGGGCGCCGCCGCCCTCGTGCGGCGCCGGTCGCGGTACGCCCGGTCCCGGCACAGCCGCGACCGCGCACAGTACCGTCGTCGTACGGAACCCTCACCGAGCGGCTGACCGCACCACCAGCAGCGCGGGCCCTCGGGACCGCTGTCGCCCATGAGCGGACCGTACGGCCGCCTTCGCGCGACGGGCAGGGGAACGGCGGCCTCCCCTTGGCACCGGCGCGTCGGCTCCGTTCCGCCCGAGCGCCCGCCACCCCATGGGTGAATCCACTACCAAACGCATTTCGCATCAGCGTGGCACGCTTCTATTGAAACCCGTTCTGGTCCGTACTGTCCTCTGAAACGCCTCGCTGGCCACTCAATCGGGGGCCAGCGAAACGGAAGGGACAGAATCTCATGGTTGTCCGAACGTACGGTCGCGCTCACCTGGCGAGCCGCTGGCGCAGAAAGCTGCGCGGCGCAGCACTAGCCGGGCTGTTGGTGGCGCCTTCCGGCCTCTTCACGACCCCTTCTGCTGCCGAACCTACACCGGCAGCGCGCGAGATGTGCGCCGGGGGAACGACGAACTACGACGCCCTTTACAAGGCAACAAATGACCGTAGAACCCTGATGACAGCCTCTACGCACTGCATCTTGATCGGCACCCGGGACAGCCAAAACAGCGCAGTCGTCATCAAACCCGCCCTCAAGGTAACCGACTGCCAAAAGAAAAGCCCCAGCACCGGTCGGTGGTCAAGCGCCACTCAATGCAACCTCCGGGGACGCTATACGCTGACCGACCCCGACGGAAACACCCACCACGGCGATTACGCCTTGCGCAGGGCAAGCGGCTCGTCCATCGACTACCCGCTGTATGCCACGGGAGCTACCTTCTCATGTAAGTCAGGGTATTGGACTCTGACGACTCATGCTCTGCTCGACCTCTCGGGCAACGTGGCAGAGATGGCTGTACAGCACAAGTCTTCACATAACGTTTCCTGCATCACCAGCGGCCGCACTTCCTCTGCAAGTCCATGGTGGTCTATTGCATCATCACTGTGATCTTGCAACACCCGAGTGCAGGGTAATCCGGGCCATGCCTCTGCCGCCGCAGAACACGCTAAGGCAGAATCTCGCTACCGACTGCCCGAATCTTGCACTCACCGGCGCCCCGCAGAACAGCAGGAGTCTTCTACCGCCTGAAATCGGGGCGAAGAGTGTAGCCGATGCACCTGACCGTCACAGGTTTCTCGAACTGCGCCCTCCGGCCTTCCACCAGAAGGTATTCCGGCTCTCCAGCGCATCGAGTATTCTCAAACAATCCGACGGTATACTTGGTGGTGTCGTTCCAGGCAGCCTCGGCCACGAATTCTGGAATCGGGATCGTACCAGCACTGACAGGTTGACTATAATTCGCTTTACCCCGCCATTCCCTGTCCTCATACAGGAAAAACTTTGCATTGGGCGCGGAGGCCGATTCGGCTACGACAGCGTGACTTACGGAAGGCCAGCTGGCGCCAACTGCCACCAGAATGGAAATGGACAGCGAAGTGACGCGTCTGGCCACAGACCCTCCAAAAGGACGAGCAAGCGAACTAACGAGCCCCCAAGCGCGTGCTTCCCACAAGTGCCGACGGGATATTCCGTCACACAAAGTGTCCATCTCCTGGTGAGCGACTGGCAATACCTTCCAAGCCTGACACTGAGGTGCGCCAGGCGCATCGGGGTGAATCCCGCACGCCCCCGCCTGTGGTTGCAGCACTTCAACCACCGTTAGAGGTGTTAGACCTAACAACCCTAAAAGATTCAGCGCCCCCCTGACCTCTTTTCTTATTTTATTAACGAAACCCGCGCGCACGTATATACCAGCACTTCAAAGCCTCGTACAGGGAATTACTCAAATGAGCTTCCGGGCAGGGGTCTGTTTCGCGCTCCATCACAGAGGGAATCTCGGCGAAGAACCCTTTTAGGGCTCCAAAAATCCCGGAGGATAAATGATCAAGCAGGTTTCCGCCGTGACCATTCCACTCTTCCTGGCCGCCGGCCTGCTGGCCGTACCACTGGGCTCAACAGCCAGCGCCGACAATGTTGCCGCTCCCAGCGGCAAGGCAGTCCTGTACGAAAAGCGTGACTGGACGGGACCGTCCGAGTACTCCCAGCCCTCGCAACCCGGCAAGGAGACGATCACCGCCTTCACGGCCCAGGCCGCCTGGAACGACACCACCAAGTACACCATCGGGCTGTTCGGCAACAGTCAGTGTTCCGGGACAGCGAAGTTCACCATCACCAAGGGGAACTACAAGAAGTTCGACGACGACTTCACCGTCAAGTGCATCGAATACACCGGAATCCCGGGCCCCGGGGACTGATCACTTCAGCGGAGAGCGGCACACATTCGCTCGAAGCTGCATCGCGCAGAGCGGTAAACCAGTCAGGGCACTCTGCCGAGTGCCCTGACTGTGTCTTCTGTACACCCGAGACCAGACTGCCAGCCTTACCGCGCGCGAGCCGTTCGTCGACCATGCTGGCGAGAACAGCGCCCGGCCTGCTGGACACCGCGTACCCCTTCCGGGCCCACCCCGACGTCCCCGCAGGCGCCCGCGAGGCTCTGAAGGCCGCGACCCCGCCGGGGACCGTACGGGCGGGATCCGGCCCGCGCGCACGCGTTGAACGGTCTCATTGGTTCCACGAATGTTCCTTTTCGCAGGTCAGCGCGGTGCGGCCCGGTCTCACGGTTGGGCGCGGCCGTGGCTGCCGGTCTCGGCTTCGCCTCCCCCTTCGTCCGGCCACACAGGGTTGGCCCTGTTGGGGCCAACAGGTCTGACCGGGCGTGCGGGCCGGTGCCTGCTTCCGTCGGGGGAAGTGGCTTCGCGGAAGGCCCGACGAGCGGCGTGCCGCACCCGCTACGGTTCGCCCATGCCGATCCCGTACCAGAGCCAGGTCCCCGCCCCCGCGCCGAGCGCAGCCGCCGTCTCGGAGGCGCTGGCAGCGCTCGGCGCGTACGCCGAACCGCCGTCCGCCGGGGAGCTGGAGCAGCAGGCCGCGGCCGCCGGCGGCGAGCACGTCCTGGCCGCCGCCCTCGCCAACGCGCTGTACGGCGCCGCGACCGGGGCCGGGATGCTCGCCGAGGGCCACATGCTCGCCGCCGGGGCGGGCGGGAAGGAGATGTCGCTCGCCCGCCAGCAGATACTCAAGGCCTCCGGGGCCGAGGGGCCCGGCGTGCTCGGGGTGCTGCACTGGCAGACGGGCCACGTCTCCCAGCTGCTCAAAGGGCTCGACGAGCAAAGTTGCGGGCCCGTCATCGCAGCGGCAGCCCGTACGGCGAGCGCGCTGCTCGCGCTGCTGGCCTGCTCGTCGGTGTTCTCCCCCGAAGACGAGCGGGCCGGGCAGGTAGTCGCGGAACTGGACCGGGCCCGCCGGGACCTGGCGGCCGCGCTCGACGAACTCGACGCGCTGCCCGCGGCGGCCGCCGCGATGTTCCCCGACGGGGTACCGGGCTGACACCACAGCACCCTGCCAGACAGCCAGCCCGGTGGTTAGGCCCGTTGGGCCCAATGGATCTAACCGGCTATGTGCGGGCCGTCCCCTGTTCCGTCGGAGGAAGCGGCTTCGCGGAAGGCACGACGAACAGCGTGCCGCACGCTACGGTCCGACCGCCTACCGCCGCTCACCCCGCTCGGGCCACCCCGGCTCCTCTCGGGCGGCGGCAGATTCGGCAGCCGAGTCCTGCCTTCACATTCGAGAGCCTGAAACGGCTGACCGCCCCGCAGCCTTGGCACCGGGCAGACCAGGGTTCCAGGAATCCGGGATAGGGTTCCAGCGCGACGAGACCGGCCTCCAGCATCATCGCCGTCGCCCCCGTGCGGACGAGATGGCGCCTGGCCAGCGATGCCGGAGACGCGCCCCGTCTCGACACCGGCGCCTCGTGATGCCTGACTCGGGTCCACGCCTGGGCCCACACGGGGAAGTCCGCCTCCGCCACCTCGCAGGCGATCAGGTAGGCGTAGAGCTGTTTGAGCGAGGACACCGCCTGCTTCCGCTCCCGAATACGCCAGGCGGACGTCCGGGAGAGCGGGGAGTATTCCTTGGCCCGCCTCTCCGCCCGCGCCTCCATCATCCGCAGCGACGGCTCGCCGTTCTTCTCCCAGGCCCGTCGCAGCGCGGCCGCCAGGTCAGCGGGTGTGCGAAGGAGAGTGACATGGGGCGCCTCCGTAAGTCGGGTGCGCCCCGGACGCCCTGCCTGCCGCCATGCCCTCTCCACGGTGTCGAGGTCGAGGTGGCAGGCCATAGCTATGTCCCGCGTCACCGGCCAGGGCACCCGCACCCGGCCGGCCTCCGCCCGGTGGATCGTCGTGACCGAACGTTTGACCTTCACCGCGAGCTCCGCCCGGGAAAGGCCCACCCGAAGGCGGGCCTGGCGCAGTGCGCCCGCGAGCTGGCCGACTCGGCGATCCGGAGCCTTGATCGGCGCCAGCGGGCGCCCCCGTCGGCGTGCCACCGCCCTGTCTACTCCTGGCCGCAGGGCGACAGCGCCCGTTGCGCGCCGCGGAGCACTGCGCTGCGCAGGATGCCTCCCCGCGCAAGGTGGATCACGGTCACCGCGAGCAGGCTGGCGCTGGCGAGCACGGCCGTCGTCTCGGACAGCGTCGCGCCCCGCAGGGCCATCAGGACCGCCAGGACGGTGATCACGATGATGACGGCCGTCTCTCCCCACCCGATAGAGGGCCGAGCGGTACCGCACGCGGCGGCAGAGTTTCCTGCAGACATAAGATTCCCGTTTCTGACGTATCACCAAGCGCCGCCGTACAGGCAGGCGCGTTTCTGACGCTGGCCCCAACCAGAGAGGCCGCAGGCGGTTGGCTACGCCAGCGCCGCGGCGGACAGAATCGTGCCAGTACACGGCATACGCTCGTGCCGCAATCGCGCCGTAAGTTCATGTCTGTCACGCCCCCCGGCAAGAGGGCGAACTGGCAAGTTCCAAATGCCTTGGCCACAGCTCAGGGCTGGAGTGACGGAGGGCCGGTTCCTGACCAGCCGCGATGCCCCGAGCACCAATCGGAACGAACCGTTCCGGCGATCGTCGGGCCCAGACATATTTCATCTTGGCCCACTTCGTTTGCCCCTGTCGGTGCCACGCTGCGACCATCCAGCAACGCACTCGCGAGTGCGTTGCCCTGACGTGCTGCTGGCCCCAACCACCGCAACGACCAGGGATCACAAGGGCCGGGCTCCTCGGGAGTCCGGCCCTTGTTCGTATCGACAGGGTCGACAGCCACCTCGTCGCACCCCACATCCCCGTTAGGGGCATTGGACCCAACAGGACTAAAGCGGTGTGACGTGCACTGACAGGTCCAGGGCGCGCAGCAGCTCGGGCTCCCATCCGGCGCGGGGGAGGTCCAGGGCGTGCAGGCCAGCGTCGGCGAGCGCGGCGAGCTGCACCTGGTGCTCGACGCCCATACGCCATGCCTCGCGCAGGACGTGGCGGGCCTCGTCGCGGGCGGCCCGGCCGGTGGTCGCGATGGCCTCGGCGTCGGGCAGCGCGGCCAGCTGACGGCCCGCCTTCTCCAGGCGCTCCATGTACGCGGCGGCCTTCTCGGCGTCCGGGCGGGGCGGTACGAGGTAGAGCTCGGGGGCGGCGACGCCGCGGCGCAGCTGCTCCATCCGCTCGGGCAGCGGCGTCCAGCCGGGCTCGCCCGCCAACTCGGTGTTCACCTTGTCGACCGCCGCGGCGTGGGCCCGCCCGGCGCCGCGGGGCTGCAGGGCGGCCCCCGGAGGCCGGCTGAGGGAACCGGTCTTCGCGTCGCCGCCGTGGTTGGTGCGTACGGACACCCACAGCCAGTCCGCGCCGCCGGTGACGCTGATCATCAGCAGGCGGCGCACCAGCAGCCACCGCTGCAGGGCGGCACGGGTGGCGCGGCGCAGCGGGTAGACCTCGACGGAGACCGGGGCGGTGCGGCTGGCGTTCTGCGGCCGGCGCACGATACGGATCTCGGTCAGGGTGGGGGAGAGGTCCTCCAGACGGACGGCGCACAGCTCGCCGACGCGGGCTCCGGTGTCCAGGACGACACTGCTCATGGCCAGCATCCGCACCCAGCGCGGGAAGCCCTGGGTGAGCAAGCCGCCCGCGACGCTCCACTTCGTCTGACGGCCGATGTAGTCGGCGACGGTCTGCAGACTGGCCCGCAGCCGCTCGCGGCGGGCGACGTCGACGGGCTCCTTGCGGGGCATCTCCTTGAGGACTCGCAGATGGTGAACCTCCAGGCCCAGCTCGCGCTGGAGCAGCACCATGACGCCGGAGCGCACCATGGCCGTCGCCTCGGCCGTGGGGCGCACGGCGCCGCGGTCGCGCAGTTCGCCGGCGAGCGCCAGGCGCTCGTACGTCCGCAGCGAGGGCAGGTCGAGGATCTCGGCCAGGTCGTCGGCAACGGTCAGCGGATGCTCGGGATGATGCAGCGCGCGGACGAGCTCGCGGGCGTGTGCGCGGATCTGGCGTCGGCGGGCCTCGGAGGGCGCCTGCTCGCATACGGCGTCGACCGCCTCCTGGAGCTCGGGCACCTCGTCGAGCACGTCGCGTCGTCTCATCACGTCTGGCACGGTAGCCACCTCCGCGTGGCCGGACAGCCGGAACCAGCCATTAGACCTATTGGAACTAATAGGTCTGACCGTGGCTGGCCTGGCATGGGAAAGGGCCCGGCCGTGGACGACCGGGCCCTCGCCTACTCACCTACAGGGTCAGCGCTGGACGGGCGGACCCGTCTTGAGATTGCGCTGGCGGCGCTGCTTGAACGGCTGGCCGCCGTTGTACTCACGCTCGTCCCGGCGGATCTGCGCCACGATCGCCGCCTCCACATACGAGGAGAGCGAGATGGGCACCTCGGCGTCCTCATCGTCGATGCGCTGCATGGCGACCACCGTGTTCCTCAACCGGTTCAGCACCGCGGCGCTGACGTACGCCGGGACCTTCTCCTTCTTCCCGGCCTCCTCGGTCAGGCGCTCGCCGCCGAGCTGCTTGCCGAGGATGGATCCCGTTCCGAACGGCATTCCCATCGCGGTCATGTGTTGCCTCCTCGGGGCGGCAGAAGGGTGTACGCGAGCTGGTCCATGTCCAGCGTGGTGTTGCAGGCCGGGGCATGGACCCGGATGGGCAGGTCCACATCCGGCGCCTCGGTGGCCTGGACGGTCCGGCGGACCGGACAGACCAGCGCCTCGGGATAGTGGGCGGCCATCTCGTTGCCGATCTTGCGGGAGATCTTCGTCGCGCTCCAGGCGGTGAGCACCGCCGCCCTCACCGTCAGGTCGTACTCCTCCTGCGCGTCGGTGATCGTCCTGCGCAACGGCGCATTGGACTTGTTGTCCACACCGCTCACCTGACTCGGCACCACCAGGTCGCCCCCCAAGGCCAGGGCGAAGGTCGACAGCTTGCCCAATTTCGGCGAGCAGTCCACGATCGTGACGTCCACCGGCGCCTCGCTGCGCCGCAGGGCCCGGCGCAGTGTCCGCTCGCCCTGGACCTCCGGGTCGTACTCGGCGACCGCGCAGTCCTCGTACGAGGGCACCACGTAGACGTTCTGGTAGTTCGTGAAGTAGGTCGCCTCGTCCAGCTCTGCCTTGCCGTACAAGACATGCTTGAGGGTCTTGCGGTCGGCCGGGGCGACGTCCTCGGGGTAGACGGGCACGAGCCAGCCGGACAGGCCGGCGGCCTGCGCGTCGCCGTCGATGACGCGCACGACGTAGCCCATCGCCGCCCACGCGCAGGCCAGCTCGATCGCGGTGGTCGTCTTCCCGGCGCCGCCCTTCTGGTTGAAGACGATGACGACGCGGTGCTCACCGGGGGCAAGCGGCGACGGCGCGGTCCAGCCCGCCGGGAGGAGGATCTTCGGCTTGATCCTGTTCGCGGCGACCGTCAGGTCCCACTGACGCTCCTGGACCAGCGGCATCCGCAGCCGGTCCGGAACCCTCAGCGGCTCCAGCACTGCCAGAGACATGTACCTCTCCTCATCGCCATCGGACCTTCTCGCCCTCCCCTGGGAACGTGCGTCACCGCCAGACCGTACCGCCTGCCGTCCGCGCCGCCGACCACCGGCCCCACCAAGCAGCGAAAGAAGAAACCCCAGTACAGGACACATCAGGCCCGTTAGCCCCAACAGGACTGACCGGCATTAGGCCCAACAGGTCTGATCCGCCCGGCCGTCGGGCAGCGCCGTGATGCCCAAGACGCCACACCTGCCTCACCAGCCTCACTTTGGCCGCCTTTTGGACTTTGCTGTCTTCAGGTGACGTCTAGTGCGTTCTCGGGACTGTTGTCGGTGGTCCCCGATATCGTGGCGATGTACGGCCACGCACAGGCCCAAGCCAGCCTCAGCCCATGACTGGGAGCGATCTGAGGCGAAGGTGCCAGGACCGATGGAGTCCCAGCGCATCAGTGCGACGAGCAACACCGAGTCCGTCGTCGACGACGTCCGTATGCCCGCGCAGTCCTCTTCCGCGTGCATCGGGTCATGGGTAACCGCTGCACACCCCAACGGATGGGAGAACTGCCGTGGTCAAGAAGCATGGGAAGAAGCAGCGCGCGAAGAACCGGTCGCAGCGCACCGGAGCCGCCCACGCCTCGGCGGCCGCGAACGCCACGCACACGCACACCCCTCTGCCGGACCTGACGCTCCTCGCGGACCTGCCGTACGGCGCAGGCCGGGAGCTGGACCTGGATCTCGCGGCCCGCCTGCTCGCCGCGTGCTTCGCCGCGTGCCGGCCGTGCCAGAGGACGCTGGCGAAGAAGGTGCGCACTGAGCAGCGGCCGACGCTCGCC
The DNA here is from genome assembly GCF_040679095.1 of Streptomyces sp. NPDC052496. Classification (NCBI taxonomy): domain Bacteria; kingdom Bacillati; phylum Actinomycetota; class Actinomycetes; order Kitasatosporales; family Streptomycetaceae; genus Streptomyces; species Streptomyces sp. NPDC052496. The sequence goes on from NZ_JBFAUH010000036.1 coordinate 52,162, forward strand.
GCGCTCGCCGGGGCTGTTTACGGCGCGATTCCTTCCGAGGGCCCGTTCATCTCGCCCACCACCAGGTCGTGGGCGCCGCTGGCGAGGGCCGCCGCGCGCGCACACTCCGCCGGTACGACGGACGGCCGGGCCCTGGCCGCGGTAGAGGCGATGGACGACGATGCCGCCTCCGACCTCCTGGAGGACGCGCTGGACATGTGGGCCGCGGGCACGCCGGAGAAGGTCACCGCCCTGCTTGAGGCCCTCCGGTCGCCCGAGGTGCCCCCGCGGCCGACTGACCCGCTGGACGCCTTCCGCGAGGCCGGAGTCAAGGTGTTCACCCTGGATGACCTCGACCTGCCCGAGGTCCCCGACGCCGTACCGCACTACTCGGTCGTGCTGAGCCGGACGTTCATGCCCGACAGGCGGCCGCTGCCGATGCTGACGCTGGTGTGCGAGGGCGCCGGGGCCGGGATCGCGGACCTGCGCACCCGTACCGGCTGGGCCCCCTACGACCTGCGGCGCCTGCCCGAACTGGACTTCAACTGGCGGGTGCGCGTGGACATCGCCTCCCGCACGCTGCGCTGCCTGGTGCACACCGACGCCGAAGGCGACGACGACCACTTGCTGTGGGAGGCCGCCGAAGATGTCCCGCTGCCGGAGAACTACTGGAATCTGCTGGACACCGCGCAGCACGTCCTGGTCGCGGGCCCGCTCAAGGACGGTCGCGACGAGAGCGAGCTGAAGACGGCCGCCGACGCGGGCGAACTCCTGGCCGTCGTCGCTCGGGTGAGTTTCCTGTGACGGGCCGGGCCCGCCGCCCGCGCGGCGACCGCCGCTATCTGCCGGGGATCGCGGACATCCGGATCTGCGCCGACGAGGAGACCACCGAACGCGTCCTGGACGCCCTGGAGTCCGTCTTCCGGTGCACCAATCCGCGCCCGTACGACGGCGGCCGGACCTACCTCCAGGTGGACACCGGCTGCACCGACCCCGACACGGACTGACCGCCTCATTCCCGGTCGGAAATTTAGAACGTCCGCAGGTCAGGGCCCCGGTGCCGTCCGGCGCGCACGCACCCGCACCACGGGAGCGTTGCCCGCGCCGGGCGGTGCCGGGGAAGCGGGGGGCTGGGGCCGGCGAAGGTCTCCAGCAGCCACCGGCCCCAGCCCCCGGCTCCCTGACGAGGAGAAAGGACGCTTCCTTGCCCCCCACCGACAAGGACGAGGTGCCCCTCGCCCACATTGCACGCATGGCCGGAGTCGGCCGCGCGGCCGTCGTTAACTGGCGCCGCCGTCACGGCGGCCTCGACGCCACCGGCGGCACCGCCGAGAGCCCCACGTTCCCCCGCGCGGCCGCCGAGCAGTGGCTGCGCGACCTCGGCAAATTCCCCGAACCCGGACCGGACGGGCCGCTGCTAAAGGCCACCGTGACCTTCCCGACCATCACCGTGTACGGCCCCGAGCTGCACAGCCCCGCGCTGCCCTGGAGCGGCGGGGCGGACTACGAGGAGTTCAGCGGCTACCTCGATCCCGAGCGGCCCGGCATCCCCTGGCCCACCGCCTCGGCGCGGATCAACCATCCCGGCCGCCCGCCGTACGAGGTGACAGACGCCGACGTCGACATCAGCTGCTACGGCGGGCGCATGGAGTTCCTCAAGCTCACCTGGCCCGCCGCCCGGCGGCAGACGACCGAGAACACGACGGAGGTACAGGCATGACGGACACCACCACCAAAGCCACCGAGACCATGAAGACCGAGGCCACCGCGGTGGTCCCGCAGCAGGAGCCGTACGTGCCGGAGGCCCTGGGGGCCCACCGGATCGCCTCGCTGCTCGCCGAGCACACCGGCGAGCCGGTCACCGCCGCCGACGTCGCCGAACTCGTCGCCCGCGAGCACCTGGCCGAGGTCGACTCCTACAAGGGCTGGCCGATGTACTCCACGGCGGCCGCGCGCGTCCTCGACATCGAGGTGGTGCGCTCGGTCGTCGGCGAGCGGGTGGCGTGGGAGGCGGCGAGCCTGCCCCGGGACGCCGCGGCGGCCCGCATCGGCTGGCACTGGAGCGACCTGGCCCGCATGGGCGAGGAGGGCCGTATCACCACCGGCCGCGGGGACCGCTACCTGATCGCCGACCTGGACAAGTTGGCCGAGGAGGCCGACGGCGAGCAGTACGTCACCGCCCAGGCCGCCGCGACCGATGTGCTGGAGATCCGGGCCAGCGACTGGAAGTACGTCGAGGCCGCCGGGTGGATCACCCCGGCGCACACTTACGAGAAGGAGGTCGGACGCCGCCGCACGGTCACCGTCGCCCTCTACCGCCTCGGCGACGTCCGCGCCCTGCGGGAGATCCCCGGCGTCGACTGGGAATGCGTCCGGGGCCTGCCCAAGGGCGCCGTCTCCCCGCTGCGCGAGTACGCCCGGCTCGCCCCCACCCGCGCCGCCGCCATCAAGGGCTTCGCGCAGGCCCTCGCCGACCGCCACGGCGTGACGGTGTGGGCCTGGAACAGCCCGTATTCCGGCTGCTGGGAGCTGGACTGGGAACGCATCGACGGCGCCCCGTCCAGGGCAACGGTGCACCAGGAGCTGGCCGACGATGCGGTGGCCGGCGCGTACGCCGCCGAAATCACCCTGTGCCCCACCTGGGGTGAGGTCACCCGCGAGGCGCGGGCGCTACTGGAGCCGGGCGCGGCGGTCGTCCTCGACACCGAGACCACCGACCTGTACGGCCGCACCGTCGAAATCGCCGTCATCGACGCGGCCACCGGCAAGAAGCTGATGGACACCCTGGTCAACCCCGGCGCCCCGGTCAGCGACGGAGCCCGCTGGGTGCACGGCATCACCGACGAGATGGTCGCCGACGCCCGGCCCTTCGAAAAGGTCCTCCCCCGGCTCCGCAAAGTCACCAAGGACCGGACGATCCTCGCCTACAACGCCGAGTTCGACCGGTCCGTGGTCCTCCGCGACATCGCACGGGCCGGGAAGAAGCCGCTGCACCTGGAACCGGAGGACTCCTGGTACTGCCTGATGCAGGCGTACGCCGACTGGCTCGGCTCCCGCCGCTGGCTCCGGCTCGGCGGCAGCCACCGCGCCCTCGGCGACTGCCAGTCCGCCCGTGACGTGCTGGTCAAGCTCGCGAAAGGCCGGGGCAGCGCCTTCACCCCCCGCCCGCCCGCACCCGGCGACCCCGTCACCGGCCCGCCCGCCGGCACCGTCCTCGCCGCGGCCGCCGTACCGGGCACCTGACGGCCCTCACGAAAGCGCCAGGCCCCCGGTTGGGCCCATTAGCCCCAATACCCCCAACCGGGATCCAGCCAGAGGCCAGACCTTCCGGCCACCCCACGCGACCCACACAAGAACCGTCACATATACGGACAGAAAGCCGACTTCTTGCGTTACTTGCGCAGGCCCACGCGCGGGCGCGCGTAAGGGGCGGCCAAGCCGAAGGGGCAGCCATCCATGATGGCTGCCCCGGGCTTGCGCGGTGTTCGGTTCAGGAGCGTGGCTAACGGCGGATGTGGATGCTGATGCGGATGCCGCCGGCGGCGCTCAGCGCGCCTCCGATGACTCCGACGGTCGCCGCTTCCTTGGTGTGCCCGGTCAGCGCCAGGACGACGACGGCCATGACGGACACCAAAATGGTGATCGTCGTGAGCCAACCGAGTGCGCGGCTGGGGCGATGTCCGAGGCTTGGGGTACCTTCGGTCTGGGTCAAGGGTTCTCCTCTCTACACAGCTAGGCGGGCCCGACGACAGACGAAGGGGAGGCCCGGGGGCGCGGCAGCCGCCAAGCAAAGACCGCGCAGCCCCAGGTCTCCCTTCTCGTCCGTGAAGGGCGTCTTGCGACGCACAACAGGCTACGACCCCCGACTGACAACTTGTGAGCCTCGGCCCTCACACGCATTGGGCGGAAGACCGACGGGGTGTGGCGCTGACCAGGGCCGACGGTGACGGACACACCAGGCGCCCACCGCAGGCACGTTCCGCCGAACTTTTCGCGGACGTACGGGATGCGGTGCCCGCGTGAGGGAAACACCGGCTCGACCTGGCGTTCGGCGCGGCCCGGCGTCGCCATCGCCCTCATCGAAGATGCCGAGCCACTGGGTGTCCTTGCTGTGGTCCTCGAACTCCTTCATCTCGCCGACGAACTGCGCGCTCCGCCTCTCGCGAACAGCGGCTTCCCCAGGAAGCGACTGCGGTCCGCGCCGCCGCCGATCCCCTGACCGCAGCCCGAGTGACGCACGCCACACGGCCCTGATGTCACGTACGGGCCTCCTCACTGCACTTACTGACATCCGCGGCGCATTCGCACCGCGCGGCAGCGAGGAGGATGTCTTGCCGGAGACGGCTATCGGCTGTGCGGGCCTCGGGCTCCTGGTGGTCGCGCAACTGCTGTACCGGTGGATCAGCAGCCGCACCCAGGTCCAGCTGGTCCGCCTGCGTCAGCAGGGCACCAGTGAGCGTGTCCGCGCGTTGCCGGCGGGGAGCGTGCTCACCGAGCGGCGGGCCGGGGAAGAACTGAGGATCGAGATGGGTGCGAGCGAAGGTGGGGGCCATGGCTGACCGTGAGCCTCCTGCTCGCCCCCTGGGCACAGCGCAACGGCCCATGCGTGAGGCGTCGCGTACGGTTCCGCCCCCGCGGGCAGAGGTGGCCTCCCGTCCGGGAGGAGGCTTCTCAGCATCGGACCCGAGCGGACATGGCACCGTCACGTGCGTGGACTTCGCCCTCTACTACGAGCAGCACCTGACCCGGTTGATCCGGCACCTGATGCGGCAGGGCGCCAGCGTCCATGAGGCGGCGGAGGCGGTCCAGGCCGCCTTCACGGAGGCGCTGCCGTGTTGGGAGCAGATTGCGCACCCGGCTGCCTGGCTGCGTCGCGTCGCCTTCCGCCTGTATCTGCGTCAGCCGGTTCGCCGCGAGGAGCTCACCGGTGAGCCACCGGATTCACCGGGAGGGGTATGTCCGTTGCGGGCCGTGGAACTTCAAGAAGAAGAACAGCGGGTCTACGCAGCGCTGAGTGCGCTGCCACCGGCTCAGCGTCAGGTGCTGGCCTGGAGCCTGGACGGCTTCACGGACAGCGAGATCGCCGCTGAGCTGGGCATGACCGACGAGGCCGTACGGAAGAACCGGAGCCGGGCCAGGGCCCGGCTCAAGGCTCATCTGGGGCTGACCGACGGAGGTGGACGGTGAGCTACTCCGACAGCGACCACGCGCTCGATGCGCTGCTTCAGGCGGCGGACGATGCCGTCCTGTCCCGGCTGGACGATGCCGTGGTCTTCGACGGCGGGCGCGCGATCCTCTCTGCGCTCGATCCCGACGCACCGCCGGACACCGAAGGGTTGGTTCTTGATTTCTGGCCGCACAGCTCGAGGACGTCTGGGCACGCCGACGTTGAATCAGCGGCACTCGCCGCCGCCACCCTGCTGCTCTTGGCCAAGACGGCAAAGTGGACCGTGCGGAGCGAACCCACCCCTCAGGTGACACGGGTTTTGGAGAAGCTGACCGAGCTGAAGTTCGGCCTGGTCAACCTGACTCGCCGAGTGAGTCCGATGTTCATTGACGCCACCGTACAAGGGGCCGTGGCGCGCGCCCGGGACTTCACCGAAGCCCTGCAGTGGGCATGTGCGGATCGCGCGTCGGACCGGACCACTGCGCTTATGGTGCTTTCCGCAGTGCGCAACGAACTGCTGTTTGCTGAAGATGCTGTGCAACGTCGTGCTAAGGACCGCGACGTCCGACGACCTTCGCATTTCACCGCCGAGGCCGCCAATCTCCACGAGTTGCTGACTCGGGCGGAACCTCTGGTGGCGAAGTTGTTTGCCGACGACGATGACCGACACCACGTATCCACTCCGCTCCGGTGAGGCCAGGCACCGGCCATCGCCGCATCGACGCGCCGCCTCGGGGCGCTAGGCGAGGCCGGCGGAGGCGTTGTCGTCCCAGCCGTCCTCGCGCTGCATGTAGCCGAGCATCGAGCGGGAGTGGCGGGCCCAGCCGCCCTGGTCGGCGATGGCGATGCCGTCCTTGCCCTTCTGGCGGCCGACGGAGGCCAGGCCGATGCGCAGGGAGTGCCCGGTCCAGTGGACGGGCACCCCGGCGCGCTGCGAGATCCGCTTGATGGCACGGGTGACGGAGTCGGGGCCCATGCCGCCGGTGACGTGGCCCCATCGGTCGATGCCGACGAAGGCGGGGGCGTCGGAACGTTTCCAGCGCGGGTCGGCCTCGGCGGCGAGGCGGGCGCGGTAGGCGATCCAGGCGCGCACCGGGCAGATCTCCGGGTCGGTCGCGTACGCGATTTTGGCGTTGCGCACCGAGTGCTTGGTCTTGCCGGTGAGCACGGCGACGACCAGGCCGCGCGGGTGCAGGGTGACGTCGCCGGTCAGCAGTCCAGCGGGGTCCTGGGAGCGGCTGGCGTAGTGGAAGCCGGTAAGCGTGAGCGCCTTGTCCCGGTCGCCGGTGAGGGTGTCGGGGCAGGCCCGGGCGATGGCCCGCAGTCCGTCGAGGTCCGCGCCGACCGCCTGTCCGCGGCCGCGTCGCTCGCCGTTCTGCAGGAGCTTGACCGCCAGGCCCTCCAGCGCGGCGCGGGCCGCGGCCTGGTCGTCGCCGGAGATCTTCACGCCGCGCCGTCGCAGGCCGACGACGGCGGCCGCCAGATGGGTGGAGGCCGAACTGGGGGCGTACCCCTTGCCGTTCTGCTGGCCCTCGCGCAGCATCCACGTCACGAACGCCACCAGGGCACCCCGGGAGCCCTCCCGTTCCGGCAGCTCGGTGACGGCGCAGAACCGCGTCCACACCCGCCAGCTCTTGGTGTAGGTGTCGACGGTGTTGTCCGGGGTGATCTCGGCGGCGACGGCGTCGGCCAGGTCCTCGGCCTCGGCCAGGCGCCGGGCGGCGTCGATGCCGTGGCGCTCGGCCCACCGCTCGATGAGCTCCTGGCGCTCGGCGGCCGCCGGGTCCAGCACCGCCGGCGCCCCGACACCGTCCGGCTCGCCGACGTCGCCGGCGTCGACCGCCGTCTCCACCGTGACCGTCACTTCCTCGTCACTCCCTCCGTCGGGTAGCCGTGGGCGGCCAGCCACCGGCCGACCGCCTCCATCTGCCGCTTGGCCTGCACCCACGCCTCCCGGGGGCCGCGCCCGAACATCGCGTCCTGCCCGGCCTTGATGGCGTTCTGCTGGGCCCAGCCGTAGACGAACTGCGGAGTGTTGCCCTCCAGCCGTCCGTGCTCCTCCCACGCGGTGCGCTCGGCGGCCGCCGCCTCGATCAGGGCGGGGTGCCCGTCCTCGGCGGCGTTCGCGGCGACGTCGTGCAGGTAGTAGGCGATGAACGCCCGGGCGGTCGCGTCGTCGTCCTCGCTCACCCCCGTCACCGGCCCTCCTCCGCAGCGCGGACGACGGCGAGCGTGGGCGGCCGGTCCGCGGCGGGGGCCCGCTCGGCGGCGAGCAGCGCCTTGGCCATGTCGAACTCGCTGGCAGTCGGCCTGCCGGTGTTCGCGCGGTCCCGGGTGCCGGCCGCGAGCAGCTGCTCGATGAGCGGTTCGTCCTCGGGCGCGCTGGCCCGCTCCGGGTGGGAGGTCGTGCGGCACAGGTTCTCGACGTGGCGCAGCAGGGCGTAGTACTCGTGGGTCGCGTGCGGGTCCTGGGTACCCATGCGGGGCAGCTCCACCCCCAGCGAGCGGCGGTAGGCCGCGCCGTCGGCGATCGCGGGGCCCAGGGTGCCCTCCCGGCGGGAGGCGATGGCCCGCGCGGCCCAGGCCCGCTGCGACGTCGAGCGGTGGCAGTCGATCGTGCGGTCGCGCATCTCGGCGTAGCGGTACCCGGCGAGGGCGGTGTCGAGGTGGGCGCGCATCTCCTCCCACCGGGGCCCGTCCGTCCAGCTCAGCATCCACCGGGCGCCGGTGTCGTAGTACAGCTCCACGGTGACGCCGGTGACCTCGGACAGGTGCCCGGCCAGGAGCGTGGCCTGCCTGCTGCGGCTCATCGGGAAGAGTCCTTCTCCGGCATCTCCTCGCCCACGCCGGAGTCGGCGTGCTGGTGCGCCGTGGCCAGGGCAGTCGCCCGGCCGAACAGGTAGGGGCTGGCTCCGGTGAAGCGGGCGTGCTGCCAGGAGCTGCCGTCCCAGTGGCGGGCCTGCGCGGTCCCCTCGAAGACGGCCCAGCGGTCGGCGTTCTCGGGGTCACGGGCGACGACGTACTCGCCGCCGCGACGTTGTCCGGGGATGCGGTACTCGGAGACGAAGGCTGCGGACTCGGCCGCCGACGCCGTCTCCTTCTCTTCCCACCGGCGAAAGTTCTCCTCGTCCTCGGCGTCGTAGAAGCGGACCGTGTGCCAGCGCTCGGTATCGAACCCGTCGACGTCCTTCCAATGGAATGCAACGTCAGCCAGCCGGTTCCACGTGTCATGGATCTGCTGGATACGGCGCAGCTTCTTGCGGTCGTCCTCCTGTGCCTCGGCCACGATCTCGTCGCGGAACTGAAAGCTGAGGGAGCCGGCGAAGCCGGGCACCAGGTGCCGCAGGGCGGCATTGGTCCGGTACTCCTCGGTGCCGACCTTCAAAGACGTGCGGTTGAGCACGTCGATGAGGAAGTCGGTGAGCGCGTCCACGTCGTCCTGGGTGATGTCGGCGGCGTAGCGCAGGGGCTCGGTGGCGGTCATGTGGCGGGGTGCCCTCCCTGTCTCCGCCGCGCCGGGTGACCGGTCGTCATGTCCGTTCTGTCGCGTCGGATAAGGAGAGCTTATCCGACGCGATGCCCTCGGCGGGCGCGGAAATGCCGCGCCGGAGGACCTTCTGCCCATACCCGGAGGAAGCACCGACCTGCCCCGGACGCCGACGGCTGACGGCACACTGGCCACCGGAGCAGTCGATCGTGCGCAGCCCGCAACACGGTGCCGGAAGGCGCGGGAGGCGTCCGCGACAAGGACCAGGCTCTGAAGTAACTCGCCCCCAGGGGCCCGGGGCACAACATGTACACGTCGACACCGCGGACGGAGCACGGCACGCCAGGGCCTCCACTGTGGCGTGCCCGATTCCGGATGGTCGACCTCCTGCACGCCGCACTGCCCGAGTTCCTCGGCAGCCTCGGCGCCGCCCTCACCGTGGCCCTCGGCGCCTGGAGCGCCCGCGCCCTGCGTACCCGTCGGGCCCGCCCGGGCGCGGTCCCGCCCCCGCAGCGCCCCGAGGGGCACGGAGACACGGGAGGCGACCGGCAGTCCGCCTAGCCCTCCGCCGCGGGGCGGAACCGGGAGGCGCAAGTACGAGGCGGACTCCACCGGATCGCCCCCGAGTTCTCCCTGCTCCGACGGCGCACAACGCATCGGCGAGCGTGGGGGCGCAATCGGCCGTTTCCGCCCCCGGCTTCGATTGGATCGCCCTTCGGTTCTGCCTCGGATGACGAACGGGACACCCGACACGGCGCCCGCCGGGAATGATGGCCGAAAGCTGTCAGGGTTTCCCTGACACGCCCTCACTGTCAGGGCTACCCTGACGACATGACCGAGACGACCGCCCCGGCTGCCCCGGGAACCCGTCACCTCTCCCCGCGCGATGAAGCCCGCATCGCCGTTTCCCTCGATGCCCGCCAGATCAGCGAGGGCGCTTGCGACCTAGTCGCCGTCCACCCCGACGCCGCCGACGGCGACCTGCTGCGCCAGGCGCTCACCTTGCATGAGCGCACCGAGCGCCTGGTCCGCCGTGCAGTGATCGCTGAGCGCGAGCGGGGCACCACCTGGGAACAGATCGCCCGCGCCGCCGGAACCACCCGCCAGTCCGCTCACGAACGCTGGTCGGCTCACGTCCAGACCTGGTCTGACATCGGCCGTTCCGCTTCTTCCCCGGGCAAACGCACCTGGGATGCCGTCGAGATTCTCGACCGGTGGTACGCCGCACACCGCCCCGAGCAACCGCACGCGGTCTCGGCCGGCCTGGATGCCGTGCGGCATCCAGGCTCCGCCGAATACGAGGACGCCCAGCGCGTTCGTGGACAGGCGCTGCACACCCGGCGCCAACAGCACCAGGCCCAGGACAAGATCCTGGCCCGGGAGTACGAACGCCTCAAGGACGTAACCGGCCGCAGCGGCCAAACCCAACTCGCCGCCTGCCTGATCGCCTGCGCTGCCAACGAGGAGGCGCTCGCCGAGATCTTCGACGAGTTGGCCGGCGCCGAGCCGTCCCTCGCCGACGAACACCGCATGAGCGCCGACCAGTACCGCACCTATGCCCGGCACAACCGGGACTTCGCCGCGCTCGTCACCGACCGGGCCGAAGAGGCGTAGCACGCGCCGCACCGATCACCCGGCGCCTTATGCGTAGGACACTCGAATCACCGGCCGAAGGAGACAGGCAGTGACAGCACAACCCGAACACTGTGAGGCCGTGCCGCCGATGCGCACGCTCGCCGAACTGCGCAACGCCCTGAGCGTCTGGGGCTTCCCGGGCGATCTCCAGTCCTTCGAGAAGGAGCTGGCGGACACCGATCTGGATGACCTCACCCGAGTCCGCGAGATCACCCAGGCGTACCGGCACCGCGTCGTGCTGCGGTGCGACCCGCAGGCGATGGCGGCCCTGATGCGCAGCACCGAGGACGTCGCCTACGAGCTGGGCCAGAAGATGGCCACCGAGGAGACCGAGCGGTGACCCACGCGTTCTACAGCGACGCCGCAGAGAAAATCTTGCGGAGCGACCTCAGCGTGGGCGAGCGCACGGCCGTCATGTCGGTGCGGGCCTCGCTGGAGGAGGATGCGACCCCCGGGCACGCCCGTGGGCTGCCGGACGCCGACCCCCGCTCGGAGTCCTACGCCATCGATTTGCTTTCCGAGCAGACCGGCGGACGCGGAATCACCGTCGTCTACCGATACAGCCAGGACCTGGACGCCGTGCTGATCCTCTGGCTCATCGCCGGTCCCTGACCCGCCCGCACGACGAGACCCCCGGCAGGCGTAGTGCCGGGGGTCTCGTCGTGCCTGGAGTGTAGAAGCCGTCGCCCGTTCGTCAGCGGCTCGGCGCCGCCGCGAAGACCGTGACGCGGATCACTGCCAGCCCGTGATGTACCAGGCGCCACGAGACGGGGGAAGCAGCGAGGCCGGGAACCTGCCCGGCGCCGAAGAACGGACCCCGTCCATGCAATCTCCGCTCGCCTTCGCCGGGCTCGCCCTCGCCTTCGTCTGCTGCCTGATCGCGTACGGCATCCGCCGGATGCCCGCCCGCGATGTTCGCCCTGCGCTCCGAACCGCCATCCGTGCCCTGACGTTCCTGACCATCGGCTGCCTCGCCCTGTCCGTGGTTGAGCCCGCCGATGTTCCGCATGTCCTGCGAGCTGTCATGTCCAAGCTCTGACCTCTGCGCACCGGCCGGAGTACCCGTCCGCGAATCACGGACGCCGGGTTTTGAGCGTTCTGAGCGGTCCCTACGCGCGCACGCGTAAGGACCGCCGCCCGGCGTCCGGGGCGGGCCACCAGCAGCGCGGCGTCTCGACCGGCAGGCATTCGGGCGACCACTCGGCGCGGCCGCGGCCCACGGCCGGGCGCGGCCGGGCACGGTGGAGCCGGGGCCTCCCGCGGCTCCACCTCCTGGAGAACGGAGAAGAGACGGTGACGACGGTCGCGGACGACACGACGGGCGAGCAGCTCGCCGACAGCCTGCTGCAGGGCGTGGGCAACGAGCAGATGCGGGCGGCCACCAAGTTGTTGGGCCGGCACCGGGACGGGTACTGGCTGCGGCGCTTCCTGAGTGAGTGTTTTTAAGCCTCGGAGGTCAGGTGCACGGGCAGTTGATCTTCATGCGCGATGTGGCCCTTCCTCCTGCAAGCGGTCTGCGGGGTGAGGAGAGTGCGCCCTTGTTGTGCGCCGTTGCACCGGTGAAGGATGAGCTTTCTGCTGGGCGGTGCGGTATTCGCGCTGGTTGTCGTCCGGCAGGCTGGTGGCCTGCCGGACGACAGGTAGTGGTGAAAGCCTTCTTCGTGTCCGCACGGCAGCGGGAATACGCCCGGTTTTGCCGTACCGCCGGTAGGAGACCGGCGGCATAGTAAGGGCCCCTCATAGCGCGTAGCAGCGATCAAGGGAGTGTCGCGTGTCCCTGCCTCCTCAGCAGAGTGTTCCCGATCTGGATGCCGGCGGGCCGGAGAAGACCACCGACTATCCGCCCGACGGACAGCGGTACAACCAACCCACCTCCATTTCCATCCAGGCCCCGCCGCACACCCGCATCACCGGGCTGGACCGGCACGCTACGGGTGCGTTGTCGAACGACGCGCAGATCGCCCCCGACGGCAAGTCCGCCACGGTCAACGACCCGGTCGCCCCATGGGACTACAAGCGGCCCTTCACCGTCCATGTCATCGCCGACAGCGACGCCCCGCTGGCCGGAGGGACGTTCAGCGGGACTTTCACCCTCAACGGGGTGACCCAGCCGCTGACGGTGAACATCGCCCCCGGCATCCAGGGCATCATCGCGGCCAATTTGAAGAACACCAGCCCCGCGGGCGGAGGCGTACGTGTCCTCGCCGTCGACCCGGGCACCAACACCCTGGCCGCCGGACTGCAGGCCGGCGACCTCATCATCGATGTCGCTGGCATCCTCACCCCCACGGTCAACGACCTGGACAACGTCCTGAGCGGCAAACGCTCGGGCGTCACTGTCGCGGTCACCGTCAAGCGCGCCGGCCAGCTCATCACTCTGCAGATCCCGCTCGACCCCGAGTAAGCGCTTGTGCTGAAGCCCGAAGTGCAGGGCAGGAAGTCCCGGCCCGGCCGCGTGAACTGCTGGGCGGCGGCATTCCGCGCTGGTCTCCCGCCGCCCGGCAGGTTCGCAGGCTGCCGGGCGATGCAGGTCAGGCGCTGGGCTGGGGCTTTTTCGTCCAGTCGGTGCGGGGGCCCTTGCTGGTCAGGCGCCGGCCCATCAGCGTGATCAGGGCCCAGGTCAGGTGGGCTTCGCTGACCTGCGGAAGCCGCTCGTAGTCCCTCACGTTGCGCCGGGCCTTCATCACCCAGCCGAAAGTGCGCTCGACGCGCCAGCGCAACGGGAGCACCACGAAACCCTTGGCGCCCTTGGGACGGGAGACGATTTTCAGGGTGAGGCCGAGGAAGTCGTCGGCCCAGCCGACGAGCTGGCCGGCATAGCCGGAGTCGGCCCAGACCTGGGTGATCTGCGGGTGGGTCAGGCGAAGACGCCACAGGACTTCGCGGGCGGCGTCCCGGTCGCTCATGTCGGCGGGCGTGACCATGACCATCATGGGCAGGCCCTTGGTGTCCACCGCCAGGTGTCTCTTGCGGCCGTTGATCGACTTGCCTGCGTCGTAGCCGCGGGTGGCCCGCGAGACGGTGTCGGCGGCCTTGACCGACTGCGAGTCCACGATCAGCGTGACCGGATACGGGCAGCGGCCCAGCGCGGTGCGGATCCGGCGCCGCAGCTGGTCACGGATGTAGGCGAGCGTCCCGTCGCGGTGCCATCTGCGGAAGAAGCCGTAGATCGTCTCCCAGGGCGGGAAGTCCGCGGGCAGCGCGCGCCACTTGCACCCGTTGTCCACGAGGTAGCGGATCGCGTCGACCACCTGGCGTCTGGGCCAACGTTCCGGGCGTCCGCCGGCCTTGGTCTGACAGGCGGGGACCGGCAGCAGCGGCTCCAGCAGAGCCCACTCGGCGATGGTGGTGTCCGACGGATAGCGCCGGCGGCGCACGCTGTGGTGCATGACGGCCCCGCAAGATCGGGACGGCCCCGGGCCGCGAACACCGCTGCCCGGGGCCGGGGACTACTTGGAGAGCTGGTCCAGAGTCGCGCGGACCCCGGTGAGCTGGGCGACGGCGAGCTGGGCCCACTCGTCGTCGGGGAAACGGGCCAGGTGCGGGTCGAGGGTGCCGGTGATCACCCGGATGAGCCGGCCCAGGATCTGGCGGAACATCCGCTTCTCGTACTCGATCCAGTCCGCCGGGTCATCGCTGAACATGTAACCGTCCGCCCTTCGCCAGATGATCGGGGTCAGGTGCTCGGCCGCTCCGACGTCGCGCAGGTGCTGGATCCCCCGGCTGACCTGCGAGGGTCTGAGACGGGTGGCGGCCACCAGCTGCCGCATCTGCAGGCCGGCCGGGCGGGCTTCGATCAGCGCCGCCCGGACCAGGTCGCCGTAGTGCTCGGCGACCGGGCGGGCCTGGCGGGGCACCGGTTACTCGCCTTGGAGCAGCTGGGTCAGCTGCTCGTCCAGGGAGAACTCGCCGGCTTCGACGGCGGCCTCCAGCCAGTCGGCCGCCCCGCGGACCTTGCCGATCGCCCGCCGCACGGTCTCGCGTTCGTCCGCAGAGAACTCCTGGTCGCGCATCCGGGGCACCAGCCGTCCCAGTGCGGCGATGAACGCGTGGCACGATCCGACCAGGTCCAGGTATTCCGCGGTGTGCTCGATGGCGCGGGCCGCGGGCGTGCGCTGGCGGATCCGCTGTCGGGTCTCCTCGGAGTTGTCGAACTGCGCGCGGTTGACCAGCATCCGCGTGGTGTGCCTGTTGACCGGACTACCAAGCGACACGCCGGGGCTTGGGGTGAGCTGATCTGTGTCTGGCCGGTAGACCTCATGCAGTCCGATCGGAGGAGTGGAGACTGCATGGGGACCTGCGGGGTCAGCGAGGCGGCACGGGATCTTGCGGGGATCCGGTTGCCTCAGTGGGGACGAGTGGCTCCTGTTGAGGGCGTCGTGCCGTGGTTGGTGCTGGACCCGGAGGGTGGGCCGGTGGAGCCGATCCGGCGGTACCTGTACGACTTCTCGGCCAGGAACCGGCCCGGTTCGGTCCGTAGCTACGCCTACGGCCTGCTGAGATGGTGGCGGTGGCTGCGGGCCGTCGGCGTCCAGTGGGACAAGGCGAGTCCTGCGGAAGTCAGGGACCTGGTCTTGTGGCTCAGGGCGGCGGAGAAGCCGAGGAACTCTCCCCGCAGGACCTCGGCGGCCACGGCCGGCAAGTTCAACCCGATCACCCGCAAGCGCAACCTCGGCGATGGCTACGAACCCCGGACGGTCCGTCACAGCAACTCCGTCGTCCGCAGCTTCTACGAGTTCTGGATCGAGATCGGGGAAGGTCCGCTGCTCAACCCGGTCCCGCTCGACCGCAGAGGTCGGCGCCCGCACGCACACCACAACCCCCTCGAACCGTTCCGGGCCGAGGGCAAGATCCGCTACAACCCGAAAGTGCCCAGGTCCAGGCCGCGGGAGATCCCGGACGAGCACTGGAAAGATCTGTTCGGCGCCATGCGCTCGAACCGTGACCGGGCGATCCTGGCGCTGGACATCAGCTGCGCCGCCCGCGCGAGCGAGATCCTCGGGATCTGCGGTGTCGACGTGGACTGGGGCGACCAGCTCGTACGCGTACGCCGCAAGGGCAACGACGCCGAACAGTGGCTGCCGGCCAGCCCCGAGTCCTTCGTCTGGCTGAGGCTCTACCTGGCCGAACTCGGCCCGCTGGACCTGAACGATCCGGTCTGGTGGACCCTGCGGCGCCGTGACCACGGCGACGGGCTGCGGCGTCATCCGATGAACTACGACGCCCTGCGGGCGGTGCTGCGTCGGGCGAACAAGCTGCTCGGAACCAACTACACGATGCACGACCTTCGGCACACGGCTGCCCTTCGCATGAGCCGCGACGAGAGCCTTTCCCTGCGGGACGTGCAGACCATCCTCGGTCACGCCCACCTGAGCACCACCGCTGACATCTACCTCATCGAGGACGAGGCCCAGGTGATCCGCCGCGTCGCCGAGCACCTGGCCGAGCGCGAAGACCGCGCGCGTCAGCCACTGCCTCCAGTCGCCGTCGGTTACGAGGCCGCAGACCTGGCCGTGCTCTTCGGGGGGCTGCCGCGGTGACCACGACCATCCACCCGCCGACGGACCCGGATTCACTAGGCCCGCTGGCCACTGAAGGGGCAGAGCCCGCTGGCGAGTGCGGACCGTTCGACGGCTTGTCGTTGAGCGAGGTCCTGGGCCTGCTGCCGTCCCTGGCCACCTTCCCTCCCACGACCAGCAAGCGAAGCCGGAGCAAGCGGGCGGACCGGGTACGGGGAACGACTCGGATCCTCGACTGGCTCTCCTCCTTCCCCGGCAAGGGGTGGCAGGAGCGCTGGGTCATCTCCGGTGCTGACAGCGACGTGGACTGGATTGACCTGGTCACAGCCGGATACGGCCGCGCCGAGGCGACCCGGCGGGCGGTGACCACGGACGGTTTGGGCTGCTTGCTGCTGGCCAGGGTGGTGCGGCCGAGCTACGAGTTCCTTCAGTGCTACCGGACCTCGGGGCTCCACCGCCAGGCCAAGCAGGAGTTCGGGGCCGAGGTGTTCGC
Source organism: Streptomyces sp. NPDC052496 (assembly GCF_040679095.1). NCBI lineage: Bacteria > Bacillati > Actinomycetota > Actinomycetes > Kitasatosporales > Streptomycetaceae > Streptomyces > Streptomyces sp. NPDC052496. Next base: position 68,442 of record NZ_JBFAUH010000036.1, read on the forward strand.
CCGGGTCCACCAGGCCGGCCTGGCCCGCGGAATGATTCCCAGCCAGCTGGGCACCGCAGAGAACTGCCTGGTGAAGGTGGTCCTGCGGACCGGACGTGATCTCGCTCAGCTCACCGGTGAGGACCTGATCGGCTACCACGAGTGGAACAGGCGAGCTTCGGCCAAGGCGCCCATGGGGGTCCACGCCGCCTGGGACCTGCTCCGGGACGCGGGGGTCCTGGAGGAGGAGCTGTCGTTGCGTCGCACGCTGGCCCGCGGTCCGCTGTCGACGGTCGGCCTTGTCGACCGTTACGGAGTCCGGCATGGACCGGTCCGGGATGTTCTCGTGCGCTACCTCGACGAGCGCCGCCCCAGCCTGGACTACAGCTCGCTGTCCGGACTGGCCAGTCAGCTGGTGGGCGCCTTCTGGGCCGACATCGAGAAGCACCATCCGGATGTCACCAGCCTGCACCTCGCGCCGGAAGTCGCCGAGGCGTGGAAGCAACGGGTCAAGACGATCACCCGCGAAGGGAAGGCGCCCGTCCCCCGCGAAGGATGGCCGAGCGTCCTTGCCAGTGTCCGCGCGTTCTACCTTGACATCGCCGAGTGGGCCCTGGAGGAGCCCATTTGGGCTGCGTGGGCGGTGCCCAGCCCGGTCCGCCGATCCGACACCGGCGGCTTCACCAAGGTGAAGAAGAAGGCCCGGGCCAAGATGCACCAGCGCGTCCGCGAGCGGCTGCCCCGCCTTCCTGAACTGGTCGAGACCACCGAGCACCACCACGCGCTCCAGCAGAAGCTGCTGGCCGCGGCCGAGGCGGCAGCGGTCGGTGAGACCTTCGTCCACGACGGACGCCACTACCTACGCATCGACCGCACGGACCACCGGAGCAAGAGGCGGTTGCACTACCGGCCCACCATCGTGCTCGCCCAGGACATCGCCACCGGCGAGCAACTCGACCTCACCCGCGCAGAGGACGAGGCGTTCTGGGCCTGGGCCGTCATCGAGACGCTCCGCCACACCGGGATCCGCCTCGAAGAGCTCCTGGAGCTCACCCATATGGCTCTGGTGTCCTACCGGCTCCCCGACACGGGCGAGATCGTTCCGCTCCTGCAGATCGTCCCTTCAAAGAGCAACGAGGAGAGGCTCCTCCTGGTCAGTCCCGAGCTGGCCAGCGTCCTGGCGACCGTCATCAGCCGCCTGCGCGCGGACAACGACGGCGCCGTCCCGCTCGTCGCCCGCTACGACCCCCACGAGTTGGTCACCGGCCCGGTGCTGCCGCACCTGTTCCAGCGCCGGTTCGGTTGGAGGCGCGACGTCATCACCACCAACATGGTCTACCAGTTGCTCAACGACACCCTCGCCCGGGCGGCGCTGACCGACCACGCCGGCCAGCCCCTGCGCTACACGCCCCACGACTTCCGAAGAATCTTCGCGACCGAAGCCGTGGCCGGCGGCCTCCCCGTCCACATCGCCGCCCGTCTCCTCGGCCACGCCTCGGTCACCACCACGGAGGCATACCTCGCCGTGTTCCAGGAAGACCTGATCCGCTCCTACCGGTCCTTCCTCGACAGGCGACGCGCTGTCCGCCCCGCCGAGGAATACCGCGACCCTACCGACGACGAGTGGCGCGAGTTCCAGCAGCACTTCCATACCCGCAAGCTGGAGCTGGGCGACTGCGCGCGGCCCTACGGAACCCCTTGCCAGCACGAGCATTCCTGCATCAGATGTCCGATGCTCCAGGTCTCGCCCCGCCAGCGGGCGCGACTCGTCGAGATCATCCGCAACCTCGGCGACCGCATCGCCGAGGCCCGCATGAACGGCTGGCTCGGCGAGGTCCAGGGCCTCCAAGTCAGCCAGACCAAGGCCAAGGAGAAGCTGACCAGCCTCGACCGGAGCATCACACGCACCCAGCAGGGCGCCGGCCCCGTCCAGCTCGGCATGCCCGTCATCATCAAGTAGCCGGCAACCCTCAGGAAGCGAGAAGAACAAGATCGTAGTTCGGAAAAGTGTCGCGCATCGTCTTGCGGGCCACCGCCGGACGCTGCAGCAGCTCGCCGGCCACCTGGGTTGCGACTTCCTCGTCGCGGGTCAGTTCGTGCACCGCGCGGGCCCGGCTGGTCGGGCTGACCTTGGTGATGGTCTCCGGGCGCCGCAGCAGGTTCTCGGCCGCCCGCGCGGCGACCTCTTCGTCGCGCGTTAGCTCGGCGACCACCTGGACCTTCTCCGCCACCGTCTCGGGCCGCTCGGCCCGCTGGCCGACCCGTCGCTTGGCCGCATCATGCGTCCACCGGTGCGTGGCGGACCGCTGGTGGTACGGAGGATCGTCGATCGCCTTCCACCGTTCCGTCTCGTCGCTGATCGAGGCCAGGATGCGGTGGATACCGAAGGACACCGTCTCCTCCCGGCGCCGGTCCTTGGGCCAGCGCGAGGCGATCCACCGCCAGTCCTCGACCGTGGAGACGGCCACCCCGATGTCCTCGGCGAACCGGCCCAGCGACCCCGCGACCGTGAACAGCTCGTCGGTGGCCTTGGGCGCGGACCCGCCCACCGGCCGCATCGGTTCAATTTCCAGGGCCGCGTCGCCCACCGCGAACTGCGCGCGGGCGACCAGCGCGACATTCTGGCGGGACTCGGCGACGAGGTGCTCGTAACGTTCCCGCGTGACGTTCCCGATCCGCTCCGACACGAGG
>NZ_JBFAUH010000037.1:0-66823 GCF_040679095.1 Streptomyces sp. NPDC052496
CAAGGCCGTACTCGGCCGGCTCGCCAAGGTCCTGGGCATGTCGGAGACGGAGATCCGCTCCGGCCCCGCGCCCCGTACGCCGGGCCCCGCACCCCCGTCCCCCTGGCCGTGCTCCCGCCCGTACGTCCCGTGCCCCCACCTCTGCCCAGCCGCGCGCCGCTGCGTCCCACGGACCTGAGACAATGACTCCCATGGCTCTTGATCGCCCGCTCGTCGCCCACCACCGCCCCCAGGGGGATGGCTCCGCCATGCAGCGTCTGCCTCGTGTACTCTCCGGGATCCAGCCCACCGCCGGCTCCTTCCACCTCGGCAACTACCTCGGCGCCGTCCGCCAGTGGGTGGCCCTCCAGGAGTCTCACGACGCCTTCTACATGGTGGTCGACCTGCACGCGATCACCGTCCCGCAGGACCCGACGGCGCTGCGCGCGAACACCCGGCTGGCCGCCGCCCAGCTGCTGGCCGCCGGCCTCGACCCGGAGCGCTGCACGCTCTTCATCCAGAGCCACGTCCCCGAGCACGCCCAGCTCGCCTGGGTCATGAACTGCCTGACCGGCTTCGGCGAGGCCAGCCGGATGACCCAGTTCAAGGACAAGTCCGCCAAGCAGGGAGCCGACCGCACCAGCGTCGGCCTGTTCACGTACCCGATCCTGCAGATCGCCGACATCCTGCTCTACCAGGCCCACCAGGTCCCGGTGGGCGAGGACCAGCGCCAGCACATCGAGCTGACCCGCGACCTCGCCGAGCGGTTCAACGGCCGCTACGGCGACACCTTCACCGTCCCGGCGCCGTACATCCTCAAGGAGACCGGCAAGGTCTACGACCTCCAGGACCCGTCGGTCAAGATGAGCAAGTCGGCCTCGTCGGTCAAGGGGATCATCAACCTCCTGGACGAGCCCAAGGTCTCCGCCAAGAAGATCAAGAGCGCGGTCACCGACACCGACACGGTGATCCGCTACGACGCCGAGGCCAAGCCGGGCGTCTCCAACCTGCTGACGATCTACTCCACGCTCACCGGCGAGTCCATCGCCGACCTGGAGAAGAAGTACGAGGGCAAGATGTACGGCGCCCTCAAGACCGACCTCGCGGAGATCATGGTCGACTTCGTCACACCCTTCCGGGACCGTACGCAGGAATATCTCGACGACCCCGAGACGCTGGACTCGATCCTGGCCAAGGGCGCCGAGAAGGCCCGCGCGGTGGCCGCCGAGACGCTGGCCTCGGCGTACGAGCGCATCGGGTTCCTGCCCGCCAAGCACTGACCGGCCGGGCCGGGGCCCCACGCGCCCCGGCCCGCCGCCGTACAGGGCCTTCGGGCCCGGGTACGGCGGGACCAAGGACGGTCGCCGTGGGGGCGGCCCACCCGGCACACTGGCATCCGGGGCCGACGACAGCTTCAGGAGGGAGAACGCAGTGGGGACCGTAACGCTCGGCGTTTCGATCGCGGTCCCGGAGCCGTACGGCAGCTTCCTCCAGGAGCAGCGCGCAAGCTTCGGCGACCCTCACGCACACGGCATCCCCACGCACATCACCCTCCTGCCGCCCACGGAGGCCCGCGCGGAGGACCTGCCCGCCATCGAGGAGCACCTCGCCGAGGTCGCCGCGGGCTTCGGGCCCTTCCGGCTCCGCCTGGAGGGCACGGACACCTTCCGGCCGTTGTCCCCGGTGGTTTTCGTCAAGCTGGCCGAGGGCGAGGCGGAGTGCACCGCACTCCAGGAGCGGGTACGCGCCGCGTCCGGCCCCTGCGCCCGCGAGCTCCAGTTCCCCTACCACCCGCACGTGACCGTCGCGCACGGCATCTCCGAAGAGGCCATGGACCGGGCGTTCGTGGCGCTGAAGGACTTCGAGGCCGCCTGGACGATCGGCGGGTTCGCGCTGTACGAGCAGGGCGCGGACGGGGTGTGGCGGCTGGAGCGGGAGTACCCGTTCGGGGCTCCGGCCTCGGGCGTGCCGCGCCAGGCGGATCTCTCCCGGCCGCCTACGCCGACGCGGTAGGCCCCGGAGACCGGTCTCCGGGAGGGGCGGTCGACCGTCACACCGGCAGCCGTCGGAACAGTGCCCGTGGCATATGCCGTAGCACGGCCATGACCGGCCGCAACGCCCCCGGCACCCACACCACCTCGCTCCGCCGCCGCAGCCCCGCCTCGATCGCCCCGGCGACCGCCTCCGGCGTCGTGGCCAGCGGCACGGCCTCCAGGCCCGCCGTCATCCGGGTCCGTACGAAGCCGGGCCGTACGACCATCACGTGCACGCCCGTCCCGTACAGCGCGTCCCCCAGCCCCTGCGTGAACGCGTCCAGGCCGGCCTTGCTGGACCCGTACACGAAGTTCGAGCGCCGCGCGCGCTCGCCCGCCACCGAGGACAGCACCACCAGCGAACCGTGCCCCTGGACCCGCAGCGACCGGGCACAGACCAGACCCGCCGATACGGCGCCCGTGTAGTTCGTCTGCGCGACCCGCACCGCGGCGGACGGCTCGGTCTGCGCGGGCCCCTGGCCGCCCAGCACCCCGAAGGCCAGCAGCACCACGTCGATGTCGCCCTCGGCGAAGACCTTGCCCAGGGCCACCTCGTGACTGCCGGTGTCCAGCGCGTCGAAGGGGACCGTACGGACCTCGGCGCCCAGCGCGCGCAGCTGCCCGGCCGCGTCCTCCAGCGCGGGGGACGGGCGGCCCGCCAGCCAGACCGTGCGGGTGCGGCGGGCGATCAGGCGGCGGGCGGCGGCGAGGGCGATCTCGGACGTGCCGCCGAGGACCAGGAGGGACTGCGGGGAGCCGAAGGCGTCCTTCATGGGGGAGTCCTTGGGGGAGGAGGGGCTGGGGTGCCGGGGCGCCGGTCCGCTCACAGGGGGAGGGTCACAGGGGTGATGGCTGTAGGGCGAGGGTCATAGGGGGAGGATCACAGGGGTGATGGCCGTAGGGCGAGGGTCACAGGGCGGGGATCACAGAGGCGATGGCCGTAGGGCCAGGGTCACAGGGTGAGGCGCCGTGAAAGATCGGACGTGAAGACCCCGCGCGGATCCAGCCGGGCCCGCAGCGCGCGGAACCGCGGCGCACGCGGATACATGACATCGACCAGCTCCGGCCGCAGCCGGGCGTCCTTGGCCAGGTAGACCCGGCCGCCCGCCGTCGCCACCGCCTCGTCCAGCTCGTCGAGGAAGGCGCCGAGACCGGGCAGCCCGGCCGGAATGTCCAGGGCCAGCGTCCAGCCCTCGAACGGGAAGGACAGCCACCCCGGACCGCCCGCGCCGAACCGTTTGAGCACGGCCAGGAACGACGGGCAGCCGCGCGCCGCGATCCGCTCCACGACCCACCGCAGCGTGTCCTCGGCCTCGTACCCGACCACGAACTGGTACTGCACGAAGCCGCCGCGCCCGTAGACACGGTTCCAGTGCGGCACCCCGTCCAGCGGATGGAAGAACGCGGAGATCGTCTGCAACTCGCCGGTCCGGCGCCGGGGCGCCTTGCGGTACCAGAACGTGTTGAACAGGCCCACCGACCGCCGCCCGAGCAGCCCGTCCGGCAACCCCCGGGGAGCGGGCGGCAGCCGCCCCGGCCGGAAGGCGAGCGGCGCGCGGCGGGCACGGTCCGGCAGGGCGTCCGGCGGGGCGTGGTCACCGCGGGACAGCACCGCGCGCCCGGTCGCCGCGCCGCGCGCGAGCAGGTCGATCCAGGCGACGGAGTAGCGGTAGCGGTGGTCGGTGGCGGACAGCCGCGCCAGCAGGTCGTCCAGGTCCGCCGCGCGTTCGGTGTCCACCGTCATCAGCGACGTCCGTACGGGGACGAGGCCGACCGTCACGGCGAGGATCACCCCGGTCAGCCCCATCCCGCCGGCGGTCGCGTCGAAGAGGGTGCTGCCCGGCCGCACCGTGCGCACCGCGCCGTCCGCCGTGAGCAGGTCGAAGGACCGTACGTGCCGGGTGAAGGAGCCCGCGACGTGGTGGTTCTTGCCGTGGATGTCCGCGCCGACCGCGCCGCCGACCGTCACGTACCGCGTGCCCGGCGTGACCGGTACGAACCAGCCCAGCGGCAGCAGCACCTCCATCAGCCGGTGCAGGCTGACCCCCGCCTCGCACTCCACGACACCCGTCCCGGCGTCGAAACGGCGGATGCGGTCCAGGCCGGTCATGTCCCAGATGACACCGCCCGCGTTCTGCGCCGCGTCCCCGTAGGCCCGCCCGAGGCCCCGGGCGATCCCGCCGCGCGCCCCGCACTCCCGCACCGCCGCCACGGCCTCCTCGTACGAGCCCGGGCGGACCAGCCGCGCGGTGGAGGGCGCGGTACGGCCCCAGCCGGTGACGGAGGCGGTACGGACCGGGGCGGTGCGGTCGGAGACGGTACGGCCCGAGGCAATGTGGCCTGAGGCGGTAGGGCCCGAGACGGTACGGCCCGAGGCAGTGTGGTCTGAGGCGGTACGGCCGGAGGCGGTGCGGGAGCCGGGCGGGCCGGCGCGTGACGACATGCCAGTGACCGTAATGCGGCGCATGACCGGACAAACAGCTGTCCGCCCCCTCTCCGCACGAAAAGAGTGATTAATGGGGTGGATGGGCTAATCGCGACGACACGGCGCGCGGGGCCCCGGAAAGTCGTTCGCGGAGCCCCCAAGGGCTTGAGGGATAGGCGCCGGGCGGACCGCACGAAGCGGGCGGTCCGCCCGGTGGGCCGGCACGAACCGGATCGAGGTGACCCCGCTGTCCCCCGAAGAGATGGATCACCGCCTGCTCGTCGCGCTGCGCACCCGCGGGACCGACCCGCGGGCGGCCGCCGTGGCCCGTGCCCTCGCGCACGGCGGCGAGCACGGAGCGCTCTGGCTCGCCGCCGGGCCGGCGGGCGCCGCGGCCGACCGGCCCCGGCGCCCCGCCTGGCTCCGCGGTACGGCCCCGAGCTGCGGTGCCCACCTGATGCACGCCGGCCCCAAGCCCCTCGTGCGCCGCCCGCGCCCCCAGCTGCCCGGCCACGCCCCCCTCGTACGGACCGCATGTCCGTCCTCCCTTTCCGGCGTGCACGGCGCACGCGAGGCACGGCCGTGACCGAACAGACCGCCCTCCTGGAGGAGCCGCCGCCCGGACCCGGCGCGACCCCCGCCACCCCACCCGGCCTACGCGCCCGCGCCCGCGGCCTGCCCCTGGGCCTGCTGCGCACCGCCCGTCCGCGCCAGTGGACCAAGAACGTCCTGGTGGCCGCCGCGCCGGCCGCCGCCGGCGACCTCCTCCTCCACCGCACCCTCCTCCAACTCCCGCTCCTGTTCCTCCTCTTCACCGCCGCCGCGTCCGCCGTCTACCTCGTCAACGACGCACGGGACGCCGCGGCCGACCGCGCCCACCCCGACAAGTGCCGCCGCCCGGTCGCCGCGGGCGAGGTCCCCGTACCCGTCGCCTACACGGCCGGCGGCCTGCTCGCCGTCCTCACCCCGCTCACCGCCGCCGTCCTGTGCAACCCCGCCACCGCCGCCCTCCTCGCCGCGTACCTCCTGATGCAGCTCGCCTACTGCGTCAGCCTGAAGAACGTCCTGGTCGTCGACCTCGCCGTGGTCACCACCGGCTTCCTGATGCGCGCCATGACCGGCGGGCCCGCGCTCGGCATCCCGCTGTCCCGCTGGTTCCTGATCACCGCGGGCTTCGGCGCGCTGTTCATGGTCGCCGCCAAGCGCTACTCGGAAGCGCTCCGGGCGGCGGGCGAGGAGCGGACGGACAAGGGCGCGACCCGCCCCCTGCTGCGCGAGTACAGCGACGGCTACCTGCGCTTCGTGTGGCAGCTCGCGGCGGGCGGCGCCGTCCTCGCGTACTGCCTGTGGGCCCTGGAGAGCGGCGGCACCACCACCGGCGTCCTGCCCTGGCGCCAGCTCTCCATGGTCCCGTTCACCCTCGCCGTACTGCGCTACGCGGTCTTCGCCGACCGGGGCACGGCAGGCGCCCCGGAGGACGTCGTCCTGCGGGACCGCCCGCTGGCCGTCATCGGGGTGGTCTGGACCGGGCTGTACGCGATGGCCGTCGCGGACGTGTGACCACGCTCGTCTCGGCGTGTCGGAGTCTCGGCGTGTCGGCGTGTCGGCGTGTCGAAGTCTCGCACCACGTCCACGGCCTGACCTCCGCCACGGCGGGCACCGTCCCGGGCACGGGCACGGGCACGGGCAGGGGCGCGGGCGTCGGCATGGCGCCGGCGGCATGCGCGCGTTTCCGGGGTACGCGGACGCTAGTCTTCGGCCACGCGAGCGACATACCTGTACAGATGGTGTCGAAGGCTGACGAAGGGTAGGCGGGGCCCATGGAATGGTTGAGCAAGCTCCCGGTCATCGGCCCGGCCGTGTCCTGGCTGATGACCACACACCTCTGGCGGGCGTACGAACGCATGCAACGCGTCCACTGGACCCGGCTGGCCGCCGCGATCACCTTCACCAGCTTCGTGGCGATCTTCCCGCTGCTGACGGTGGCCGCCGCGCTCGGCGCCGCCCTGCTCGACGAGCGCCGGCTGCACGAGCTGCAATCGAAGATCGCCGACCAGATCCCCGGCATCTCCGGCCAGCTCGACCTCGGCGCACTCGTCGACAAAGCCGCCACCGTCGGCATCATCGCCGCCGTCGCCCTGCTCTTCACCGGCGTCGGCTGGGTCGAGTCCCTGCGCGACTGCCTGCGCGCGGTCTGGGAGAAGGACGACGAGGACACCAACTTCTTCGTCGCCAAACTCAAGGACGGCGCCCTGCTCCTGGGCCTCGGCGGCACCGCCCTGGCCTCCCTGGCCTGCTCCGGCTTCGCCAGTTCCGCGGTCGGCAAGGCGGCGAAGGCCCTCGGCCTCGCGGAAGGCGGCGTCGGCAGCGTCCTGCTCTCCGCGGCCGGCTTCTGCATCGCCGTACTGGCCGACTTCCTGCTGCTCGCCTACGTCCTGACCAAACTCCCCGGCGTCCACCCGCCGCGCCGCGCCGTCGTCATCGCCGGCTTCATCGGAGCCGTCGGCTTCGAACTCCTCAAACTCCTGCTCAGCGGCTACCTCCAGGGCGTCGCCGCCAAGAGCATGTACGGCGCCTTCGGCACCCCCATCGCCCTGCTCCTGTGGATCAATTTCACCGCCAAGCTGGTGGTCTTCTGCGCAGCCTGGACAGCGACACAGCGCTGCGACCCGGAGTCGGCACGGAAGTCACTGGACTGCGACGAGCGAGCCCCCAGCTCCCCAGCCCCTGCCCCCTAGTCCTCACCCCCTATTCCTCACCTCCTGGCCCTCGGATGTCGCCGGTGCTGTCAGTGCCGCCCCCCGCGCCGCCGCATCAGCTCCGGAAGCGGCCAGCGGCGGTGTACCGCGAAGACCAGACCGCCCAGGACCACCAGCGCTCCACCGGTGATCGCCAGAGCGGTCCAGACGCCCCCGGACCCGCCGGCCGTGTCTTCCATGCCGGCCTTCGCCTTGTCCCCGTCCAGCTTGGCGCCGCCGGTCCGGGCGTCGCCCTCCTCGCTCCTCGGGCCGACCAGCCTGCCGACCGGCTCGACCTTGTCCGCCGCCGCGAAGCCCCAGTCGAAGAGCTTGGCCGTCTCCTTGTACGCCTCGTTGTGCTCCTTCTTCTCCGGGTTCATGACCGTGACGAGCAGCTTGCGCTCGCCGCGCTGGGCGACTCCGGTGAAGGTCGAGCCGGCGTTGGTGGTGTAGCCGTTCTTCACGCCCGCGATGCCCGGGTACGGCTTGACGTCGTAATCCCCGCTGAGCAGCCGGTTCGTGTTCTGGATGCCGAACGACCCGCGCTTGCCGTCCTTGACCTCGCCCGGGAACTGCGTGCTCACCGTGGAGCAGTACTCCCGGAAGTCCGCGTTCTGCAGCCCCGCGCGCGCGAACAGGCTCAGGTCGTACGCGCTGGAGACCTGCCCCGGCGCGTCGTACCCGTCCGGCGTCACGACATGGGTGTCCGCCGCGTTCAGCGCCTCGGCCTGCTTCTGCATCTCCTGCACGGTCTTGGCCGTACCGCCGTTCATCGCGGACAGGGTGTGCACGGCGTCGTTCCCGGACCGCAGGAAAACCCCCAGCCAAAGGTCCCGGACCGTATAACTCAGATTTTCCTTTATCCCCACCAGGCTGCTGCCCGCGCCCATACCCGCCAGGTCGGCCGGCTTGACCGTGTACTTCTGGTTCTTGGGGAACTTCGGCAGCACCGTGTCGGCGAACAGCATCTTCAGCGTGCTGGCCGGCGGCAGCTGCCAGTGCGCGTTGTGCGCGGCCAGCACCTTGCCGCTCTCGGCGTCCGAGACGATCCAGGAACGCGCCGTGATGTCCGCCGGCAGCTTCGGCGCCCCCGGCTTGAGCTGCACCTGCGTACCGGCCTGGCCCAGCCGGCCGCCCCCGACCTTCGACATCTCGGCGGGCGGCGCCGGCGCCTTCGGCTTCTCGTCGGCGTACGCGGGCGAGGCGAGCAGCAGCGGCGGCAGCAGGACGGCGGTGCCGGCCAGAGCGGCGCCGGTACGGGGGAGCGCACGGCGCCGTACGGCGCGCGCGGCCCCGGACGGCGCGGCGGTCGGATGAACGTCAGAGATGGTCGGCACGTCAGTGAACGTACCCGTCGGCGCGGACGCCCCGGACACCACCCCACGGAAGAGTGCCCCGGCCGACCGCCGGATGGAGCCGCTGCCCATACTGGATTCCATGAAGCTCTCGCGCCCCGTCTCCTGGTTCCTGCTCGCGTTCGGGGTATGGAGCTGGTTCATCTGGATCACTTTCGCCAAAAACCTCTGGAAGGACGGGAGCGGCCTCGCCTTCGACGACGCGGGTGACCCCACCGCCTACTTCTGGGTCCACCTCGCGCTCGCGGTGACGTCCTTTCTCTTGGGGACGGCAATCGGAGTGATCGGGTTCCGCGGCGTCCGCGCCCTCACCAGGGCCACTGGGGAGATCGAGGGCACGGCGTCCTGACCCGAGCCCTCGCGCCCGTCACCAGTGCGCTAACTCACACATGCTCGGACGGGGGCGCCGGTATGCGCGGTCCGGCTGCCGGAGCAGAGCCGCCGTGGGGCCGTGCCTGTGCCGCGGCTGGGTCCGGAGTCTCGGCGGGTCGGCCGGGCGATCACCGGCAGCCAGGGGAGCGTCGCCCAAAAGGTGACCCGGCATCGTGCCTGGGGGTGCGAGAGGTGCCTGCTGCCGCAGTGCCACACTGATCGCAGCACGCGTACGTCGCAGAACGGGTACAGCGAGGCTTACGATCTTGCGCTTGCGTCTCGCAACTCCCTAGCATTGACTGTCTTTACGTTGCTCTTATCGCATGGTATCGACAGCGAAGCGCGACGGCGACGAGCGTGACACACGGGGCGAACGGGGAGAGTAGTCGTGGGTGAGCAGTACAAGGTAGACCTGCACGAACTGGACAACGTCGTGCGGCAGCTCAAGAGGCTCCAGGCCGACATGGACGAACCCAGCCAGAAGGTCAAGTACAGCACGACCATCCCGAAGTCGGCCTTCGGCAGCAACTTCATCGAAGCTTCCGACCTCTCCTCCGCGCACGACGACATGCAGGACTACATGGCGCAGACCGTCAAGGCGCTCCAGGACCTGATCCGCGACTTCGGCGACAAGACCGAGCGCAGCAGAGGGGCGTACGAGGACCAGGAGCACAACGCCAAGGTCTCGATGAACGGCTGAGGTGCTCCGGCGAGGCGGAGGACGGCACCGGTGTGCGGAACGGTGCCGTGGCGGTGAGTGAGCGATGACGACGAAGGGGGGCCGGTGTGGTTGACGCCCGGCAGGAGTACGAGAGCGCCAAGACGATGGAGCGGCAGCGGAAGGCGGAGGAGCGGGACGAGCGGCTGAAGTCGTTCAAGAACCACCGCGTCATTCGCGCCTCCGCCTCCGACTTCCACCACCACGGGATCGACGCGCTCCGCGCGATGATCGAGAACGCCGATCCCGACGCCATCGAGACGTCCGGCAAGCACTGGCGGGCGTCCGCCGACCGGCTGGCCGGCGAGGACGGCCGCGGCGGCATCCGCAAGGCGTTCATGGAGGCTGTCGACCACGCCACGGCCCACTGGGAGGGCAAGGCCGCCGACGCGTTCCGGCGCGAGGCGCGCCAGGTCCTGGAGAAGATCGACCGGACGTACGGGCACTCCCGCAACGTCGAGCAGACCTTGATCGGCACCCGCGCGAGTGGTGAGCAGGCAGGCGTCGCCCACAACCTCCGTGAGGCGAAGAAGGCCATGTCGAAGATCAAGGACCCGGGGTTCTGGGACAAGGTGGGGGACGAGAAGGGCGACGACTCCCAGTTCCACAAGGACATGGCCAACCCGAAGATGGACGCCAAGATGGCGCTCGAACTCAATCGGGACAACCTCTCCCTGAGCAAGGAGCGCCAGGTCGAGGCGGTCATCGTCATGGAGGAGCTGGCGGCCAACTACCGGGCGCAGAGCGGCGTCTATCCTGACGACCGCCCTCTGCCGGGAGGCGGCGGCGACTGGCCCTCGCCCCCGGCCCAGACGCCACCGCCGCCGCCGGTGAACATGCCGACGCCAGGCGGTACGCGGCCCCGCCCGACCGCCGTGACCCCCAGTGCGCCTCGGGTTCCGGGCGGCTCCGCCGTGCCTCCCGGCCTGCGGAGTCCGCAGGTCAAGCCGGCCTCGCCGCCGCCGGTGCGTACGGGCCTGGACGGCTTGCAGAAGGGCATGCCCGGCACCGGTGGTCCCGGCCTGCTGGACCGGCCCGGCGGTGGGCCCGGCATCGGTGGCGGTAAGACGTCGAAGGAGCAGCAGCTGCCCGGCATCCCGGGTCTTCCCGGGGGAATGCCGCCCGGGAAGGGCACCGGGGGTGTCCGTGGCGCCGGACGCACGGGAATGCCGGCCGGGGGCACCGTCGGTGGTTCCGGAGCCAAGGGCGGTGGGCGCTCCGGCGTGCCCGGCATGCCCGGTGGCGGAGCGGGCGGTGCCGGCGCGGCCGGCCGCGGCGGCGCGGCACGAGGCGGCGCGCAGGCCCGGACGCCCGGTGGTGTGGCCGGCAAGCCCGGCGGCCCGACGGGCGGTACCAAGCAGGGCGGTTCCGGACTGCACCGCAGCCGGGGAGGCACCCAGGCCGGCCGTCCCGACCAGCGCGGCAAGGGCATGGGCATGGCCGGAGCCCCCGGCGCGCGCGGCAAGGGCGAGGACAAGGAGCGCACCACCAGCAAGCGCCCCGACTACCTCGTCGAGGACGAGGAGACGTGGACCCCGCAGCGTAATGTGGCGCCACGCGTGATCGAGTAGAGAACCTGGCCCACGGGCCCTGGCACGGACGGCCGCCCCGCCCCCTCGGCGGGGCGTTCGTCCGGGCGGTGCCGGACCGCACGGAACGCACACGAGGAGCGAAGCATGAGGGTCACACGAACACTGCGCGCCGGTACGGGCGTGGCGCTGACCGGAGCGCTGCTCCTGGCTGCGGGCGGCACGGCGCAGGCGGACCAGATTCGCAGCAAGCAGTGGCCGTTGGAGGCGTTCGGCGCCAAGGACATCTGGAAGCAGGCCACCGGCAAGGGGGTGACGGTCGCGCTCATCGAGAAGGCGGTCCGCACCAGCCACCAGGACCTTTCCGGGCAGTTCGTGCCGGGGAAGGACTTCACCCAGGGCGTCGACGGCTCCGAGACGCTCAAGCCGGGCCAGGACATCCGCGACCACGGTACGGCCATGGCGGGCATCATCGCCGGGCACGGTCACGGCGCGGGCGGAGCCCAGGGGATCAAAGGCCTGGCCCCGGGTGCGAAGATCATGCCGCTGACCGCGTACAAGAACGAGTCGTTGGCGACCCGGTACGCCGCCGACCACGGCGCCGACATCATCAACATGTCCTATGTCGCCACCCGCGACGCGGACACCTGCGAATCGATCCGCTACGCCCTGGACAAGGGCGTCATCGTCGTCGCGGGTGTCGGCAACGATGGAGTGGCCAAGAAGAACTACCCGGCAGCCTGCCCCGGGGTCATCGGCGTCGGCGCGGTGGATGAGTACGGCGAGGCGTGGACGCGCAGCAACTACAACGACACCGTCGACCTGCTCGCCCCCGGAGTGGACATTCCCCTCGCCCAGGGCGCGAGCGACTCGGCGTACACCACGAACGACGGCACCTCGCCGGCCACCGCCTACGTGTCCGCCGCCGCCGCCCTCCTCCGGGAGAAGTTCCCTGACCTCACCCCCGGTCAGATCGCCAACCGCCTGGTGAAGACGGCGGGCCTGGCCAAGCCGGAGAAGGCCAAGAACCTCAAACTGCCCGACGCGCACTACGGCTACGGATTCATCCAGCCTGCCGCAGCACTGACCCGCGACATCCCCGCAGGCCCGGCTCAGGGGCCGCTGGCCATGCCGCAGGGCAAGGCAGCACAGCCCGCGGCCGATGCCGCCAAGGGGCAGGAGTCCGCCTCTTCCGCCGACTCGAAGAGCAAGTGGATGGTCATCGGCGGCGCCGCGCTGGCACTGGTCGTGGTCGCCGGAGTCATCGTCGCGGTGGTGGTCTCCCGCCGCCGCGGCCGTTCGCAGGCCTGGAGCTGACACCACCCGCCGGAGAAGGCGGGAAAATTCGAGCGACGGCCCCCACCACCGGCTGTTAGTTTCACCCCTCATGGATCCGTTGGGTGAAAAAGAGATACGTGCCTCCTTCGTCAATTGCTCGAAGGGGGAGGCGAGCCGCATCAATCTGCCGGTGGGGCTTTCGGAGATGGTGTGGGGGGACCTGGATTTTCTTGGGTGGCGGGATCCTGGGGCGCCGGACCGGAGTTATCTGGTGGCGCCTCGGGGGGACGGTGTCGTCGGGGTGACATTGCGGGTGCCGCAGGGGGTGCGGCGGAGTTTCACCAAGACGACGGTGTGTTCGCTGTGTGTCACCGGGCATCCCGGGACCGGGGTGAGCCTGCTCGCCGCGCGGAAGGCCGGGCCGCTGGGGCGGCAGGGGAATACCGTCGGGGCGTATGTCTGCGCGGATCTGGCGTGTTCGCTGTACGTCCGCGGAAAGAAGAAGTCCGAGCTGGCCGGGCGGCATGAGGAGACGTTGCCGGTGGCTGACCGTATTGCTCGGCTGGTGATGAACCTCGATGCGTTTGTGGAGAAGGTCTTCGAGGGGGAGTAAGGGTGGGGGCCGGGTCGCTGAGGGGGAGAGCGGCCCGGTGCCCGGGGTGGTCAAGGGGTGTGGAAGGTGACCTTCGGGGGCTACGGGCCTCGGGGCGTCCAGGAGGGGCTGCGGGCGCCGTTGAGCGCCGAGGAGGGGAACTCCTCTGCTTCGGGGCGGCCGGGGCTGTGTCGGTCAGTCGTGTGTGGGGGATGGGCGTTTCGAGGTTTTGCGGGGGGTGGGGCGGGCCGCGGCGCCTGCTGCTGGGAAGACGAACTCGCTGAGTACGTCGGTGACCTCGCGTACCAGGGGGCGCAGGATCCGGAAGCGGGACGCGGCGACCGCACGGGCGACCAGCGGGGACGTCCGCTCGACCAGGCGGCGGCTGCGCTCGCAGTTCTCCGAGCGGTCGTACACCCAGTACAGGACCAGGCCCATCTGCTGAAGCCACAGCAACTGAGGCAACTGGGCCGCCAGTTCCGGGTCGACCTTGGTGTCCGCGCCCGCCAGCACCTGCCGGTGCACCGCGATGGCGGCCTCGCGCGGTCCTTCGGAGGCGTCCGAGAAGGGGCTGAGCGGGCTGTCCGGGTCGGCGGCGTTCTTGAAGAACTGGGCGGCGAACCGGTGGTACGGCGCGGCGATGTCGAGCCAGGTGAGCAGCACGCCGCGGAGCCGTCCCGCCAGGTCCCGCTCGGTCGCCAGTACGTCCGCGACGGCCGCCGCGTGCTCGGTGGCGATGCGGTCGTAGAAGCCCTGGACCAGGTGCTCCTTCGAGGCGAAGTAGTAGTACGCGTTGCCGACCGAGACGCCGGCCTCCTGGGCGATGGCCCGCATGGTGGTCTTGTCGTAACCGCGTTCCTGGAAGAGGCGGAGGGCGGTTTCGAGGATGAGGGTACGGGTGCGGGAGCCGTGCGGGGTCCGCTCCCGGGCGGGCGCTGTGGAGGGGGTGGAGGTTGTGGAGGGGGTGGGGGCTGTGGAGGGGGTGGTTTCCGGGGAGGGGGTGGAGGCTGTGGGGCGGGTGGGGGTTGTGGGGCGGGTGGAATCCGGGGAGGGGGTAGGTTCCACGGAGGGGGCCGGCTTCCCGGCGGGGGCCGGGTCCGTGCCCCGGTCGGGGGCGCCGTCGTCCGTCACGTTCCGCGTCCCGTCCGTATCCGCCCTCGTCGCTTCATCCACGGCATCGACCTTAATGCGGCCCGCTCCCCCCCTACGGGCCGCACCCCCGCCACGCCACCCGCCACCGACCGCCATGCCCGACCGTCACCCCGTCCGCCATGCCCGGCCACCATGCCCGTCCACCATGCCCACCCCCACACCTGGCCGCCACCGCAACCGCCACACCCGGCCGCCACACCCGGCCGCCACTCCCGCCCGCTCCCATCTACAGCCCCCGCTCCCCCAGGAACTTCACGATCAGGGCCTCCCACTCCTCCGGGCCCTCCACCATCGGCACGTGGCCGGTCTCGATCTCGGCGTATTCGGCGCCGGGTATGTGGTCGGCCAGGTAGCGCGAGTTGGAGGGGTGGATGAGCTGGTCCCGGGTGGCGGCGATGACCAGGGTCGGTACGGTGATGCCGGGCAGGTCGCCGGTGGTGTCGACCTCCTTGACCAGCGCGGCCTGCTCGGCCGAACCGGCCGGCGGGAGGGCCGGGTCCGGGTCGAGGACGGCGGCCAGTTCGGCGGGCGGCAGGGCGTTGAGGGTTTCGGGGGCGAGGCCGCTGAGCGCGCGGGCCTGGGCGAAGCCCGCGTAGTCGCCGCGGTCCAGCAGGCGCAGCCACAGGTCGAGCCAGACGTTCGCGCGGTGGTCGGGCTTGGCGAGTCCGGCGGTCAGGACGAGGCCGCGTACCCGCTCGGGATGGCGCGCGGCGGCCCGTACGGACACCGCCGTTCCGAGGGAGTAACCGATCAGGGTGAACGTCTCGACGCCCGCCGTGACGGCCTCGGCCACGAGGGCGTCGGCGAGGGCGTCGAGCTCCAGGGGGCCGTCGGCGCGCGGGGTGCGGCCGGAGCCGGGGTAGTCCGGCGCGACGACGGTGTGGCCGGTGGCGGCCAGGGCGGGGATGAGCCCTGCGAAGTTGCCGGCGATGCTGCCGGTCGCGCCGTGGGCGAGGAGGATGCCGTGGGCGGCGGGGACGGCGCCGGGGTCGGCGGGGGTGACGGTCGTGGACAGGGCGGGAAGGCGCGGTGCGACCGCGGGAATCTTCGTCATGCGCACCAGGTTGACGCCTGACACCGGTGTGAAGGTCAAGTCGCCGGTCCGAGGGGCCGGTCTTCAGGGGAGGCAGTCGATGGCGCGGGCGGCGGGGGAGTGCGGGGTGCGGGGGAGCGCGGGAGGTTCGCTGCGTATCGGGGAGCTGGCCGCGCGTTCGGGGGCCAGCGCGCGGTCGCTGCGCTACTACGAGCAGCAGGGGCTGCTGCGCGCGGACCGGGACGCGAACGGTTACCGCCGTTACGGGCCCGAGGCGCTGGAGACCGTCGGGCGGATCCGTGAGCTGCTCGCCACCGGTCTGAGCACCGACGCCATCCGCGACCTGCTGCCGTGCGCCCAGGGCGGCCCCGGGCTCGTCCTCTGCGACGTCTCCTGCGGGGTGCTGGAGCGGCAGCTGGCGCAGCTGGACGCGGAGATCGCCGAGCTGGCGCGCAGGCGCGAGGCGCTGGCGACGTACGCGCATGTCATGCGCCAACGCCGGGACCAGGACCGGGCGTTGGCCGCGATGGCGCTCCGCTCGGCCTGAGGGCGTACCGCCAGGCTGTGCCCAACTGGCCGCGCTGACCTGCGCAGATGTTTTCTCATTCATTTTTCATTGAACAAAATGGGGTTCAGCGGCGTGTACGGGTTGCGGAATGCGGCCCACGGGTCGGATCCTCGGGTGCACCGTTGTTCGGGGGAACAGCGGTGTGTTCACGGCATCGGGGGATCGTTGTGTTACGTGTCCATTTCACGGCGGAGGATCTGCGCCGTACGCGGATCGCCGAGGGGGCCGACCCCCTGTGGGAGACCGTCCTGAGCCTGCACCGCCTGCGCGAGAGCCGTACCGAGCCGGCGCTGGCCGCCTGGCGGCAGCACGCCGCGCGGCACGGGCCCGGCCCCTTACGGATGCTGCTGCCGCTCGTACCGCCGCGCGGCTACTTTCCCGACTTCCTCACCCCGGCGGCCGGAACGGCCGGCGTGGAGCCGGGCCTGGAAGCGGTGATGACGACGCCCCGGCGCCGGCTGCGGGCCGAACTGGGCCTGCTCGCCGGGCAGGCGCACCGGCCGGGACACGGCCAGCACGCCGCCCCGCACTCCTGGATGCGCTCCCTCGCCGACGGCGAGCCGGCCGCGCTGCGCGCCCTCGCCCGCGGCCTGCGCACGTACCACCACACCGCCCTGGGCCCCGGCTGGCCGCTGATCGGGCAGCGCGTCGAGGCCGACCGTACGCTGCGGCTGCACGCGCTGCGCCAGGACGGCGCCGAGGCCATGCTGCGGACCTTCGGACCGGCCATGCGCTGGCGGCGGCCCGTCCTGGAGGTGCGCTATCCGCGCGACGGGGACCTGCGCCTGGAGGGGCGGGGCCTGCTGCTCGTGCCGTCGTACTTCTGCGCCCACCCGGTCACCTACGTGGACACGGAGCTGCCGCCGGTCCTCGTCTACCCCGCGGCGCCCCCGGCACGGGCGGCGGAGTCCGGGCACCGTGCGCAGGCGGGCGCCGGACACGCCGAAGGGCTCCGCCTCCGTACGTACGGAGGCGGAGCCCTTCGTGGCTTCCCGACCAGGTTCGGGTCGCTGACCGGAACCAGGTTCCAGCGGTTGCGCCCCGGGATCAGAAGCGACGCGTGATCAGCGCGCGCTTGACCTCCTGGATCGCCTTGGTGACCTCGATACCGCGCGGGCAGGCGTCCGTGCAGTTGAAGGTCGTACGGCAGCGCCAGACGCCGTCCTTGTCGTTGAGGATTTCGAGCCGCTGCTCGCCGCCCTCGTCACGGCTGTCGAAGATGAAGCGGTGCGCGTTGACGATCGCCGCCGGGCCGAAGTACTGGCCGTCGTTCCAGAACACCGGGCACGAGGACGTGCACGCGGCGCACAGGATGCACTTGGTGGTGTCGTCGAAGCGCTCGCGGTCCTCGGCGGACTGCAGGCGCTCCCGCGTCGGCTGGTTGCCGGTGGTGATCAGGAACGGCATCACGTCCCGGTACGCCTGGAAGAACGGCTCCATGTCCACCACGAGGTCCTTGAGGACCGTCAGGCCCTTGATGGCCTCGACCGTGATGGGCTTCTCCGGGTTGATGTCCTTCAGCAGCGTCTTGCACGCCAGGCGGTTCTTGCCGTTGATCCGCATGGCGTCGGAGCCGCAGATGCCGTGCGCGCAGGAGCGGCGGAAGGTCAGCGTGCCGTCCTGCTCCCACTTGACCTTGTGGAGGGCGTCCAGGACGCGCTCCTTCGGGTCCATCTCCAGCTGGAAGTCCTGCCAGGTGGCGTCCTCGGAGACCTCCGGGTTGAACCGGCGGATCCGCAGCGTGATGGTGATGGTGTGCGCGGCGCCGTCCTCGGCCGCGTCCAGGGCCTTGGAGTGCTTTTCGAGGGTGGAGGTGCTCATCAGTACTTACGCTCCATCGGCTGGTAGCGGGTCTGGACGACCGGCTTGTAGTCGAGGCGGATCGACTCCGAGCCGTCTGCCGCCACCTCGCGGTACGCCATGGTGTGCCGCATGAAGTTGACGTCGTCGCGGTTGGGGTAGTCCTCGCGGTAGTGACCGCCGCGGGACTCCTTGCGGGCCAGCGCGGACACGGCCATCACCTCGGCCAGGTCGAGCAGGTTGCCCAGCTCCACGGCCTCCAGCAGGTCGGTGTTGAACCGCTTGCCCTTGTCCTGGATGGACACGTTCAGGTACCGCTCGCGCAGCTCGCCGATCTTCTCGACCGCGGTCTTGATCGTCTGCTCGGTGCGGAACACCATCACGTTGGCGTCCATGGTCTCCTGGAGCTCCTTGCGGATCTCGGTGACCCGCTCGTTGCCCGAGGCCGAGCGCAGCCGCTCGACCTGCTCCTGGACCATCTTCGCCGGGTCCTCCGGCAGCTCGACGAAGTCCGCGGTGGCCGCGTACTCCGCCGCCGCGATGCCCGCCCGGCGGCCGAAGACGTTGATGTCCAGCAGCGAGTTGGTGCCCAGGCGGTTGGCGCCGTGCACGGACACGCAGGCGACCTCGCCGGCGGCGTACAGGCCCGGCACGACGGTGGTGTTGTCGGCCAGCACCTCGCCCTCGACGTTGGTCGGGATGCCGCCCATGGCGTAGTGCGCGGTCGGCTGGATCGGGATCGGGTCCGTGTAGGGCTCGATGCCGAGGTAGGTGCGCGCGAACTCGGTGATGTCGGGCAGCTTGGCGTCCAGCTGCTCCGGCGGCAGGTGCGTCAGGTCCAGGTAGACGTGGTCGCCCTCGGGACCGCAGCCGCGGCCCTCGCGGATCTCCGTGTAGATGGAGCGCGAGACGACGTCACGCGAGGCGAGGTCCTTCATGACGGGCGCGTACTTCTCCATGAAGCGCTCGCCGTCCTTGTTGCGGAGGATGCCGCCCTCACCACGGGCGCCCTCCGTCAGCAGGATGCCCATCCGCCAGATGCCGGTCGGGTGGAACTGGAAGAACTCCATGTCCTCCAGCGGCAGCCCGCGGCGGTACGCGGCGGCCTGGCCGTCACCGGTCAGGGTGTGCGCGTTGGAGGTCACCTTGAAGAACTTGCCGGTGCCGCCGGACGCGAAGATCACGGCCTTCGCCTGGAAGACGTGGATCTCGCCGGTGGCCAGCTCGTACGCGACCACGCCGGCCGACTTCTTCACGCCGTCGACGTCCTGGAGCAGCAGGTCCAGGACGTAGAACTCGTTGAAGAACTCGACGCCCTCCTTGACGCAGTTCTGGTACAGCGTCTGGAGGATCATGTGGCCGGTGCGGTCCGAGGCGTAGCAGGACCGGCGGACCGGGGCCTCACCGTGGTTACGGGAGTGGCCGCCGAAGCGGCGCTGGTCGATGGTGCCGTTCGGGGTGCGGTTGAACGGCAGGCCCATCCGCTCCAGGTCCAGGACCGAGTCGATGGCCTCCTTCGCCAGGATCTCGGCGGCGTCCTGGTCGACCAGGTAGTCGCCGCCCTTGATCGTGTCGAAGGTGTGCCACTCCCAGTTGTCCTCCTCGACGTTGGCCAGGGCGGCGGCCATGCCGCCCTGCGCCGCGCCGGTGTGGGAGCGGGTGGGGTACAGCTTCGTCAGGACCGCGGTGCGGCTGCGCTTGGTGGCCTCGATGGCCGCGCGCATGCCCGCGCCGCCGGCGCCGACGATGACCGTGTCGTACTTGTGGATCTTCATGAGTCGGTTACCTCAGCCCCGGGGCCTAGCGGATGTTCGGGTCGAAGGTGAAGATCACCAGCGTGCCCAGAAGGACGGTGAACACCGTGGCGGTGTACAGGAGCATCTTCAGCCAGAAGCGGGTGTTGTCCCGCTGCGCGTAGTCGTTGATGACCGTGCGCAGGCCGTTGGCGCCGTGCAGCATCGCCAGCCACAGCATCACCAGGTCCCAGACCTGCCAGAAGGGCGAGGCCCAGCGGCCGGCCACGAAGGCGAAGCCGATCTTGGAGACACCGCCGTCCAGCACGAGCTGGAGCAGCAGGTGGCCGAGGACCAGGACGACCAGCACGATGCCGGACAGCCGCATGAACAGCCAGCCGTACATCTCGAAGTTCGTACGGGTCGTCTTGGGCGTCTTCTTCGTACGCTTGCGGGGCGGCTCGATCACGGGAGCCGGGTTGTCCACGTCGTACAGGGAGACGGAGTCGTTCACAGCGGGACCTGCGGGGGATTGAGTTTCAGCAGACATCGCGCGTCATCAGCTCCCGAACAGCGTGCGCAGCGTGTGCTGCAGCACGGGGTAGAAAGCGCCGGCCATCAGGACGGCCCACACGGCGACAACGGTCCACAGCAGCTGCTTCTGGTACTTCGGTCCCTTGGACCAGAAGTCCACGGCGATCACACGGAGACCGTTGAGCGCGTGGAAGAGGATGGCGGCGACGAGGCCGTACTCCATCACGTTGACGAGTGGCGTCTTGTACGTGGCAACGACGTCGTCATAGGCCTCGGGGGAGACGCGGACGAGTGCGGTGTCGAGGACGTGCACGAACAGGAAGAAGAAAATGAGGACGCCGGTGACTCGGTGAGCCACCCAGGACCACATGCCTTCCCGGCCGCGGTACAGCGTTCCAGCCGGCACGGAAAAACCCTCCGGGAGCGGGGATCGGGGCCTGCCGGCTTCTCTGTCGGTCTGGCCCGGCCGGGTACGGTCCACCGGCCCCGGCCATCGTAGCGACGGACTGTCGGTTCCTCCCGCCGGGGTCCTCAGGTG
The DNA here is from genome assembly GCF_040679095.1 of Streptomyces sp. NPDC052496. Classification (NCBI taxonomy): domain Bacteria; kingdom Bacillati; phylum Actinomycetota; class Actinomycetes; order Kitasatosporales; family Streptomycetaceae; genus Streptomyces; species Streptomyces sp. NPDC052496. The sequence goes on from NZ_JBFAUH010000037.1 coordinate 20,378, forward strand.
TGATCAAACAGGCACGTACGGGCTACCCGCCGGGGGCGGTCCGGCCCTGTACTTCGGGCGGGGGAACGGGGTAAAGGGCGAGGCGGGGGCCGGGACCGGGGTGCCCGGTCCGGGGCCGTACGGTGCGGACCGCTGCTCAGTCCTGGGACGCCGCGAGCCGGGCGAGCCGTCCGCGGGCGATCCGGCGCAGCTCGTCGGCGGCGATCGCCCGCTCCTCCTCGGGCTCGTTGCCGAGCCGGTCGTGGATCGCGGAGAGCACCACGTTCAGCAGTTCGGTGTCGCGGAAGCCGGCCAGGCAGATGACGAAGACGTGCCGGAACTGGCGTTCGTACTCGGCGTGCGCGGCGCGCAGCGCGGTGTGCGCGGCGAGCGTGCCCGGGCCGCGCGCGCCGACGAGCGGCTCCGGCGCGACGGTCTCCCCGGCCAGCGCCTCGTCCAGGTCGGCCGCGGTCAGGTCGTAGCTGGCCTCGTCGGCGGCGGCCAGCAGGGCATCCGCGTCCGGGTACGGGCGGTGCGCGGCCAGCCGGCGGGCCCAGCGGCGGCTGCCGCAGCACAGCAGCAGGGCCGCCTCGGCGGCGTCCGGCGGGGCGGCGTTCAGCCGGTCCAGGCCGGTCGTACGGGCCGGGGCGGTGCTGCCGGGAGGCGGTGGCGGCAGCGGCGGGAGTTTCTGGGAGGGTGTGGCGGGCCGGGGAGTGCGCAGCGGTGTCGGCGGCGGGGCGGCCGGGAGATCGCTGGGCTGCATGGGCTCCTCGGGGCGGAGAACGCTGATCAAGGCGGCCGGAGCGCTCGGCCGCGGCGGAGGTGCGGGGCCGTCGGCTCCGGAAGGGGTGAACGGATGGAGACGCCACCGTAACGACGTCTGTCGATCACTGTCCGACGGATGCGCGGATTTCACCCGTATGGGAGAGCTTTCCCGCGCGTAGGAGACGTGAACGTCTGTCACCTGGCAATACCTTCGCCCCGGAAAGGGAGGTTTTGCGTATATGAGGACCGGAAAACTGGCCGCGAGCATCACCGCAGGAGTGACCGCCGCCCTCACGGCACTGGCCGTCACGGGATGCTCGGAGCGCGGCACCCCGGCCGAGGGCCAGGCCGGCAGCCCCTCCGCCGCGCCCACCCCCACCTGGGCCCCGGTCCAGGGCCCGCCCCGTACCGTGCCCGCCGTACAGAAGTTCACCGCGGCCGACGGGCGCGGCTGGCGGCCCACGAAGACGGCCCGCGTCGTGGTGCCCGCGGGCGAGAAGAGCCCGGCCGCCGACGAGGCCCGGCGGTTCGCCCGGGAACTGGGCGGCCTGCGGACGGTCTGGGGCAGACAGTCCGTACGGCCCGGAGACGTCGAGCTGCGCTTGTCCGGCGGCCAGGACGCCGCCCGCCGCGCCGACAACGCCCCCGTGTACGACACCGCCGCCGAGGCGTACACCCTCACGTCCCGCGGCACCCGCCTCACCCTCACCGCCCCCACCGACGCCGGCCTCTTCAACGCCACCCGCACCGTCCTGCAGTCCGTACGGACCTCCGGCGGCGTCCCCGAAGGCACGGTCGAGGACCGGCCCGACCGGGCGCAGCGCGGCTTCATGCTGGACATCGCGCGCAAGCACTTCGACGCCGGGTGGATCGAGGACCGCATCCGCGACCTCGCCGGGCTCAAGCTCAACCAGCTCCAGCTGCACTTCTCCGACGACCAGGCCTTCCGCATCGAGAGCGAGAAGCACCCCGAGATCGTCTCCGCCGACCACCTGACCAAGGACCAGGTGCGCCACCTGGTCGAGGTCGCCCGCGGCCTGCACGTCACCGTCATCCCGGAGATCGACTCACCCGGCCACCTCGGCGCCGTCCTGCGCGCCCACCCGGACCTCCAGCTGCGCTCCGCCGACGGACGCGCCGAGCGCGGCGCCATGGACATCTCGCAGCCCGGCGCCGCCGGGATCGTGGACGACCTGCTGCGCGAGTACGCCCCGCTCTTCCCCGGCGGGCACTGGCACCTGGGCGGCGACGAGTACCGCGCGCTGGCCGACCGGGCCCCGGCCGAGAGCTACCCGCAGCTGGCCCGCGCCGCGCAGGAGAAGTACGGGGACGGCGCCACCATCGAGGACCTGGCCACCGGCTGGCTCAACGACCGGGACAAGACCGTGCGGGCCGCCGGGGCCCAGCAGGTCGAGGCGTGGAACGACGGCTACTTCCGCGACACGGACGTCGCTCCGGACCCCCGCCGCACCGTCGCCTACTGGACGGGCAAGGAGATCGGCGCCCGCGAACCGGACGAGTACCTGCGCGAGAACCGCACGGTCGTCAACCTCAACGACGAGTACCTGTACTACGTGCTCGGCGAGCCCAACGACATGCCGTACCCGACCGGCGAACGCATCTACACGCAGTGGAACCCCGGCGTGCTGCGTGGCACCGAGGCCGTACCGCGGTCGCGGTCCGGCCCGGACCGGGTGGTCGGGGCGCGCCTCGCGGTCTGGTGCGACCTGGCCGGCGAGCAGACGCAGGAGCAGGTGGCGGACGGCATCCGGAGGCCGCTGCGCGCGCTGGCGCAGAAGGTCTGGGACCGCCGCGATCCGGCCCTTTCCTGGGCGGACTTCACAAAACTGGCCGACCAGGTCTGAGCGGCCAGGGCCGGACGCGGCGAGAGGGGACGACCGGGGCCGCCACCCCCCACAGGAGAGGCCCCGGCCGTCGTTCCAGGGAGGCCCGGTGACGAGCCCCTGTCCCTTACAGCGCCGGACGCCGCGAAAGCGTCACACGGGGTGCGGACCGGGGCACGGCACGTGCCGCGCGCCGGGCCCCGCCCGGTGCGCGGGTGCTCTGGACGCGGGGTGCGCCCTGGCCGTAGCGTGCGGGTCCGCGCCGCCCGGCGCGGTGGCCGGACGTCCTCCCGCCGGTACGGAGCGGCAGGTCAGCAGCAGCCCGGGTGCCCGGTGTGCGGGCGGCCGGGTTACCGTCAGCGGGGACACACGGGTTACCAGGGGTACCCGCGGTGCCCGAGAACAGCGAATCAGCGAGGACCGGGCGGCGGACTTTCCGCGTGCGACAGGATGGACCCGTGCGAGGGGACGACATTCAGCCGGACGACGGCCGGCTGACGGTCGCCGTACAGGCGGCGCAGGGCGGCGACGAGGCGGCGTTCCGTACCGTCTACCGCGCCGTGCATCCCCGGCTTATCGGATATGTACGGACCTTGGTGGGCGAAGCGGACGCCGAAGACGTGGCCTCCGAGGCGTGGTTGCAGATCACCCGCGACCTGGCCCGGTTCAGCGGCGACGCCGACCGGTTCCGGGGCTGGGCCGCGCGCATAGCCCGCAACCGCGCCCTGGACCACATACGCATGCGCGGCCGCCGCCCCGCGGTCGGCGGCGACGAGACCGAACTGGCCGACAAAGCGGGCGCTTCGGACACCGCCGGCGAGGCCATGGAAGCCCTCGGCACCCACCACACCTTCCGCCTGATCTCCCGGCTCCCGCAGGACCAGGCCGAAGCCGTCGTCCTGCGCGTACTGGTCGGCCTGGACGCCAAGAGCGCGGCCGGAGTACTGGGCAAGCGGCCCGGCGCCGTACGGACCGCCGCACACCGCGGCCTGCGGCGCCTGGCCGACCTCCTCGGAGCCGGCGGCGAGGACGGCGGCGGACCCGGCAAGGATGGCGGACCAGGCAAGGGCGGCGGACCCGTGGAAGAGGTGCCCGCCCAGGGCATCGGACGGGGCACGGCACGGGGTGAGGGCGCGGCGGAATCGTACGTACCGGGTGTGACGGAAACGGCCGCACGAACGCAGAAGGACATGTGATGGCCGACGACCGGTACGACTGGCTCGACGAGGAGGCCGCGGAGCGACTGCTGCGCGGCGAACCGGCCGGTTCCCCGGACGGCGCCGCCGCCGCGGAACTCACCGCCCTGCTGAACACCGCAGCGGCGGCCGGCCGGGCCCCGGCCGGGGACACCCCGCTGCCCGGCGAGGAAGCCGCCGTCGCCGCCTTCCGGCAGGCACACGGCCCCGCCGCGGCCGCCGCGGCCGACATCACCGCCGCGCCCGCGACGGCAGCCGTACGCACCCCCCGCGGCGCCGGCCCGGCCACCCGCCGCCGCTTCGGACGCCCCCTGCGCCGCGGCTTCATGGTGGCCCTGGCCGGCTGCGCGCTCGGCGGCGTCGCCGTGGCCGCCGGCGCGGGCGTCCTGCCCAGCCCCTTCCGCGGCGGCCCCGGACCGGCCCCGGCCACCAGCGTCTCGGCCGCCGAGTCCCCCGGCCAGGACGCCACCGACGACACCAGCACGGCCACCGGCGGTGCCACCCGGCTGCCGGACCCGGACAGTCCCGGCACGGGCCGGCCCGGACCCCTGATCACCGACGGCGGGAACGACCGGGGCACCGGCACCACCCCGCCCCCCGCCCCCGGCCGCAGCGCCCCCGGCCAGGACGCCACCGGTGGCGGCAGCACCGGCGACGGTGACAGCCGGCCCGACGGGCCCGGGGACCGGCCCGACGCCCAGGAGAAGTACCGGCTCGGCGTCACGTTCTGCCGCACCTACGAATCGGGCCGCCGCGCCGCCCTGGGCCAGGACACCCTCCGCCGCCTGGAACGCGCGGCCGGCGGCTCCGACAAGGTGCACGCCTTCTGCCGCCAGTACCTCTCCCACGCCCCGGGCGGGGGCAAGGGCGACAGCCGCTACGACGGCGACGGCCGCGGCGACCACGGGCAGGGCGGCCATGGCAAGGGCCATGACAAGGGGCACGGCGGCAAGGGCGGGGACGAGGACGACGACCGGCACCGGTATGCGCCGTCGGCCGGGTTCGCCGGCCCTGGCGCGCCGCGCCTTCCTGGAGGACCACTCGTCGCCATGGTGTGACGTTTTCCGGGCGCCCGGCGCAGTACGGAGTGAAGCCGACTGGTCATCGGCTTGCGCGCGAGCCGGGGTTCCCCCCGTACCAACGGCTCGTCGCACCTGGCGCGGGCGGGGCACGTTCCCCCGGCCCTGCCCGCGCTGTTCTTTGCGCCTAAGCCGGCGCCGCTCTCGCGGGACTGGTTGCTGTGGGTGGGGGATGCTCAATTGGTGGGTGGGGTTACTGCGGCTGGCCGGGGTTACTTGTAGATCACTACCTTGTCGCCTGGTTTTACCTGGTGGAACAGGGTGGCGACCTTGTTGCTGTCGCGGACGTTCACGCAGCCGTGGGAGGCGCCGCTGTAGCCGCGGGCTGCGAAGTCGGCGGAGTAGTGGACGGCCTGGCCGCCGCTGAAGAACATCGCGTACGGCATGGGGGTGTGGTAGATCGACGAGACGTGGTGCCGGCTCTTGAACGTGATGGTGAAAGTGCCCTCGCGGGTCGGTGTGTACTGCGCGCCGAAGCGGACGTCCATCGCCGAGCGGACCTTGCCGTCCACCATCCAGGCGAGTGAGTTGCTCCGCTTGCTGATGCACAGGACGCGGCCCGTCATGCAGCGCGGGTCGCGCCGGACGGGCGGCTTCCTGGTCTTCTTCTTGGGGCGCGGATACATCTCGGCGCGGGTCGGCGGGCGGGTGCGCGCGTGCAGGGCGTGCCAGGACGCGCGGTCCAGTGTGCCGGTACGCCGCAGACCGCACCGGCCCTGGAACGCCGACACGGCGGTGGCGGTCTGCCGGCCGTAGAAACCGGTGGGCTTACGGCGGAAGAGTGACAACTGGGCCAGCCGGGCCTGAAGTTCGCGCACCCGGTGGCTCCGGTCGCCGGGGGCGAGCACGGGCTTGACCGCGCGGCGGGGTGCCTTGCTGGCGCGGGCGCGTCCGGGGGGTGCCTTGTCCGCCGTACGGGCGGGGAGGGCTTCCGCGCGCTCCGGTGCGGTGGCGGTGGCGGTGGAGGACGCCGAGGGGAGTCCGCCGTTCGGGGTGATCGTGATGGTCTTGCAGCCGGCTGTCACGGCCAGCACCACCAGCCCCGCTGCCACCGTACGTCCCTTGCGCACGCCGTGTCCCTTCCGCGTCCCTGTCATGGCGGCACCCCTGTGGTGACACCGGTCCCTCGTAGATTCCCAGGCCCGCGGGGAACCGAACCTGGGCGCGCACAGGGGTGACGGGGCATGGAGGCGCGGGGGCGCAGAGGGTGCCGCGGTGTCCGTCCGGCGCGCCCCCCGGCTGCTTCGGCGGGGCCGCGCGCGGGGGTGTCCGGCGCGCCAAGGGACAATGAGGAAATGTCACCGCGTCGCCCGTGCCCCGTATGCAACCGAGAGATCGCCGTCGTCGGCGGCCGCTTCGCCCGGCACGACCCGCCGGGCCGCCGCACCGTGCTGGAGCTGGTGTCGTGCCCCGGCTCCCGCCGTATCGCGCCGATGATGGCCCCGGCGGAGCGTCTGTTCGATCCGGAGGAGCCGCCGTTTCCGGGGCAGCAGCCGCTGTTCTGAGCTGCCGCCGGGATGCGGTGCCGTCCGTCCGGTACCGGACGGTTCCGTCCTGGTGTTCCGTGGATCACCACGAGATCAGCCGCCGCCGACCACGAGAAGGAGGCGGGCGGAGGGCGGGTGCCCGGGGAGGTCCGGTGTCCGGTGTGCCGTTCAAGTCGGGTGCCCCGTACGGAGGTCGGCGGCTGAGCGGCGGGTTGTCGTGGTCCGTCCGGATGGTGAGACCCCCGGCGCGGCGCAACCCCGGGTGGCGAGCCGACGTCTGGCAATCCGATCGACGGAAGTAGGGGCCAGATGATCGACGGTCGCAGGGGTGACGGAGCCGGCCGGGAGGCACCGCGCGGGGCGGGCGCGCCGCGCGTCGTCCGGCCGGTCCGTGAAGGCCCGCCGCCGGCCGGGCGCGCCGCTGAGCTGGCCGCCCTCGACGCGGTGGCGGACGAGGTGCCGGCGGGCCGCACACGGGTGGTGCAGGTGGTGGGGAACGCCGGGGTGGGCCGGACGGCCCTGCTGGAGCACTGGCTGGACGGCGTCCCGCGCTTCCGTGCCGCGCGGGTGCGCTGCCACCGGCTCCAGCGCGACTTCGCCTTCGGTACGGCGCGGCGGCTGCTCCACCCGCTCGTCGCGGCCGCCGGGGAGGAGGAGCGCGGGGCGCTGCTCGACGGGGTGGGGGAGACGGTGCTGCGCATCCTCGACCCGGAAGGTCCGTGGGGCGGCGACTCCGGTACGTACGCCGATGCCGACGGCACGCTGGCGGGCCTGGACCGCCTCGCCTTCCGGCTGTCCCGTGAACAGCCGCTGCTGCTGGCGGTCGACGACCTCCAGTGGATCGACGCGCCGTCGCTGCGGTGGCTGGCGCACCTGGTCAACCGGGCGGACACCCAGCCGATCCTGGTGGCCGTCACCACCCGTACCGGAGAGCGCCCGGCGCCCGGCGACCTGTACGACGCCCTCGTACACCCCGCCGTCTGCCGCACCCTGGCGCTGGAGCCGCTCGGCCCGGCGGACGTGGCGCAGCTGGTGGCGCGCGAGTTCGGCGAGCCCCGGCCGGACCCGTCGTTCAGCGCCGCCTGCCACGCCGCCACCGAGGGGCACCCGCTCTTCCTGCGCGCCCTGCTGTGCGACGCGCGGCGCGGCGGCGTACGGCCCACGAAGGAGGACCGGGACCGGATCCGGAGCTTCGGCCTGCCCACGCTGCTGCGGGAGGTACGGCACCGGCTGGGCCAGGGATCCCCGGCCGTGGCCGAGCTGGCGCGCGGCCTGGCGGTCCTCGGGGACGGCGTGCCGTGGCCGCTCCTCGCGGCGTACTGCGGCACCGGTGAGGCCGTGGTCCGTTCGGCGGGGGCGGAGCTGCACTCCCTCGGGCTGCTGGGGGCCGGGGACGAGCCGCGCTTCGTCCACCGGGTGGTCCGTGAGGCCGTGCTGGCGGAGTGGACGCCCCAGGAGGTCGGCGCGGCCCATGCGCGGGCGGCGCAGGTGTCGCACCTGAGCGGGCGCCCGGACGAGGAGGTGGCCGCGCACGTGATGGCGGCCGGCCCGGTGCCCGGCAGCTGGCCGCTGGCGGTGCTGCGCCGGGCCGCCGGAGAGGCGCTGCGCCGGGGCGCGGCCGAGACCGCCGTGACGTATCTGCGGCACGCGGTCTTCCAGCCGGCCGCCCCGCAGGAGCACGCCCAGGTGCTGGTGCAGCTGGCCGTCGCCGCCAGTCACTACGACCCCGGCCTCGCCGTCTCGTACGGCACGGCCGCGCTGGAGCACCTCACCGACGCCACCGCCTGCTCCGAGGCCGTCGGGGTGCTGGCCTACTGCCACCTGATGTCGCGTGGCGGGCGCGACGGCAGCCCCGACCTGGCGCGGCTGGCCGCCGAGCTGAGCGCGCGTACGGGTGCCGCGCCGGGGGGCCGCGAGCCGTTGCTGCGGATGCAGGCACTGGTCGAGTGGCTGGAGTTCGAACGTCCTTCGGTCCGTGTCCCGGGCCGGGCCGGCGCGCGCGCCGCCGATCTGGACGGGCACACCCCCGGGGAACGGCAGCTGCTCGCCGTACGCGCCTTCACGGCCTTGCGGGCGGGCGAGCCCGCCGGCCGCGTCACCGAGCTGCTGGACCGGGCCAGGGTGAACCTCCCGGCCTTCTCGCACGACCTCTTCCCGCTGCACTACTTCGTCGCCCAGGCGCTGCTGTACCTGGACGACCTCGACGCGGCCGGCGAGCTGTGCGACCGCCTCCTGCACCGGACGGGGGAGACGGGTACGGAGCCGCCGGCGTCCTGGCTGCTCATCCACCGGGCCGCCGTCGCGCTCCGCCGCGGGAACGTGGCGCAGGCCGCCGCGGTGGCCCGGACCGTGACCGAACAGGCCCGCGGAGCGCGGGACGTCCCGTACCGCATGACGCTGGACACCATCCGGATCGACACCCTGCTGGAACAGGGCGACCTGGAGGAAGCCGAGCGCATCGCCGCGGTCCACTCCGCCACGGACCCGTCCGACGCCTCCTGGGAGTGGCCGCGTTTCCTGCTGAGCCTGGCCGCGCTGCGCACCGCCCTCGGGGACCGGCGGGCCGGGCTGACGCTGCTGCGGGAGTGCGGGCACCACTACGAGGCGGCGGGAACCGTCAGCCCGGCGATCGCCCCCTGGCGCTCCCGTGCCGCCGGGGTCAGCCTCCTGCTGGGGTACGGGAGCGACGCCCGCGCGCTCGCCGAGGAGGAGCTGGAACGGGCGCGGGCCTGCCGGATACCGCGCGCCGTCGGGGTGGCCCTGCACGCCGCCGGGCAGGTCACCGGCGGGGCGGGCGGCCTGGAGCGGGTGGCGGAGGCGGTGGACGTACTGGAGGGCACCCCCGCGGACCTCGAACTCGCCCGGGCACTGCACACGCTGGGCGGCGCGCTGCTGCGGCGCGACGACAAGCCCGGGGCCCGTACGGCGCTACGGCGCGGACTGGACCTCGCGGCCGGGTGCGGGGCCGGCGTCCTCGCACGCAGCCTCCAGCAGCGGCTGCACGACGCGGGTGGCCGGGCCGGCAGCCGGGGAGCGGGCGGCTGTCCGCTGACGGCCGGGGAGGAGCGCGTCGCCGTGCTGGCCGCCGAAGGGTGGAGCAACAAGCGGATCGCCGAGCATCTCTTCGTCTCCCTGCGGACGGTGGAGACGCACCTGACCGGGGCCTACCGCAAGCTGCGTATCGGGGGGCGGCGCGAACTGGGCGACGCGCTGCGGGGGTTGGAGCGACGCCGCTGACCCGGCGCTGCTTGTCACGCAGTGCCGGGTCAGGGGTGGCAGGCCGGTGGCGGCGGGTCAGGGGGCCGGGTCAGCAGTTCACGCGCAGGACTTCGGCGTAGTTCGGCCAGGTTCCCTTGAGCTGGAAGCAGCTGTCCTTGCTGACGTCGTCGACGGTGACCGTCTTCGGCGGGCCGCCCGTGTACCCGGCGAAGGTGACCTTGACGGTGGCCCCGGTCGCCTCCTCCGGGAAGTGCGCCTTCCAGGTCGCCTGCACGGCCTTGGCGTTGTGGCAGTAGTTCTTCTTCTCGATGCCCGCGGGCCCCTGCCATTCGTAGCAGGTGTCGACGAAGTACAGCGCGTCGTTCTTGAACTGGATGGAGTTCTGCGCGCTCGCGGCGGCCGACGGCGCCGTCAGGATTCCGCCGCCGAGCACGAGGGCGAGAACGGCCGCGCCGTATCCGCCCGCCGTCTTCACCCGATGAGTTCCGGAGGTCATGTTCCCGTTCCCTTCGCCCGGTCTAGCACTGCTTCTCGGTGATCTTCGGACCGAAGGTGGTGCCGGAGAGTTCGTAGCAGTAGTCACGCTTCAGATCGGTGATCTGCGGTGTGATGTTGCCGCCGGCGACCTGCGCCAGCACTGTCACATTCAGCTCCACACCGGTCGCGTCCTGCGGTATCTCCACCCGCCAGGTGTCGTTGATCTTCTTTCCGGCATCGCAGCTGTCGGACGTCTTCGAGCCCGTCCACTGGTAACAGGTACTGGCCACGAACCAGCCCTTGTTCTCGAAGGAGATGAAGTGGCCCGACGCGGCCGAGGCCGGGGGTGCCGTCACCACCGCGCCGCCCAGTGCGATGCCGATCGCGGCGGTCGCGCAGGCCGCCGTACGCCTGATGTTTCTCATACTCGCGTCCTTTCGCCGGTCCCGCGGTTCACTTCTGGCCGCACGGCTGGGTGTCGGGCTTGGCACGCTTGGCGTTCTCCTTGAGCAGCGCCTCGGTGCGCACCCCGGATATCTTCGCGCCGCCGAACTTCCCACCCTGGACGGTGATGTCGGAAACGGTGCGTTCCATGTCGTGACCCAGCTTGAGCGTGCCCCGGTACCCCGGCTTCACGGTGATTTCGACGCTGTCGGTCTTCGTCTCGGTATTGGTCTCGTTGTACTGTCCGCTGATCCCGATGCCGACGCCCTTGGCCAGCGGGATGTCGACGGAGCCGCCCACGTTCCAGCCCCAGGCGAACGCGTGCATACCGCCGACCGACTGCTTGATGTCGGTGGCGCCCGCGCCCGTCGAGCAGTTCTCCAGCACCTTGGCCTGGGTGCCGTCGCTCCCCGCGTCGAACCACTTCGTCACCTTTTCCGGGGTGCCGACCGTGGCCGCCTTGCAGGAGACCGACTGGCTCCTGCACTGCTCCAGGGCTTCCTTGACCCGGGCCGGGTCGGAGTCCTTGAGCCCGTTCTTGTACTCGACCGTCGGTGTCGCCTCGTTCACCCAGTTGTCCGTGGCGCCGTCGACGGCAGGGTATTCGGGCGGAATGGCCAGGGCTGCCGGAGTGGCGAATCCGAGGGCGGCGGTGAGGGCGCCGGCCACCACGCCCGTGCGTGTGTACTTCATGGCTCTGCTCGCTTCCTCGTCCGTCAGCAGCCGGTTTCGATCAGCTTTTCCGAGCCGAGCAGGCCCCGGATCTCGAAGCAGTGGTTCTTGCCGGTGTCCCGCACCGGGGCGCTGTCCCTGTTCTTGTCCCACGGCGACAGCTTCAGGTTGACCACCGCGGAGGTCGCCTCTTCCGGGAAGTACGCGGTCCAGGACTGGCCCACGGCCTTTCCCTGGTGGCAGTAGTCCTTGCCGCTGGTACCCAGCCACTCGTAGCACGTGGTCGCTACGATGCCCGCCTTGTTGGTGATTTTGACGTAGTTCTCGCTCGCCGCGTGCGCGGCCGGGGCGAGGGCCACGGCGGAGGTGCAGAGCGCCGCTCCGGCCGCCAGGCTGTATACCGTCCTTCGGGCAATTCTCATGGTTCCGGCCTTTCTCCGTGCTGTGCCGCGGCGCGGGAGGAGTGCATCGAGGTGCGATGCCGCGCCGTGTGGTCACAGTTATGCCGGGCCGGGCCGGGGTTGGGAAGAAATAAAGCCCAGAACTGCGGTAGGGAACGGGAATTCAGCGGTCGACCACGAATTCCCGTACGGGCGGCCACGGCGCGCAGCCGTGGCCGGGCACCGTCATGGTGCGAGCACGTCCAGTTCGGCCATCGCGCCCACGGTGATCTCGCGGGTCAGCGCCTCGGCGCGGTCCGCGTCGCCGACCCGTACCGCCTCGGCGACCTGGACGTGCAGGGTCACCGCGGCCGGGTCGGGGTCGGTGAACATGACGTGGTGGTGGGTGCGGCCGGTGAGGACGGCGGCCACCACGTCGCCGAGCCGGGCGAACATCTCGTTGCCGGAGGCGGTCAGCACGACGCGGTGGAAGGCCACGTCGTGCACCAGGTACGCGTCGAGCTGCTGGCCGCGCGAGGTGGCGACCATGCCCATGGCGTGCTCGGTCAGCTCGGCGCACTGCCGCGGGGTGGCGTGCCGGGCGGCCAGGCCCGCGGCGGCCGGTTCGACGGCGGAGCGCAGCACGGTCAGGGAGCGCAGCTGCCGGGGGCGGTCGGGGCCGTCCAGCCGCCAGCCGATGACGCGCGGGTCGTAGACGTTCCACTCCTCGGCGGGGCGTACGGTCACGCCGACCCGGCGCCGCGAGGCCACCAGGTGCATGGATTCCAGGACCCGTATCGCCTCGCGGATGACCGTACGGGACACCTCGAAGCGCTCTTCCAGCTCGTCGGTGCGCAAGATCGTGCCCGGCGGGTACTCACCCGCGGTGATGGCGGGTCCGAGGGACTCCAGTACCCGCGCGTGCAGCCCCTGACCCGCCCCCTGGTTCTCCATGGGATCAGCCTACGTTCCCGGAGCGGGTCCGCTTTTAAGTATGACTTTTACATCACAGAGGCTTGAATACGTCGTATCCCATGGGTTTCAGTGGGACGACAGACCGATGTCAAAGAGGACAGCGAGGTACACGGGATGAGCACCCCCCACGTCATCGTCGTGATGGGCGTGGCCGGCACCGGCAAGACGACGATCGGGCCGCTGGTGGCCACCGACCTCGATGTCCCCTACGCCGAGGGCGACGACTTCCACCCCCCGGCCAACATCGCCAAGATGTCCGCCGGCACCCCCCTCCAGGACGCCGACCGGTGGCCCTGGCTGGACGCCATCGGCGCCTGGGCCCACGGCCGCGCGGGTCAGGGCGGGGTGGTCAGCAGCTCGGCGCTCAAGCGCGCCTACCGTGACCGCCTGCGGGCCGCCGCACCCGGCATCGTCTTCCTGCACCTGACCGGCGACCGGTCGCTGATCGAGACCCGGATGGCCGAGCGCAAGGGCCACTTCATGCCCACCGCGCTGCTGGACTCCCAGTTCGCCACCCTGGAACCGCTCGGCCCGGACGAGGCGGGCGTCGCCGTCGACGTGTCCGGCACCCCCCGGGAGATCGCCGACCGCGCCGTCGAGGCCCTGCGCCACTACGACACCGGCCGGCCCGCCCCCGCCTGACCCCGGTCCGCACTCCCCGCCGGCGCGAGGGCACCGCCCCGTACGCCCCCGCTCCCGCGCCCCGGGGCCACCACCACACCCAGTAACAGCACCCCTTAGGGAACAGCCGTGACACATCTCAGCGTCGAGATGCTGGCAGCGGATGCGACCGAGCCGATCACCTCGGCCGGTCACGCGCAGCTCGGCATCGCCGTCCTCGCGGGCATCGCCGTCATCGTCCTGCTCATCACCAAGTTCAAGCTGCACGCCTTCCTGTCCCTGATCATCGGCTCGCTGGTGCTGGGCGCGGTGGCGGGCGCGCCGCTGGACAAGGCCATCGCCAGCTTCTCGTCCGGCCTGGGCAGTACGGTCGCGGGCACCGGCATCCTGATCGCGCTGGGCGCGATCCTCGGCAAACTGCTCGCCGACTCCGGCGGCGCCGACCAGATCGTCGACACAATCCTGGCGAAGGCGAGCGGGCGCGTGATGCCCTGGGCGATGGTGCTGATCGCCGGCATCGTCGGCCTGCCGATCTTCTTCGAGGTCGGCATCGTGCTGCTGATCCCCGTGGTGCTGCTGGTCGTCAAGCGCGGCAACTTCTCCCTGATGCGCATCGGCATCCCGGCGCTGGCCGGCCTGTCCGTCATGCACGGCCTGATCCCGCCGCACCCCGGCCCGCTGGCCGCCATCGACGCGCTGCACGCCAACCTGGGCGTCACCCTCGCGCTCGGCGTGGTCGTCGCCATCCCCACCGCGATCGTCGCCGGTCCGCTGTTCTCCCGCTACGCCGCGCGCTGGGTGGACATCCGCCCGCCGGAGAAGATGGTCCCCGAGCGCGCCTCCGGTGAGCTGGACAAGCGCCCCGGCTTCGGGATCACCGTCGCGACCGTGCTGCTGCCCGTGGTGATGATGCTGGCCAAGGCCCTGGTCGATGTCGTCGTGGACGACAAGGGCAGCACCGTCCAGCGGGTCTTCGACGTGGTGGGCTCCCCGCTGATCGCGCTGCTCACCGCCGTCATCGTCGGCATGTTCACGCTGGGCCGGTCGGCCGGCTTCACCAAGGGCCGGATCGCCTCCACCGTCGAGAAGTCCCTCGCGCCGATCGCCGGTGTGCTGCTGATCGTGGGCGCGGGCGGCGGCTTCAAGCAGACCCTGGTGGACGCGGGCGTCGGCCGGATGATCCTGGAGCTGTCCAAGGACTGGAACATCTCCACGCTGCTGCTGGCCTGGCTGATCGCGGTCGCCATCCGGCTCGCGACCGGCTCCGCGACGGTGGCCACCATCTCCGCCGCGGGCCTGGTGGCGCCGCTGGCCGCGGACATGTCCACCACCCACACCGCCCTGCTCGTCCTCGCCGTCGGCGCCGGTTCGCTGTTCTTCAGCCACGTCAACGACGCGGGCTTCTGGATGGTGAAGGAGTACTTCGGCATGAACGTCGGCCAGACGGTCAAGACCTGGTCGCTGATGGAGACGCTGATCTCGGTCGTCGGGATCGTGTGCGTCCTGCTGCTGTCCCTGGTGCTGTAGCGCCGTACCGGTCCCGGTGCGCGCCCGGCGTGTGTCCGAACGACCGGCGGAAGGCATCGATGAAGGCGCTGGCCGAGGCCCAGCCGCAGCGGTGCGCGATCGCGGTCACGGACAGCGCCGGGCCGTCCCGCGTCAGCAGCACCAGCGCGTGGTGCAGGCGCAGCTGCGTACGCCACTGGGGGAAGGTCATGCCCAGTTCGGCGCGGAAGAGGCGGGCCAGGGTCCGCTCGCTCGCCCCGGCCGCGGCGCCCAGCGCGGCGAGCGGCCGCGGGTCGGCGGGGTCGGCGCGCAGGGCCGCGCAGACCGCCGCCAGCCGCGGGTCGCGGGCCCGGGGCAGGTGCAGGGCCTGGAGCGGGGTGTGGCGCAGCTGGTCGAGGAGTACGGCCAGCAGGCGCCGTGCCTCGGCCGTACGGCGGCCGGCCGTACCGCTGTACGCGATGATCAGCTCGCGCAGCAGCGGGCCGACCGCGAGGACGGCGGGCCGGTCCAGCCCCAGCGGATCGGCGTCCAGGGGCACGCCGACGGTGTGCAGATCGGTGTCCCCGTGCGCCCGGTGCTCGTGCACCGTCCCGGCCGGGATCCAGATGGCGCGGGTGGCCGGGGTGACCCAGCTCCCGGCGTCCGTGGTCACGGTGAGCACGCCGCGCCCCGCGTAGACGATCTGGTGGACGTCGTGCGCGTGCGCCGTCACCTCCGTGCCCTGCGGCAGGAAACGGGTGATGGTCGTGACGTGCGGCGGGTGATGGCGGAAAACCGGCATGGCATGGCAGCTTATGAGAAGTCCGCCACCGGGTGCGCCCGCCAAGATCGGTACATGACGACGAAGCACGTGGCCGCTCCCCGGCGGCCGGTCGCGACGATGTCCGTCGGACACGCGGCGGTGGACTTCTACCAGGGCGCGGTACCGGCCCTGGTGCCCTTCCTGGTGGCCGAGCGCCACTACGGTTACGCCGCCGCCTCGGGCATCGTGCTGGCCGCCACCCTCCTCTCCTCCATCGTCCAGCCGCTGTTCGGTTCACTCACCGACCGCTGGACGATGCCCTGGCTGATCCCGGTGAGCACCCTGTGCGCCGGCCTCGGCATCGCCCTCTCGGGACTCGGTGACTCGTACGCCCTGACCTGCCTCGCCGTCGCCCTCTCGGGCATCGGCGTGGCGGCGTACCACCCGGAGTCCGCGCGGCTGGCCCGCGTCGCGAGCGGCGGCAGCCACGTCGCCATGGGCTGGTACTCCCTCGGCGGCAACATCGGCTTCGCCCTCGCCCCGGCCGCCGTCGGCCCGTTGCTCTCCGCGGGCTCGCTGAACGCGTCGCCGTGGCTGGTGGTGCCCGCGGTGGCCGGTGTCCTGCTGACCGCCTCGGTGATCCGCGCGCTGGCGCCCAAGGCCGCCGTGGCCAAGGCCGCGGCACGCACAGCGGGCCGCGACAACTGGCCGGAGTTCCTGCGGCTGACGGCCGTCATCGTCTGCCGCTCCATCGTCTTCGTCGGCCTGAGCGCCTTCATCGCCGTCTACGCCCAGCAGCGGGTGGGCGGTGGCCCGGCCGCGGGCTCGGCGGCCCTGTTCGTGCTGTTCGCGGGCGGCGCGGTGGGCACCGTGCTGGGCGGCCGGCTGGCCTCCCGGTGGGGCCGGGTCCGTACCGTACGGATCGCCTACGCCGCCACGGTCCCGGCCGTCGCCGGGCTGGTCCTCGTCCCCGGCCCCGCGCTGTACGTCTTCGCCGCCCTGACGGCGACGGCGCTGTACGTGCCGTTCTCCCTGCACATCACCCTCGGCCAGGACCTGCTGCCGAACCGCATGGGCACCGCCAGCGGCGTCACCCTGGGCCTCGCCGTCAGCGTCGGCGGCGTCGCCACCCCGGCCATCGGCGCCCTCGCCGACACCACGGGTCTGCGGACCGCGCTGCTGCCGCTGATCGCGCTGTGCGTCGTGGCCTGGCTCGTCGCGCGGACGCTGACCGAGCCGGGGCGGGACGGCGACCCGCGGCCGGTGCCCTCGGTGCGCGGCAGGGCGCCGGCGTGACGGATCAGTCCGTCCGACCGGCCGCCGCGACACCGTTCCGGTCGTGCGGCGGAGCCGCGGTGGGCGGCGCCGCCTGCTTCCTCCGGAACCGCAGGGTCGCCACCGTGCTGGCCGCGGTCAGGACGCCCACCAGCACGGCGAAGACGACCGCGGCCACGAACAGCGAACTCGCCGCGGCCAGCACACCCACACCGATGACGGGGACGGTCAGCCCGAGGTAGGCGGCGACGAACAGGCTGGACACCGCCTGCCCCGCCAAGGAGGCCGGAGCGCTGCCCGACACCAGCGCCACGCCCGACCGGAACGCGGCTCCCGCGCCGGCCCCGCCGACCACCGCTCCCAGGAGG
Source organism: Streptomyces sp. NPDC052496 (assembly GCF_040679095.1). NCBI lineage: Bacteria > Bacillati > Actinomycetota > Actinomycetes > Kitasatosporales > Streptomycetaceae > Streptomyces > Streptomyces sp. NPDC052496. Next base: position 37,407 of record NZ_JBFAUH010000037.1, read on the forward strand.
AACAGCCAAAGGGACTCGGTCGGCAGCGCGGCCACGATCAGTACGAGCCCGAGCGGTACCACCACCATGCCGCCCAGCGCCCCCGCGTACAGGGAGAACCGGCGGATCGCCAGCTGCGTCAGCCCCGCCGCGCTGAACGCCGCACACACCAGGACACCCACCAGCAGCGGGCTGTGCTGGTGCATGACGTCCTTCAGGAAGGTCCCGGTGAGGGCCGCCAGCAGGCCCAGCAGGGCGAACGCGGCGAAGATCGCGGGCCCCATCGCCAGGAACACCGGACGGGACGTGGGAGGTACGGCGAGCCGCTGTACCCGCAGTCTCCCGCCGCCACGGCGGACCGTCTCCGGCAGACGGGCGAGCAGGAACCCGGGGAGCAGGCACAGCGCCAGCGCCAGATAGGGCACGACGAGCGGCCACGCCGCATAGCGGGCGAGGACGCCGCTGAGGAGCGGCCCGCCGCCGAGCCCGAACATGTTCGTCGCGGAGGCCACGAGGGCCGCCCGGGCCGGGTCGGGGGAGAGTTCCCGCAGGTACGCGGTGGCCGCGCCGGTGGCCAGGCCGACCGAGACGCCGCTGAGGAACCGCCCCGCGATCAGTCCCGGAAGCGTGGGGAAGAGGATGAACACCAGACAGCTCAGGGCGGCGACAGCCAGGGCGGGCGCCAGGACCCGCCGTCGGCCGGCCTTGTCGGACAGCCCGCCCAGCAACAGCAGCGTGGCCAGGATGCCGACCGCGTACATGGCGAACACCAGGGCGATCAGCAGCGGTGACAGGCCGAGGTCGGCGGCGTAGCGCGGGTACAGCGGAGTGGGCAGGGCGCCGCCCAGCATGACCGCGAAGAGTAAGTAGGCGACGGTCCAGAACGCCGGCGCCGAACGCGGCGGCACCGCCGGCGCCCCGGCCGGGGCGGGCGAGGCGGAGGGGGAACGGTGGGTCACAGTGCTTCTTCCTCTTGGAGCTGTGCCGCGACCTGCCGACGGCGGACCTTCCCGGAAACCGTGCGTGGCAGGGCCGGCGTGAACGAGACGGAACGCGGCCGCAGGTGCGCGGCCAGCAGTTCCCGGCAGTGCGCCAGCACCGCACGGGCCAGCTCGGGGCCCGCCGGATGCCCCGCCCGCGGGACCACCACCGCGTGCGGGACCGCGCCGCCGACCGGGTCGGGCACCGGAACGACGGCCGAGGCCGCGACCGCCGGGTGGGTGTTCACGGCCGCTTCCACCTCGTGCGGGGAGACCCGGTGGTCGAAGGACTTGAAGATGTCATCGAGCCGGCCGAGGACCCGGATGTACCCGGACTCGTCCTGTTCTCCCAGGTCACCGGTGGGATACAGCCCATCCCGCCCCGGGGGCCGGACGTCCTTGCCGGCCTCCAGGTACCCCTGCATCATGCCCGCGGGGGCGTCGGCCAGCTCGACGCAGATCTCGCCCCGCCGCGCGCCGGTGGCCCCGTCCTCGGACCGCAGCGTGATCCGGTACCCCGGCAGTGGTCTGCCCAGCACCCCGGGGCGGTGCGGGAGGCCCGGGGAGGTGCCGATCAGCGCGGTCGCCTCCGTCTGCCCGTACCCGTCGCGGAGCGGTACGTGCCAGGCGGCGCGGACCCGCTCCGCCAGCTCGGCGTCCAGGGGCTCCCCGGCGCTGGTCGCCTCGCGGAGCGCCGGACGCACACCGTCGAGCCGCGGTGACAGGGCGCGCCACACGCTCGGGGGCGCGCACATCGAGGTGACCCGGTGCGCCACCAGCCAGTCGGCGAGCGGTGGTTCGCCGGCCGGCTGCTCGGGCGGCACCACCACGGCGGCCTCCGCGTTCCAGGGGACGAAAAAGCTGCTCCAGGAGTGTTTGGCCCAGCCCGGCACGGAGACGTTCAGATGCCGGTCGCCCGGCAGGAGACCGTTGAAGTACATGCTGGACAGATGGCCGATCGGGTAACTGGTGTGGGTGTGCCCGACCAGTTTGGGGGCCGAGGTCGTACCGGAGGTGAAGTAGCAGAACGCGAGCGCGTCGGCGGCGGTCGCCTCCCCGGGGAGGAAGGGGCCCTCGTCCGTCCGGTCCTCGTACCGGTCCCAGCCCTCGCGTTCGGCGTCCCCGCCCACGCTGATCCGCCGGCCCGGCAGGTCGGCACCGTCGAAGAGCGGAGCGTCACCGTCGCGGCAGACCACGTGGGAGACGGCGCCGCGCCGGACCCGGTCGGCCGCTTCCTGGCGCGTCAGCCCGCAGTGGGTCGGCACGACCACGGCACCGGTCTTGAGGCAGGCGAGGATCACCTCCCACAGTTCTCTCCGGGCGTCCAGCACGACCAGGACGCGGTCCCCGCGGCGCACCCCCAGCCCGGTGAACCACCGGGCGGTGCGGTCCGAAGCCGCCGACATGCGGGCGAAGGAGACCGGGTCGGCGGTGCCGTCGGGCCGGATGAGGATCAGCGCGGGGTCGTGGTTGTCGTGCGCGATGACGTCGAACCATTCGAGCGCCCAGTTGAATTCGGCGGGCCGGGGCCACCGGAACCGTTCCACGGCGGCGTCGTGGTCGTGGCGCAGGGACAGCAGCAGATCGCGTGCCCGGCGGAACTCCGTGTGGGCCGGTGTGCGCCGGCGGGCCCAGTAGTCCGGGTGGGGGCTGCTCACAGCACGGCCTCCTGGTCTCGGGCGGCGGGAGCCGGGGCGGCCGGGGCGGACAGCCCGGACACCAGCTCGGCCGCGATGGTGTCGGCGTCCGTCGTGAACAGGCCCCAGGGGCCCGGCCGTCCGCTGCCGACCTGGGTGAACCACCGGGTGTACTCGGTGGGTATGCCGAACACGTGGAGGTCGGTGACGGGCAGCCCGTGCACGTCGACCGGGTGGGATCCGCTGGTGACGTGGACGCCGCCGGTCTCCAGCACCCCGCCCGCGTCCTGGTTGGTGAAGGTGGTGAGCAGGCCGCGACGGCGCAGGTCCTGGGTGAGCGGCTCCGGATCGGCGCGGATGTCGGGTGCCGGGATACGAGCGTCCACCAGGACGTCGCACGGCAGGGGCCCGCCCCCCACGCGGGGCGACCGGACGCTGAACCGCCCGGTCTCCTCGTCGCCGGTGAACCGGGCGTCCGGGCCGACGAGTTCGAGCACCCCCGCCTCCATGAGCGCCAGGACCTGCTGCAACCGGACGGCGGGCGGCCCGGCGGACAGGTGCGAGCTGAGCGGTACGAACCCGGTGAGGAACTCCTGGTGGGAGGCGGCCGTGAGGCCGGCGTGGTCGACCGCCGAGCAGAGCGTGCCGCGCACGTCGCGCAGGGTGTCCAGCGCCGCCTTCAGCGGCCCGTACCGGTTGCCGGCGGCGGCCTCCCGCAGGTCGGCGAGGATCAGTTCGGTCACCGCCTCCCGGTAGGCGGCACGGTCCTCGAACGTCCGGTCGCCGAAGGGGCGCGCGAGCGCCGCCAGGTCGGTGGCGGTGACGGGGCCGGCCGCCGGGTGCGCGGCGGCTTCCCGGAGTACCGCGCCGTGGGGGTCGGGAGCGGTGAGCGCGGCGCGGACGGCCGCCTCGACGAAACGTTTCTCCGCCGCCTCGCCGGCGCCGGCCCGGATCTGCCGCGCGTAGCGGACCAGGTCGACCTCCGCCATGAGCGGGGGCAGCACCTGCCGGGTGAAGTCGAGCTTGCCCCGCGTGCGGAGGTCCCGGACCAGCTCGGCGGTGAAGATCCGTGCCCGGTACCGGTCGGTGGCCTGCTTCTGGTTGCGGCCGCGCGCGGGCAGCGGCACACCGCTGCGGGAGCCGGCCAGGAGGCGTGGCTCCCGCCCGCCGGGCACGTACCGCAGGCCGTCCTCCGTGGTCTCGAACCGCCCGCCACGGCCCAGAGTGAGCAGGGCCATGACATCGAAGAAGGCCAGTCCCATCCCGATCACCCCCACGGCCGCGCCGGCCGGTACGTCCGCCAGCCGCATGTCGGCGGCCGAGTCGCCCCGCACGTACCGCAGCGCCGGACGCGCGGCGGCGAAGTCGGCCAGCGCCCGCTGGTCGGGGGAGAGTTCGGGCCTGGCGTGCCCCGTGGTCAGGACCGCGTGGTCGCAGTGCAGCGTCGTGCCGCCCGCCAGCGACAGTTCCCAGCCCGTACCGCCGGCCGGCCGGCGCATGGCCGTCACCGTGTCCACCCGCCGGTGCAGGGTCACCCGCGGCCCGAGCCCCTCCGCCACCGCGTCCAGCACAAAGCGGAGGTACTTCCCGTACGTCGCCCGGGGCGCGTACGCGTGCGCCCCCGCGGCCTCCGGCTCCTGGGTACGCCACCACGCGTCGAGCGCGGGCCCGGCTCCCGCACGGGGCGGACCGCCGTCGGCCGGACCCGAGAACATCGTGACCTCACCCGCCGGAGTGTTCATCAGGAGCACCTCGGACTGCTCGGGGCGCCAGATCCGGCCGGGGCCCACCTCGTGCGCGTCGATGGCCCAGATCTCGACCGGGCGTTCCGGCGCGTCACCGAGGCGCGCCGCGAGCCGCTCCAGTACCGACAGCCCGCGCGGACCGACTCCGACCACGGCGATCCGGTAGGGCTCCCGCTCGCCGGGGGCCGCGGTGACCGCGGCCCGGCCGCCGGCCAGGGCGGCGCGGTCGTGGCGCTCGGCGGTCGCGTTGAGCATCCGCAGCAGTTCCTCGGAACGCAGACCCGCGCCGGTCCGGGACCGGGCCGGGGCCACCGGCAGCCGGCCGGACCGCGCCCAGACCAGACGCCCGTCGTCACCGATGGCCCCCTGACTCAGACCGCGGTTGTCGGCGTGCAGGCAGAACGGCACGTCCAGCAGCCCGGACCGGAAGGAGGCGAGCAGCCCCGCCCCCACGTCCCGGTGTTCCAGCACCGGGGCGACGAGGGCGCGGGCCTCCTCCAGCACCTGCGTACAGTCCACCTGGTGGTGCCACGGCAGCCTGCTGCGCGAGCGGGAGACGAGCGCGTGCCGGGCGCTGCTCTCCAGCGCCAGCACGTTCTCGCTCACGTGCGGGATGCGATGGGCCTCCGCCACCGTCTTGACGATCATCCGCTCCGCGCCGCCGCGCACCGCCACGTCGACCCCCGACCGCTGCAGCAGCGCCGCGCCCTCACGGGTGCGCGGGTACACCCCCATGTACTGGTACAGCACCAGATGGCGGTCGACGGACGGCGGCAGGAGTTCGTCGGCCAGCAGGCGCAGCGCGGCGAGGGCCTCGATGTCCTGGACGGAGTCGGTCTGCTGCGCGTAACTGAGGGAGACGCTCTCCGCGCCGTGCTGGACGAAGAAGAGCGCTTCCAGCGCGCTCATGGCGATCAGCAGCGACGGCGGGCAGAGCTGGCCCAGCAGACAGCCGCCGAAGGTCTCCAGGTGCGTCCGCAGGCCGTTCTGCCTGCTGCGCTCCACGAGCAGTCCGGTGGCGTCCCGCCAGGCGGCGACCGACTCCGCGAGCGGCGTACGGCCGTACGGCAGGCAGTACGAGACCGGGCCGCCCTCGGTCGCGGTCAGCCCGGCGTCCGCCATGGTCGCGAAGATGTCGTACGGCTTGGCGGAACCGTGCCGGACCTGCACCGGGCGGTCCCCGGCGGCACCGGCGGTCCGGGCCGTGACCCGGGGGCCGTGCACGACCAGGGGAAAGCCGTTGAGCCGCCGGCCGGTGGCGAGCGCCCGCCGGGCGCCCTCGTGGTCCCCCACCCGGGTGTAGCTGTCCAGCGTGAGGGTGGCGATGGTGCGGGCATCGCTGTCCGCGACCGCGCGCAGCCCCGCCGACATCTCCTCCGGCGTGCTCATCCCCATCCGGGGCTGCACCACCAGGACGCCGTCCCGCCGGGCCGCGCTGACGTAATGGCCCATGTCCAGGGCGTTGTACGGACTCATGACCGGCCCGCCCCCGCGAGCTGCGGTGCCGGGGCGGGCAGTTCCGCCAGGTGGGAGACGAGCGCGGACGGGTCGGACGCGTCGGTGAACACCGCGTCGAAGCCCGCCTCGACCAGCCGGGCGGCCCGCTGGTGGTCGCCGGACCCGTCGATGCCCAGCTTGCCGCCGATCACCGCCGGCACGTCGCGGGTGTCCGGGTCCGCCCGCAGCGCGCGGATCATCCGTTCACCGTCGAGGAATCCGTGGCCGTTCACCGAGCTGATCACCACCGCTTGTGGGGAGAACCGGCGGACCGACTCCACCAGCAGGTCGTCGGGGACACAGGCACCCAGGTTGATCACTTCGTGCCCGTTCTCCTCCAGCAGCAGCTGGAGGAAGACGAGGTTCCAGGTGTGGGAATCGGAAGAGACGCTGGAAAGGACGACGCGCAGACCAGGCAGAGTTAAGGTGTTGCTCATGTTTTCTCCCCGTTGAATGTATTTCGTCGATCGGCCCTCGGGACCGTTCAGTCCTCGAAGGCGGCGAAGAGTTCGCGTTTGCTGACGTCCCGTATGCGGCGCACGTCGAATTCCTCCGGATCGGCGGCCGAGAGGGAGTCGAACACCGCGTCGATCGCGGCGCCCAGGCCCCACGCGCTGGTGTACGGGGGCCAGCCCGGACACCCCTTCTCCAGGTCTTCCTGGCGGGTGAACAGGTAGTTGGCCCAGTCCTTCTTCGCGGGGTACCGGTGGTGGAAGTCATGGGCCGGGGTGTCACCCGTGATGACACAGAAACGTATGGGGGCGTGGATGAACAACATGCGCAGCACCCACCGGGTCCACGCGCGCACCCGGCGCGCCGGCGGCAGCCCGGGCGGCGGCACGGCCTCGCCGATGAACACCGCGTTGGTGAGGGAGCTGAAGTACTCCCGGCCCCGCTTGTTCGTGATCCCCGGAGCCGGGAACGTGTGCTTGCAGCACAGGCGCAGGACATTGCTCAGCTGGAAGAGCGGGAAGAGCGGTACGCACCAGATCACCAGGAACGCGGGCCAGGTGCCGGTCGCGATCGTCGCCGTGAGCGCACCACCGTGCAGGACGACCGCCGCGATCTTCTCGCCCTTCATGGACCCGTGCCAGAACGACCGCATCCGGCCCCAGGCGAAGGCCGCGTGGAAGAGGGGCGAGCACGCCTTGGCGGTCACCCGCCGGTACATCTGCCGCCGGGTCATGCCCGGGTGCAGGTCCAGGCTGATGAGGAACGCCTGGACGGTGGGGTCGCGCAGCGTCATGTGGTGCGCGGCGTGATGGTCACTGACGTGTTCGCGGCTGTAGCGCTGGAAATGCTGGACGATCAGCAGGCTGGAGATGAACCCGCCGATCGCCGTGTCGACGGCACGCTTGCGGAACATGTTCCGGTGCGAGCACTGGTGGAAGATCATCATGCGCAGGTTGCGCATGCCGTGCAGCGTCAGCGCCCAGCCCGGCAGCAGGAGGAGCAGCCAGGCACCCGACCGGTTCCAGCCCACGACACCCAGCAGGATGCCGAGCACGGGTGTGAGCAGCGCATGGGCCAGATGGTGCTGCGGGGTCCACCAGCGGAACGGCTGCTGCCCGGACAAGGGTTTCCCGGTGAACATGGTGAGCGGGTACTGCGGAAGCCGGCCGAGTACCCGCATCGATTCCCGCGGGTCCGGGCTGCGCGCACCGGCCTTCCGTTCCTGTACGGCATCTGTCGACGGCATGAGAGGGCACCCCCGATGTCGGTTCTTCTTCAGACGTGTTCCGGCCGGAGGGTGACCGAGACGCGCTCCGCGGCGTCCCGTGCCCGCCGCTCCGCCTCCTCGGCCGTGTCCCCGGTGGCGATGACCAGACCCAGCCGGTCCCAGGAGGACCGCACGTCCGTGATCACGTCACCGGCATGACGGCTGATGTCGACGCGGGTCACCCCCGGCATCGCCCGGGCCTCCTCGGCGCCGTCGACGGTCTCGATGACACCGGGCCCCGTACCGGTCACGAAGCGCACCGCCGCCGCCCGCGCCGGACGCGACGGCAGGTCCCCGGCAGCACCGAGGAGCATCCCGATCCACCGGTCGTGCACATTGATCCCGTAGGCCAGGTCGACGAGGTCCAGGATGCGGTCGCCCGGCGGCCGCGCGGCGCATTCGATCAGCTGCGGGCCGGTGTCGGTCCGCACCCACTCGGCATGCAGGATGCCGCTGCCGAAACCGACCGCGGCGACCAGGCGTTCGGTCTCCTCCCGCCACACCGGGTCGTCCTGCGCGCCGACCGTGTGGCCGATCTCGACGGGCTGGGGGCCGGGCAGGGTGTGCTTGCGGGTGACGTTGCAGAACAGCACCCGTCCGTCGCGCACCAGCGCTTCCGTACTGAACTCGGGCCCGCGCATCCGCTCCTCGACGAGGTAGCGCCATTCCATCGGGCGGTTCGCGAGCTGCCGCCCCTCGTCGGCCTGGCTGCAGTAGCGCCACGCCTCTCGGACGTCCGCTCCCGCGTCGAGCAGCAGCACTCCCAGACTCGCCTGACGGCCGGCTGGCTTGACCACGCAGGGCCCGCCCTTCGCGAACCGCTCGATGTCCGCCGCCGAGTGGATCTCCTGGAAGGCGGGCCCCGCCATGCCCGCCGCCGACGTGGTCTCCCGCAGCAGGAGCTTGTCCCGCAGGACCGTGGCCGCGCGCACCCCCGCGCCGGGCAGCCCGAGCAGCTCCGCGGCCTGCGCGGCGGCGAGGACCGCGTACTCCAGCCCGGCGACCACCGCGTCGAACGGGCCGAGCCCGGCGACCACGGACAGGAAGTGGTCGTCCTGCTGGTAGCGGGCGAACTCCACCGGGCCCAGGCAGGCGTGCTTCGCCGCGCGCGGCGCCAGCTCCTTGGCCACCCAGAGGTCCTTCTCCTCGATCAGGGTGACACTGCCCGCCGGGCGGCAGGAGTCGAGGGCCGCCAGTGCGGCGTCGTTGTATCCGATGAGCAGTAGGCGCACGGTCAGGGCGCTCCTTTACGGGTGAGGACGGCGGTGAGCACCCCGGCGGCGGCCAGCGCGTACCAGAAGACGGGAAGGGCGTGGTGGGCGGCGGCGAGCGAGAAGAAGGTGCCGCCCACGAAGGAGCCGGCGGATTCCCCGGCCGCCGTCGCCACCTGCCGGAAGCCGAGCACCTCCACGGCGGGCCGGCCGTCGCCCAGTTCGGCGAAGACCGTGCTCACCGTGGGGGTGAAGAGGGTCTCGGCCAGGGTGAACACCGTGACCGCCGCGAAGGCCGCGACCAGGGCGTCACCGCACACCCCGAGCACGGCGAACGAACAGGAGAAGGCGAGCAGGCCGAGCAGCAGGTACCGCATCGGTGACCGGCCACGCTCCATGCCCCGCTTCATGACGAACGCCACCGGGATCTGCAGGACGATCACCAGTACCGCGTTGAGCGAGAAGAACGCCGCCCGCAGCGACGGTTCGGTGGTCAGCAGCGCCACCTGGAGGACCAGCGCCGAGAACAGCTGGGCGTACAGGAGGGATCCCACCACGGTCACCCAGGACGCCCTGCGGACGCCCGGATCGGTGACCATCACCTTGAGCAGTCCCAGCCGCAGCGGGGGCCGCCCGGAACCGTCCGACAGCCGCAGGCCCCGGCCGACGGTCACCAGGACGGTCGCCGCCGCGAGCGCGTACAGGGCCGCCACCACTCCCAGGAGCAGACCGTAATGCCGTCCGCTGAAGAGGAAGTTGGCCGCCACCGGCCCCACGGCGGCCGAGACGTTCACCGCGACCTGGATCGCGGAGAAGACCGCCGTGCGCTCCCCCGGTGAGGAGAGCGCGACCAGGACGTAGGCGCGGGCCGACAGGCCGTTGACGCTGATGCCGAAGCCGGCGAGGGCCAGGCAGCACAGCATCCCCGGTACGCCGGGCGCCCAGGGCAGGGCACCGAAACCGCACCCGGCCAGCAGCAGCCCGCCCACCATGGTCGTGCGCACCGGCGCCCGGTGCAGGTACCCGCTGACGAACAGGGCACCGCCGCGCATCGCGAAGGTCGAGACGAGCAGGGCCGTGCCCACCCACCACGCCCCTACGTGCGGATGCAGCCGGGGGAGCAGCACCGGCAGCACCGGCAGCAGGGTGAAGTACCCGAGGTGGGAGAAGAGGTAGTCCAGCGTGATCGACGCACCGACCGAACGCACCGTCGCGGGCGGTGCGGCCGGCGCGGGCGCGGTTTCCGTGCCCATCAGACGTCACCGAGGGTCACGCGCAGGGCTTCCTGGGCTTCGTCGAGCACGGCGTCCACCGCTTCGGGGCTGCCGGCCCCGGCGACGAGGACACCGTGACGGTCGGCGGAGTTCCGTACGGCGCCCAGCACATCGCCGGGTGCCACATCCAGCCGGGCGGCCAGCAGACCGGGGGTGGCGGCGGCCCGTTCCCAGCCCTCAACGGCCCGTACACGGCCGGGTCCGAACACCAGGAACCGGGATCCCGCCGCGCGTCCGGGCGCGGGCACCGGCGACGGCGGCTCACCCAGCAGGTCGTCCAGGAGCGCCCCGTACAACGAGAAGCCGGGCCGGGTGTGTTCGACGAGGGCGTGGATGAAGTCACCGCCGGGCCGGGCGTGCAGTTCGCCGAGGACCACGTCCCCTTCCGGGGTGATCCAGAACTCGACGTGCACGACGCCGTGGGTCACGCCGACGGCGGAGACGGCCCGCGCGACCTCGGCACAGGCGGTGGCCTCGGTCTCCGGGGCCAGCCCGGCGGGCATCCGGTGCCCCGTCTCGACGAAGCCGTGACCGGTCCGCTTGCGTGTCACACCGACGAGGCGGGCGCGCCCGCCGATCAGCACGCCCTCGGCCGAGAACTCCTCCCCCTGGACGAACTCCTCCACCAGGAAGGGCGCCGCGCCGCCCAGTGCCTCCAGCGCGGCGGGCAGGTCGTCCGGCGTCTTCACGAGGGAGACACCGGCGCTGCCCATGCCGTCCCTCGGCTTGACGATCCACGGTCCCCGGCCGGCCCGCTCGTCGAGGAATGCCCGCGCCTCGGCCGCACCGGCCGCCACCGTGCACGCGGGCTGCGCGAATCCCGCCTCCCGCAGCACCTCACGTGCCAGGTCCTTGGTGCGGATGGTGCGCACCGCGTGCGGATCGTTGCCGGCCACGCCCAGTTCGCGGGCCAGCACCGCCGTGGGGAGCACCCCGCCTTCCTTGACCGTCAGCACCGCGGCCAGGCCGGGCCGCGAGGCCGCGAACGCGGCGAGTGCGTCCGGGTCGGCGAGTTCCACCGGCACCGTCTCGTGGGCGGGCATCCGCCACACGTCCGTGCGGAGCACATCGGGGGTGTCCGCGCCGATCAGCCGCACGTTCCGGGAGGCCGCTTGCCCGGCGAGCCGGCGCAGCTGGTCCTGGCCGTGTGCGGAGGCCGACGTACAGCCGACCACGAGGACGTCGCGGGCCTTGTCATCCGGCATGGGAGATCCTCGTGCTGATCGCCTTGGTCGCCGCGTCCAGCGCGTCACGGACCGCGTCGTACGAGTCCCCGGTCGCCATGACGGAGAGGATGTGGCCGGAGACGAAGTCGGCGGGCGGCACGCCCACGGTCTGGCCGGGCGCCCGGTCGACCGTGATGTGCTCGACGCCGGCGACCTGCAGCGCGTCCTCCAGGCCGTCGATGCTCCGGAGCGTGCCGGCCTGGTCCGCGAGCACCTTGGCGAGGCCCGCGTACAGAACCGGCTGGTCACCGAGCACCGGTGGCCGGCCGGTGGCCACCCGCACGGTGTTCTCGCAGAACGGCGTGCCGGTGGCGAGGCCGACCAGGTGCGAGGTGATGAAGTCCCCGCCGCCGCGGGCGGCGCACTCGACCAGCTTCGCGCCGCCTTCGGGGGCGACCATGCACTCCAGGTGGAAGGCGCAGTCGTCCATCCCGAAGGCGTCGACCACGGCGCGCGTCAGCTCGTGCACGGACGCGAGCCGGTCGGCGGGCAGGGCACTCGGGAAGATGTGGCCGGTCTCCAGGTGGAAGTCCGGGGTGGTGACCTTGTCGGTGACGCCCGCGATGAAGACCTCGCCGCGGTGGACCCAGCCCTCGACGCTGTGTTCCGTGCCCTCCAGGAACTGCTCGATCATGATCTCACCGGCGTGCCCGGTGAAGACCCGGTCCCGCTCCGGCCGTACGTAGGCCGAGAGCTCCTCGAAGGCGGGCCGCAGCTGCTGCTCGTCGCGCACCGTGTAGATGCCCTTGCTGCCGTTGCCGGAGACCGGCTTGAGCACCAGCGGACAGCCGATGGCGGGCGCGGCCTCGGCCACCTCTTCCCAGGTGGTGACGCGGGCGAAGCGGGGGATCAGGTCCGGCCGGTGCGCCAGGCTCTGCCGCATCAGGTACTTGTTCCTGGCCACCTCGGCGGCCGCGACGGAGGGGGCCGGCAGCCCCCGCTCGGCCGCGATCCGGCTGAGGCTGACGACGGCCGGGTCCGACCAGGTGACGATGCCGGCGACGGTGTGCTCGGCGGTGATCGCCTCGATGGCCGCGTCGAGCGCCGCGTCGTCGAACGTGTCGAGCTGGTGCACGGCGCGGACCACGTGTGCGGGCAGGTCGGTGGGCGGGTGGTCGGCGATCAGCACGACGCCGTAGCCCTGGCGGTGCGCGGCGAGAATCTCCGCGCGCTGCTCCAGGGGGGTGCGGCGGACGTTCAGGTAGATGAGCACGCCTTCATCCGGCTCGGACATGACACTCCTCTTCGTTCTCGGTGATGCTCTTGCGGTGCCAGTGGTGGTCGAAAGCGGTGACCTCGGTGGGGAGGCCGGCCTCGGCCGCCTCGGCGACCAGTTCCGAGACCTGGGCCAGGAACCGGGCGATCCTCGTGACGGCCAGCAGGTCGGCCTGTCCGAAGGGCTTGCCCTGGCAGCGGAGGACGCGCAGGTCGGTGAGGCTCACGAACGGGAAGCCGGCCACCAAGACCTTCTCCGGGCTCCGCGCGGAGAAGCGGATGTCGTTGGTGACGTGCCCGCGGTGGTGCAGGTGGGAGTGGTACGCGAGGTCGGGCAGGGCGTGCGGCGCCAGGAAGTCCCGGGACTGGACCGCGGGGTCCTTCGGCAGGTTCCCCGGCATCACGTGCCAGGTGTTGTACTGCATCCGGGCGGACATCGCCCAGGCGGAGTCGGCCAGCTGGGTGCGGTCCCCGTCGTACAGGGAACGCGCGCTGGGGCCGGGCACCACGCAGCAGTAGAACTCCGGCAGCTCCCAGGAGACGATCTCGGCCCAGTCCTCCCGGCCCAGCGCGTCGATCAGCTTGGGCAGGGAGCGGATGCCACGGCTCATGGCGAAGTCCGCGGCGAACAGTTCGGCACTCGTGCGCACCGTGGTGTGGATCAGGGCTTCGAATCCGGTGGGGTACCCGGACCGGGGCTCGTGGAGCCATTCCCGCTCGGCGCGCAGGCCCTTGAGGAGGTCCGCGAAGTCACCGGGTGCCGGGAGGAGTTCCGACAGCCGTGCGCAGACCCCCGACTCCTGCGGGGACGGCCGCTCCGTGCGGGGCAGCGCCCGCTCGGTCTTCCGCCGGGTGCTGGCGTCGATCTCGTAGTACAGCCTGCGGTTCCCCACGAGCACGGCACGCGCCTTCGCCAACTGCGCTGCCGTGGCCAGGAGTTCGGCGACCGTCAGGGTGCCCGCCGGTACCGGGTCGACGGGCGCGTCCGCGTCCGCCTCCAGGTAGGTGTCGCGCATCTCGCGGAAGTTCTGCGCCACGTTCTCCAGCGACAGCTGGTAGCCGTTGAAGCTCTCGATGCGGTTCGGCCCGCCGGAGGAGTGCAGCAGCCACAGGCAGGTCACCACCACGGCTTCCTCGTCCGACCACAGGTTCAGCGGCAGCCGGTCGAGGTGGTGGAAGAAGCAGTCGGGGTGGGTGGGCAGCAGCGTCTTGCCGGTGAGGTTGCCGTCGTCGCGCAGGTTCGAGTAGACGTTGCCGCCCTGGTAGAGCTGTACCGGCGGCACCAGGAACACCGCGGACCGCAGGGTGCCGACGGCCTTCGCGCGGCCCTCGGTGCCCAGCTCGGACAGCAGCGACCGGCACTCGTGCACCTCGAACTTGGCGAGCCGGTCGGCCTCCGGCAGCAGGCGCTGGTACTCGGCGAGGTCGTCCGCGCTCCACGAGACGCGCGCGGCGACACCGAGGGCGGCCGCAGCCGCGGGCAGGGCCCGGTGCCCCGGGAGGGTGATCGCCAGCCTGCCCTGCGGGGTGAGGGACAGGGCGCTGGTGAAGACCGCGTCGGGCGCGGGCTTGTCGTGCGCGACCAGCCCGCCGGTGCGGCCGGCGGACCGTCCGGGCCGGGTGAGCACCCGGACCGCCGCGGCCTCCTCGCGGGTGGCGGAACGCCAGGCGTGCTCGGCCGCCAGGTGTCCGTCGAGGGTGATCAGTGTGTCGATCAGCGTCGTGATGTCGTCGGCCGCACGCGCGCGGCGCAACGTGGTCCGCAGCAGCTCGTCGAAGCCTCCGCCGTCCAGGACCCGGTCCGGGGCGGCCGTGGTACCCGCCCTGCGGTCACTGCGGCTGGGGCGTTTGCTGCGCCGGGCCTCCTCCATGGCCAGCCGGCGGGCGCTCTTGTCGGTGGGGGCCGGACGTTCACTGATCACGGAAGTTCACCTGACCTTCGACGTAGGCCCACAGGGATTCCTGGGTGGGCTGCCATTCCGCGTCGGGATAGATGCAGTCGACGGGGCAGGCCTGCACACACTTGGCGCAGCCGTTGCAGAGCTCGGGGACGATCACCACGTCCAGCCCCTGGTTGTAGATCGCGCTGAACTGGGGAGGGCATGCCCTCATACAGGAGTCGCAGCCGATGCATTCGGCCGGTTCGATACGCCGGGGGTCCTTCTTCCACTCGGTGTTACGGCGCCTCTCGTTCAGGCGTTGCTCGAACGTCGCGGCGGGAGCCGCAGCACCTTCGAGGGGCTGCTGAGATCGCTGTGACATGACGCTTCCTGGCAGGTTTCGAGAAGTGGGCAGGACGTGGCGGGGTACTGGCGCGCACCATGCGCCCCGTACGCCGGAGGTCTCGACGGTGGTGGGAAATGGAGTGGACACGGTGACCGCACGGGTCACACGCCGACGACACTGTCCTCGCCCTCTTGCCATCCCCCGTGAACTGGACGCGCCCCGCGGTCCGCCCGGCTGTGCTCTATGTCCGGTCACGGGTGTGGTGACCGGAGCCGGTACAGCTCGGACCTTCCGGCCGGGAAACGCGCCACGCTGCGCGGACAAGGGTGAGCGGCCCCTCGCCAGCCGTTCATGACCGTAGCCAGGGGCAAGGGGGCGATCAAGAGAGTGTCCATTTCCGGGGCGCCGTGCAGCACCGGGGGCGGCCCCGGCCTGCCGGTCACGTTGGGTGAGCGGGATGTACGGCCGTCGGCGGGCTTGCCCGCTGCGCGTGGGCGGTCCCTGCGGACAGCGGAGTGGAACTCGTTGTTCCACAAATACCGTGCGTCACTGCCTTCGCGTGACGTGCCGTTTGTCAACTGGTTGTGACACACAGGTATTTTGGCGTTGCTCACACGAACTCCCCCGGCGGTACGGGGTGATCAAGGCCGCGTCGTCGGCCTTCCGGACGCCATGTCGGGCAAAGCGGTGCGTGGGGGGCCGTCACGGGAATATCCGCTTTGGGGCAATGGACGAGATGCCGGCCCCGGGCCGGGTGCCCGGTCCGGCACGGGAAAGACGCCAGGTCGCAAGGCGGTTGACCACGTCCCGTAAACACTCCTCGGCCGGGGCGCGGGGCGATGTCATGATGGCCCGCATGACTACCGCACAGCCGCACGAGACCCCGGCCCCCGACGCGAGGATCTCCGCCCGCGTCGCCTCCATCTCCGAATCGATGACCCTGTCCATCGACGCCAAGGCCAAGGAGCTCAAGGCCCTCGGACGCCCAGTGATCGTCTTCGGCGCCGGCGAGCCCGACTTCCCGACGCCCGACTACATCGTCGAAGCGGCGGCCGAAGCGTGCCGGGAGACCAGGAACCACCGCTACACCCCGTCCGGCGGGCTCCCGGAACTCCGCGCGGCCATCGCCGAGAAGACCAGGCGCGACTCCGGGTACCAGGTCGAAGCGGCCGACGTGCTGGTCACCAACGGCGGCAAGCAGGCCATCTACGAGGCGTTCGCCACCATCCTGGACCCGGGTGACGAGGTCATCGTCCCGGCGCCGTACTGGACCACCTACCCGGAGTCGATCCGCCTAGGCGGCGGTGTCCCCGTCGTCGTCACCGCCGACGAGACCTCCGGGTACCGGGTCACCGTGGAGCAGCTGGAGGCGGCCCGCACTGAGCGGACCAAGGCCCTGCTGTTCGTCTCGCCCTCCAACCCGACCGGTGCCGTCTACAGCCGCGAGCAGGTCGAGGAGATCGGCCGCTGGGCGGTGGAGCACGACATCTGGGTCGTCACCGACGAGATCTACGAGCACCTCGTCTACGGTGACGCGGAGTTCGTCTCGCTGCCCGTGCTCGTTCCCGAGCTGCGGGACAAGTGCATCGTCATCAACGGGGTCGCCAAGACCTACGCCATGACGGGCTGGCGCGTCGGCTGGGTCATCGCGCCGCGTGACGTGATCAAGGCGGCGACCAACCTGCAGTCGCACGCCACCTCCAACGTCGCCAACGTCTCCCAGGCCGCCGCCCTCGCCGCCGTGTCCGGCGACCTGTCGGCCGTCAGGACGATGCGGGAGGCGTTCGACCGGCGCCGGCACACGATCGTGCGGATGCTCAACGAGATCGACGGTGTCGTCTGCCCGACTCCCGAGGGCGCGTTCTACGTCTACCCCTCGGTCAAGGGGGTGCTCGGCAAGAGCATCAGGGGCCGCCGCCCGCAGACCTCGCAGGAGCTCGCGGAACTGATCCTGGACGAGTGCGAGGTGGCGACCATCCCGGGCGAGGCGTTCGGCACGCCGGGCTACCTGCGGATGTCCTACGCGCTCAGCGACGAGGACCTCGTCGAGGGCGTCGGGCGGATGCAGAAGCTGCTCGCCGAAGCGCAGGACTGAGCCGTCGCGCGCTCCCCGGCGTCCCGCCACGCGGGGCGTCGGGGAGTACGTCCGGACGGACCCGGCCGGGCAGCCGGACGGCGTCCTACCCGAGAGCCACGGCCGTGCGGACGCCGTACCGGGCCAGTTCCTCCGGCAGCCCGGAGGCGTCGTCGGCGGCGTACGCCACGTACCCGTCGGGCCGGACGAGGAACAGGCCCTCGCCGTACGCCTGGTGGGCATGGCCCGCGGGGTCGAGCAGGTCGGGGGCCGGACCGCCGACGCGGCAGGTGCGGAGCATTTCGCCGTCCAGCGCGGGGAGTTCGGCGTCCCCGACGGCCAGCAGGGTGAAGTGCGGGCCCTGGAAGACCTCGAAGAGGCGGCGCGGGGCGCCGTCCGGGGTGGTGCAGGGCGCGTCGGGTGCGCGGTCGCCGGCGCGCAGGGCACCGTCGGCGAGGCCGGTGCGCTGCTCGGCGGCGAGCGGTCCGCCCGGGTACCCGACATCGATCTGGTGCAGGTCCTTGCCGCGCCGCATGTCGCCCGAGCGGTGCAGCCGGGTGCTGGTGTCCAGGATGCGGGCGGCGACCGGCCGCCGCTCGGCCTCGTAACTGTCCAGCAGCTCCTCCGGCGCGCCGTGCCGGAGGACCTGGCCCAGCTTCCACCCCAGGTTGTAGGCGTCCTGGACGCTGGTGTTCAGGCCCTGGCCGCCGGCGGGGGAGTGCACGTGCGCCGCGTCGCCCGCGAGGAAGACCCGGCCCACCCGGAAGCGGTCGGCCAGGGCGGCGTTGGGGCGGAAGGCGGAGGACCACAGCACCTCGCCCACTTGGTCCGCGGTGAGGTGGGTGCGCTCCGCGACGAGTTCGCGTACGGCGTCGGGTGAGGTGTCCGGCTCCGCCGCCGGGTCCGCGAAGCCCGCGATGAGCTGGAAGTAGTCGTTCAGCGGCGCCGGGAGCAGCGCGACGAAGTCGGTGGCGTTGAAGGCTTCCCACATGTGCCAGTGCCGCGTGTCCAGCCCGTCCAGCCGGAGGTCGGCGAGGAGCATCGGGTGCGGGGCGACGCTCTCCCCGGTCATGGTGACACCGAGCGCCTTGCGCACCGTGCTGCGCCCGCCGTCCGCCGCGACGAGGTAGGCGGCGCGCACCGTACGGGCGGTGCCGTCGGCGCGGACGACCCGGGCCTGGACGCCGTCCGTGTCCTGGGTGAACGACTCCAGCGCGGTCCCGAACGCCACCGTGCCGCCCAGCTCGGTCAGCCGCGCGTACTGGATCTCCAGGTTCCGCCACTGCGGGACCATCATCATCGTGCCGTACGGGGTGGACGGGGTCGGTTCGACGCCTTCCACGAACACGTACGTGTCGACCATGCGGCCGTCCGCCCAGGACGCGATCTCCGGGTACCGGGCACTGCTCGCCCGGATCGCGCCGAGCACCCCGAAGTCCTCGTAGACCTCCTGCGTACGCGGCTGGATGCCGCTGCCGCGGGTGCCGGGCGACAGCCGGTCCTGCCGCTCCAGGACGAGGGCGCGCACCCCGCGCCGGGCGAGGTCGAGGGCGAGGGCCAGGCCGGTGGGGCCGGCACCGGAGATCAGTACGTCCACGTACTCGGGCAGCGTGGCAGCGGAGGATGCGTCCTTAACGTTGTTAAGTTCCATGCTTCCGAGCGTGCGCTTAACGGTGTTAAGTTGTCAACGTGGCTACGAGACTTGACCGGAAACTGGTGGCGGAGACCGCCCTGGGCCTGCTGAACGACGTCGGCCTCGAAGGGCTCACGCTGCGCCGGATCGCCAAGGAACTGGACGTCCAGGCGCCCGCGCTCTACTGGCACTTCAAGAACAAGCAGGAACTGCTCGACGAGATGGCCACCGAGCTGTACGAGCGGATGACCGCGCCCATGACCGCGGCGGGCGCGGACGCCGGCGGCGACTGGAAGGCGCTGCTGGCCGAGTCGTGCCGGGGCATGCGGCGCACCCTGCTCGGCTACCGCGACGGCGGCAAGGTCTTCGGCGGCACCCGGCTGCGCCACTCCGCGCCGATGCAGCCGATGGAGACGTACATGGCGGTACTGACGGGCGCCGGATTCCGGCCGCACCGGGCCGCATGCGCCTGGTTCACCGTGTACACGTACACGATCGGCTACGTCATCGAGGAACAGTCCGTCTTCCCGGTGCCCGGCGAACCGTGGCGCGACCCCACCTACGACCTGGACGACCGCGAGCGGCGCCTCGGAGCCGACTTCCCGCTCACGGTGGTGGCCGGCGAGGAGCTCTTCGGCGACACCGCCCGCGGCTTCGAGGACGGCCTCGAAGCCGTCATCGCGGGGATCGAGGCGGCGCTGCTGCACGGCGCATGACCGGGCGCCCGGGGAAGCCGCCCCGGGCGCCCGGCCTCAGCGTCGCGGCCGCGGGTCGACCGCCCGTCTCAGTACGGGCGTGAGCGGGCGCTCCACCCAGCGGTGCAGCACCCACGCCAGCACCAGCATCAGCGCGACGGTCAGCGTGAACGTCGCGTACGAGGGGAGGCGCAGGCCGCCGTGCAGCGCCTGGACGGCCACCCAGCCCAGGTGCTCGTGGACGAGGTAGAACGGGTACGTCAGCGCCCCGGCGACGGTCAGCCAGTGCCAGTTAGCCCACCGCATCCGGCCCAGCGCGATCGCCACCACGAGGGCGAAACCGGCCGTGACGACAGCGATGATCACTAGTGCCGAGCGGTAGGAGAAGGCGTGCGCGGACGGCGGGTGCCAGAGCCCGGCCACCGCGTAGTGCTGTCCGGTGAGCCAGCTGACGCCGACCACCGCCCACGCCACCGGGTCGCGCCCGCCGTAACGGTGCAGCAGGTAGCAGCCGATGCCGCCGATGAAGAACGGCGCGTACTGCGGTACCAGGACGACGTCCAGCGCCGGCACGTGCGCGGCCCGCGCCAGCGCCGCCGCCAGCGTCCAGCCCGCGCAGAACAGCACCACCCGGCGGCGGGTGGCGCCCGGCAGCACGACGCACACCGCGAACAGCGCGTAGAAGCGCATCTCGGCCCACAGCGTCCAGCACACGCCCAGCACCCGCTTCGCCCCCAGCGGCTGCTGGAGCATCGTCAGGTTGGTCAGCACATCACTGGGCCCCAGCGCCTCGAACGCCACCCACGGCAGCGCGAAGACGGCCGTGACCAGCAGGATCGCCACCCAGTAGGCCGGATACAGCCGCGCGACACGGGAGGCGATGAAGGCGCGCAGCGAACGCCCCCAGCCGCTCATGCAGATGACGAACCCGCTGATCACGAAGAAGATCTGCACCCCGAGGCAGCCGTACGCGAACACACCGTGCAGCGAAGGGAACTGCTGCGCCGGCGAGCTGCCCCACGCCCGCGCGATCTCGCCGTTGCGGCCGCCGAGGTGGTAAGCGGCGACCATCAGGGCGGCGATCAGGCGCAGCCCGTCCAGGGCACGCAGGCGCGGCGCGCCGCGGGGCTTGCCGCCGGGCGGGGCCGCACCGTTACGCGGGGCCGGCACCGGCCGGGTGGCCGGCGCGGACACGGACGGCCCCGGCACCGTCACGGGCGGCGGCGCCTCCGCCGGGAGCTGCGCGGTCATCCGAACGCGGCCCGTTTCTTCAGACGCCGCTGCATCGCCCGCGCACGCCGCGCGACCCTGCGCACGGCCGCGTTGCGCGGGATGAAGGACAGCTGGGACGGCAGCGCGCCGGGCAGCGCCAGCGCGGTCAGGCGGCGGCGCTTGAAGTAACGCCAGGTGCGCTCGTCCAGATGGGCGGTCAGATAGCGCTCGGCGACCGGCCGCAGGTCCGGGTAGATCTGGTGCTGCATCGCGTAACCGACCGCGCCGACCAGCCCGTTGAGGTGCGTCGGCGCCGGCTTCGTGCCCGGCTCGTCCGCCAGGTCGGGCACCAGCGCGTCGACCAGGGTGACCGGTACGCGATTGCTGTTCTGGTACGGGGTCAGGCGCTCCAGCAGCAGGTCGGTGCCCACGCGCGCGGTCGGCAGGCCGTAGAACGCGGAGGCCGTCAGCAGCGCGGTGGAGAAGCAGCCGACCACGAGGGCGGGCCGTTTGCGCTGGTAGAGCACCTCGGCGAGGACCGGCGTGGCCAGTACGGTCAACTCGGCGCCGAGCTTGTCCGCCTCCCGCTCCAGCGCCCGGGACCAGCGGGCCGGCGCCGACGGATGCGGCTTGAACACCACCGTGCGGTGCCCGCGCCGGACCACGCCACGCAGCATCCGGGCGTGCAGCTCCTCCTCTTCCTCGGGCGTGAGGATGCCGAGCGCCGACAGGTACTGCCCGAGGAGCAGCGCCGCGCCCTCCGGTACGGCGTGCAGCTCCGGGGCGTCGCGGTCCGCGGCCAGGCCGGCCAGCACCGCCCGGAACGCGTCGGCCGGCACCGTCTCCGCGCCCACCCCGAACTCCGTGAGCAGCAGCGGCTTCAGGCCGGGTACGAGGTCCAGGTGCAGCAGCCGGCGCACGCGGGTGCCGACCAGCGGGTCCAGCTTGTTGCGGGTCGGGCCGTAGCTCATCAGCCCGTCCGCGTACACGTCGACCGGCGCGTCCGGGAAGAGCTGCGCCAGCGCGAGCGCCGGGTGCACCTGTATGGACTCCACGACCAGCTCGATCTCGTCCTCGCCCAGGTCCCACAGCAGCCGCAGGTACCGCTCCCACAGCGGCACGTCGTCCGGGCGCGGGGACCAGCCGCCGGGGTGGAACGGGCTGATCGTCTCGTTCCACGACAGCACCCGGTCGAAGCGGCCGCGCAGCCGCTCGAAGCCGGGCATCCGGTCCACCGGCGTGGCGGTCTCCGGGGTCGCCGCGTTGTTGCTGACCAGCAGCAGCCGACGGCCGGCCGGTGCGAAGCGGTCCGCGTCCAGGGCGGCGGCGAGCGTCGCGGCGCCGTACAGGGTCGACGCCAGGAAGAGCTGCGTACGCGGCCGAGCCGGCGCCTCGGTACGGGGGGCCATCAGGCGGCCACCTCCGCCGGTACCGGGCGCCGGCGCAGCCGTCGCAGACGGGAGGCGCGCTGCGTGTCCATCGAATCCAGGGCTTCCTTCAGTACGTCCTGCGGCATTCTTTTCAGCGCCGCCGCGCTCAGCGCGCGCAATTTACGGGCGACCTGCGGTTCGAACCTTTCGATCGAGCCGAGGTGGTGGGCAATGATGGCGCAATAGGTGCGTACGGCTTTCGGCAGCAGTTGTTCCGCGTCCCGGTCCTGTGCCGTTTCCTCGATCACTTGGTCGAATGCCCGGATGAAATCCAGTTGCCGCACATCTCCGATCTGGGTGAGCGAGGACGCCACCCCGCGCCGGTAGAAGACGCCGAGCAGCCCGGACACCGCCATCGACCGGGCCTCGCGGTGCAGCCGCCAGATCCACGGCCGGTCCTCCGCGGTGCGCAGCCCGTGCGTGAAGTGCAGCAGCCCGTCGTCCAGCAGCCGGCGGTGATAGATGCCGGCCCACGCGAAGGCGTAGTCCACGGAGGTGGAGCGGTCGGCGGGCAGGATCAGCGCGCGCGGGTCCAGCACGGTGTTGCGGCGGCCGTGCGGCACGCGGTGCACGGAGCGGGCGCGCGCGGTGCACTGCACATGGTCCGTACGGACGAACTCGCACCCCAACCCCTCGACGACGGCCAGGAGTTGCGCGTAATACCCGGGCGCCAGCCAGTCGTCACCGTCCAGGAAGGTCACGTACTCGCCGTTGGCCGCGTCCAGGCCGGTGTTGCGGGCGGTGGCCAGACCGCCGTTCCGCTCGTGCCGCAGCACCCGGGCGCCGGGCAGCTCGCCCTCGGCACGCGCGAGGATCTGCGGCGTCTCGTCCCGCGAGCAGTCGTCCACCAGCAGGAATTCGAAGTCCTCACGGGCGTTGGCCGCCAGGCTTCGCAGGGTGTCGGGCGCATATGTCTGCACGTTGTAGAACGGCACGACGACGGAGAGCTTAACCACCCGGGTGACGTTAGGCGCGGTCCCGGCATTCGTCTTGACGGGACGCGGGCCCCCGGGTGAACGAAGCGCGGCGGGATGGTTAACCCGGCAATTCGGCCGGCCGGTTCGCTGTCCCGCGATACGCTGTTAACCCGCTGTTGCGGCACAGTTGGCCCGCCGAACGGAACGCCTTCCTAGCGTTTTCGTCGTGCCCACTCGTACCACTTCCCCGCCGCGTGTCGCGGTGCTCGCGGATTCGGACACCCGATGGAAATGGGGCGCTTCGACAGCGCACCGTATTCAACCGGACCTCCGTCTGGACGGATTTCTGCTCCGCGGCCGCGCCACCCCCACGGTCCGCCAGCTCGACGAGGTCGGCGCCCGTGCGGACGCGCTGCGCGAGATCCGGGGCGCGGACTTCCTGGAGCTGATGCAGGACACCACGCGGTACGACGTGGTCGTCCTCGCCTGCGTCGGCGGCGCCGTCCAGGCGATGCTGCACGGCCTCGCCCGTGTCTGGCGCGGCGCGGCACGGCGCCCCGCCGTCGTCACCGGCTACGTCGGCGTCGTCTACGAGAAGCTGGCCGACGGCCTGCTGCTGCGGCACGGCGCGGATGTCGTCCTCGCCAACTCCCGGCACGACGCGGAACGCTTCCGCGCGGTGTACGAGGGCGTCGGCGCGGACGGCGGGAGCGTCGTCGAGTGCGCCCTGCCCTTCCTGGGCGGCGCACCGTACGAGCCCGCCGGCGACACCCGCCCGTACACGGTCGTCTTCGCCGCCCAGCCGTCCGTACCGGAGCGCCGCGAGGACCGTACGTACCTCCTGCGCCGCGCCGCCGGGCACGCCCGGCGCAACCCCGGCCGCGAGGTCCTCGTCAAGCTGCGCAGCAAGCCCGGCGAGCACACCACACACATCGAGGAACACCCGTACCAGAAGCTGGCCGCCCGCCTCCCCGGCGGCCTGCCACCCAACTGCCGCCTGGCGTACGGGAACATGGGCGACGTCCTGGACCGCACCGACCTGATGGTGACCGTCAGCTCGACCGCCGCCCTGGAGTCCCTGCACCGCGGCATCCCCACCGCCGTCCTCACCGACCTCGGCATCCGCGAAGCCCTCGGCAACCACCACTTCCTCGGCTCCGGCTGCCTCGCGTCCTGGGACGAACTGGACGCCGGCCACCGCCCCGAACCCGACCCCGACTGGCTCTCCCGCCAGGGCGTCGCACCAGGAGGGGCATACGCGACCGCCTTCGACGCCGCCCGTACCCGCGTCACCGTCCTGCGCACCGCCGACCGCCTGCCGCCCCTCACCCCGTACTACACACCCCGCACCGCCCCCGGCTACCTCCCCGGCATCCTCGCCCGCTACGGCCTCGGCCCCGAGGGCGAACCGCTGCCCGGCCAGAGCGCCGAAACCGCGGAGCCCGGCGGCCTGCGCCGGCTCGCCCGGGACACCGTGCGCGACGCCGCCCGCGGCGCCTACCGCCACGGCGTCCAGCGCGTCGCCCCCGCCATCCGCCGCTGGGGACAGCTGTGAGCCGCCCACCCGCCCGCCCCCGGAGCCCGCACGGCCCCCGGAAGGAGCCCGCAATGCCGAGCACACCGAGCCGCCCGGCCACGCCGACCGTCGTCGCCGTCATACCCGCCCGCGGCGGCTCCAAGGGCGTCCCCGCCAAGAACCTCGCCGCGGTCGGCGGCGTCCCGCTGATCGCCCGCGCGGTCCGCGAATGCCGCGCGGCCCGGCTGGTCACCGACGTCGTGGTCTCGACCGACGACGCGGCGATCGCCGGCGCGGCGCGCGGCGCGGGCGCCGTCGTCGTACGCCGCCCCGGCGCCATCGCGGGCGACACCGCCACCAGCGAGGCCGCGGTCCTGCACGCCATGGACGCGTACGAGGCCGAGCACGGCAAGCCCGTCGACGCGGTCCTCCTCGTCCAGTGCACCAGCCCCTTCCTGGTCCGCGAGGACATCGACGCGGTCGCCGCCGCGGTCGTCGAGAACGGCGCGGACAGCGCGCTGACCGTGGCGCCGTTCCACGGCTTCGTGTGGCGCGAGGGCGCCGACGCGGCGATCGAGACGGAGGCCGCCCCCACCGCCCCCGGCGGCACCGGCGTCAACCACGACAAGTCCGTCCGCCCGCGCCGCCAGGACCGCCCCCAGGACTTCCTGGAGACCGGCGCCGCGTACGCCATGGACGCCACCGGCTTCCGCGCCGCCGGCCACCGCTTCTTCGGCCGCACGGAACTGGTCCGCACCGACCCCGCCCGCGTACTGGAGGTCGACGACCCGCACGACCTCGCGCGCGCCCGCGCCCTCGCGCCCCTGCTCGACACCGCGCGCCCCGGCGCACTTCCGACCCGCGACGACATCGACGCGGTCGTCCTCGACTTCGACGGCACCCAGACCGACGACCGGGTGCTCGTCGACTCCCACGGACGGGAGATGGTCGCCGTGCACCGCGGCGACGGCCTCGGCATCGCCGCCCTGCGCAAGGCGGAGCTGAAGCTGCTCATCCTGTCCACGGAAACGAACCCGGTCGTCGCCGCACGGGCGGACAAACTGCGCCTGCCCGTACTCCACGGCATCGACCGCAAGGACCTCGCCCTCAAACAGTGGTGCGAGGAACAGGGCATCGCGCCCGAGCGCGTGCTCTACGTCGGCAACGACGTCAACGACCTCCCGTGCTTCGGCCTCGTCGGCTGGCCCGTGGCGGTCGCCGGCGCCCACGACGTCGTACGCGGCGCCGCCCGCGCCGTCACCTCCACCCCCGGAGGCAGCGGCGCGATCCGCGAGATCGCCTCGTGGATCCTCGGCCCCACCCTCTGACCAGGTAAGGAACTCACCCTCATGACCAGCAACTCCCGCCTGCGCACCCTCGGCGACCGGCTCGTCGGTCCCGGCCGCCCCGTCTACGTCACCGGTGAGATCGGCATCAACCACAACGGCGACCTGGAGAACGCCTTCGCGCTGATCGACGCCGCCGCGGACGCCGGCTGCGACGCCGTGAAGTTCCAGAAGCGCACCCCCGAGATCTGCACCCCGCGCGACCAGTGGGACATCGAGCGCGACACCCCCTGGGGCCGGATGACCTACATCGACTACCGCCACCGCGTGGAGTTCGACGAGGACGGCTACCGCGCCATCGACGAGTACGCCAAGAAGCGCTCCATCGCCTGGTTCGCCTCCCCCTGGGACGTGGAGTCCGTCGCCTTCCTGGAGAAGTTCGACGTCCCCTGCTACAAGGTCGCCTCCGCCTCCCTCACCGACGACGAGCTGCTGCGCGCCATGCGCGCCACCGGCCGTACGGTGATCCTCTCCACCGGCATGTCCACCCCCAAGCAGATCCGGCACGCCGTCGAGGTCCTGGGCAGCGACAACATCGTCCTGTGCCACGCCACTTCGACCTACCCCGCCAAGGCCGAAGAGCTGAATCTGCGCATGATCCACACCCTCCAGGCCGAGTACCCCAACGTCCCGATCGGCTACAGCGGCCACGAGACCGGCCTGCAGACCACCCTCGCCGCCGTCGCCCTCGGCGCCGCCTTCGTCGAGCGCCACATCACCCTCGACCGCGCCATGTGGGGCTCCGACCAGGCCGCCTCCGTCGAACCGCAGGGCCTGACCCGCCTGGTCCGCGACATCCGCACCATCGAGGACTCCCTCGGCGACGGCGTCAAGAAGGTCTACGAGAGCGAGCTGGGCCCGATGAAGAAGCTGCGCCGCGTCGCCGGTGTCGTCGCCGAGGCGGAGGCCGACGACCGCGAGCCGGTCTCGGCCTGAACCCGCATCCGTGCCGGTGCCCGTACCCGTATCCGTGCAGGTACCCCCGCCCCTGCCCGTACGGCCGCGCCCGCCCGCGCGCTGCGGCTCCAGACGCCTGACGAACGGGACGTACACACCGTGAGCTCACCAGACGGGGCCGGTGGCCCGCCCCAGGAGGCGGTGGGGACTCCCGTCCGCCGCCTCCTGGGGGTGCCCCGGCAGCACCACCGCCGCGGGTCCGGCGCGGGCCGGGCCGCGGCCAGGGCCGAAGACGGGGGCGGGGCCGGGACCGACACCGGGGCCGACGCCGGGGCGCGGGGCACCCTCGCCTTCGTCGAGAGCCCGGTACAGCTCCTGAACGTCCTGGAATGGGCGTACGGCGAACAGGCCACGGACCTCACCGTCGTCGTCCTCGCCCCGCACGACCCGATGACCCGTGGCCAGCTCCGCCGGATGGCCGAACTCGCCCGCGACGAAGGCTTCTCCGTACGGTGGGAAGAGGCACGCGAGGGAGCGTCCGCGCCCCTGCGCACCATCGGCGGCCTCACGCCCCGACTGCGGCGGGCCGGCCGCGTCGTCATCGGCGACCCCTTCTCCCGCTACGTCCAGCTCCTGCTGACGCTCACCCGCGCCCGCCACCTGGTCGTGGTCGACGACGGCACGGCCACGATGGAATTCATCACCCAACTGGCCAACGGCGAACGCCTCGTACGGTGGCACCGGCACGGCGGCGGGCGCGGGCCGCGCGACGTGCTCTTCGCGCCGTTCTCGGCCGCCGCCCGCCGCCGGCTCACTCCCGGGGCACGCCACCGCACCGTCAACCTGTTCACCGCCATGCCCGTCGAGCCGCCCCCGGGCGTCCACCTCCTCTCGAACGAATTCGCCTGGACCAGACGGCGGTTCGGGCCGCCCCGGCTGACCCGCGGCGCGGACATCGTCGGCACCTCCCTCGTCGAGACCGGCGTCGTCGACCCCGACCGCTACGTGACGGCCGTCGCCTCGCTCGCCCGTGTCCACGGCGCCACCCGCTACTTCGCCCACCGGCGCGAGTCCACCGCCAAGCTCCACCGGATCGCCGTCGAGACCGGTCTGGAAGTGGTACGCCCCGACCTGCCGCTGGAACTCATCACCCGGCGCGGCCCGGTCGGCCGCCTCGTCCTGAGCTTCCCCTCCACCGTCGTCCACACGCTGCCGCTCGCGCTCGCCGGAACGGGGGTCGGCGTGGCCGTCTGCGACATCGACCCGGCGTGGCTGACCAGCGACGCGTCGCCGCGCGCCGAGGGGTTTCTGTCCGGGGTGACGGGGACGGCGCGAGGGGTGCGGCGGTTGCCGAGGGCGCTTTCGGCGCCGTCGGAGCCGGGTGACGCGTCGGATGTGGCGCCGTCGTCGTGAGGTATCCGGCGCCGGTGGTTCCGGAAAGAAGCGGAACCGGTAGTGATACCCCCGTGATGACCGCTCCATGCGCCGGGCGGCCTAGATTTCCTTCCCCTAACGGGCTGAACTTTTGTTGATCGAGGGACAGTTGCCCCACTCGCCCCCGTACCCTTCAACGGGTGAACCACTTGATGTCCCGCGAGGCCGAAACCGATGACGCCCCCGCCGGGGGACCGCTGCCCGGCGCGCTGCCGGATGAGCTGTGCGCCGAACTGATCGCCTTCCGCCGCGACTTGCACATGCACCCCGAGCTCGGCAACCAGGAGTTCCGCACCACCGCCGCGCTCAAGGCGCGGCTGGAGCGGGCCGGCCTCACACCACGCGTCCTGTCCATCGGCACCGGCCTGATCTGTGACATCACGCCCGGCCTCGCCCCCTGGGACGGCGGGCAGCCGCTGCTCGCCCTGCGCGCCGACATCGACGCGCTGCCGATCCCTGACGTGAAGACGGTGCCGTACCGTTCCACCGTCCCGAACCGCGCCCACGCGTGCGGCCACGACGTCCACACCACCGTCGTCCTCGGTGCCGGCCTGGTCCTCGCCGAGCTGGCCCGCGAAGGACGGCTGCCCCGTCCCGTACGGCTGCTCTTCCAGCCCGCCGAGGAAGTCCTGCCCGGCGGCGCCACCGACGCGATCGGCGCCGGGGTGCTGGACGGGGTGGGGCGCATCCTCGCCGTGCACTGCGACCCTCGGGTGGACGCGGGGCGCATCGGACTGCGTACGGGAGCGATCACCTCCGCCTGCGACCGCCTGGAGGTCACCCTCGACGGGCCCGGCGGCCACACGGCCCGCCCCCACCTGACCACCGACCTCGTCACCGCCGCCGCCCGGATCGTCGTCGACGTGCCCGCGCTGCTGTCCCGCCGGGTCGACACGCGGGCCGGGCTCGCGGTGACCTGGGGCCGCATGGACGTGGGCCACGCCTGCAACGTCATCCCGCAGCACGCGGAGCTGGCCGGGACGGTGCGCTGCCTGGACCTGGACGCGTGGCGCGACGCGCCGGACCTCGTGCATGCGGCGGTCGACGAGGTCGCTTCGCTGTACGGGGCGAAGTGCCAGGTCAACTATGTGCGGGGGGTGCCGCCGGTGGTGAACGAACCGGTGTCCACCCAGCTCCTCCATGACGCGATGGCCGCGCGGCGCGGGTCGCATGCGATCGAGGGCACGGAGCAGTCGCTCGGCGGGGAAGATTTCTCCTGGTACCTGGAGCGGGTACCGGGCTCCATGGCACGCCTGGGCGTACGCCCGCCCGGGAGTAATGCCCGCTACGACCTCCACCGGGGGGACTTCGACGCGGATGAGGGGGCTGTGCGGGCGGGGGTGGAGCTGTTCACGGCGGCGGCGATGTTGGCGTAGTGCCGGTTTGTTGTGGCTGGGGTTCCTGTTGTCCTCAATCGCCGGACGGGCTTGTGTGGCGCTGGCCGGGCCTGGTGGGGGAGGCCTTGTGGGGGTGCGCCGTGTGCGCGATGGGTCCGGTGGGTGGGGGCTCGGGGCCACACAGGGGTCACTCCTCGGCACCGTGTACGTCGCCCG